>JALGTR010000222.1 GCA_029821265.1 Candidatus Zipacnadia bacterium
CACTGGTTGAACAGGTGCGGGAGCGCGATTGCCTCAGCGGCCGGCGGATCACGATCGCATGTGGCGACGAGCGCATTGAGGGAGAGGCAGTCGAGTGGCTCGACGACGGCAGGCTGGCTGTGCTGACCGACAGCGGAGAGCAACTCCGGCTGGAGGCCGGGGAGGTCACGATTCTTTGACGACGATCGGTAACGCGAGCGCGCTGCGCGCGGCAGTTAGAGCCGTCCTCCTCGCCGCGGTGGTGACGGGAGCCGCCGCGGCGGCATACTGCTCGACCGGCGAGGATCTGCTGGCCGGCTGTGAGGCGCTGTACCGGGGAGAGTGGGCCGCAGCCGAGGCGGCGTTCACGCGGGCCGCGGCTGGTGATGGTGATTGCGCGGAGGCGCTGGTCGGTCAGGGCGCGGCGGCGCTGCAACTGGGCCGGACTGCCGAGGCGGCGCGCCTCTTCGAGCAGGCGGCGGTGATCGCCCCGGAGCTGGCCGCGGCCCATGCCGGCCTCGCGGCCTGCCGACACGTGGGCGGCGACGACTATGCGGCGATGATCGCCTACCGGCGGGCGCTGGGCCTGGCGCAGGCTCGACGCGCGGAGCTGCGGGCCAGCGCCGGCTGGGCGGCCTGTCGGCTGGGGCTGTACGAGAGCGCACTGGCTGAGGCACGGTCGGCGATGGCGGAGTCGCCGGATGATCCGCTCGCGCGCCATGTCGCGGGGGCCGCGCTCATAGGGCTCAACCGGGCCGAGGAGGCGGTGGCGGCCCTGGGCAGACCCGCTGCGTTCAGCCATGGCGCCACTCCCGGCGTGCTGGCGGTCCCCTCAGCGCTTCTCTCCCCGGGGGCGAAGTACTGGGCGGATAACGGGCTTGACGAGCGAGTCCGGCTGGCGGAGGCCCCGCATCATGTGCTGGAGCAGCCGGCGGTGTACGAGCCGACCCCGGAGCCCGCGCCCACCCCGTCCGACCAGCCGGAGGAATTCGCGATCATCCGCCCGAAGCCGGGCGAGATCGTATCGGGGATGATCGAGGTCGCGGTCGAGACCGATGGCACGATCTCCATCGATCACATAGCCGTGCTGCTCGACGACCGCTTCATGGCAATCAGCAACGTGCGACCCTTCCGGGCACGGGTTGAGACCCGGCAGATCGCGGATGGCGCGAGGGAGTTGCGGGTCGAGGGCTATGCGGAGTCGGGAGCGGTCGTTGCGTCCACCGCGATCACGATTCGCGTGGCGAATGGCTCGATGACGCTCGCCCCCTCTGAGCGGGATGCGAGACGACGCGCCCGCGAGGAACTGGCGGCCCTTCTGTCCCTGCGGGCCACGCCGCTGACGAACGCGCAGCTTCTCGGACGGGCGCTGCAACTTGCAGGACGGCCGGCGGAGGCGATCGCGTCGCTGGAGTACGTCTTCGGCCACGACCCGATGCTGCCGGGCGTGCGGGCGGATCTGCTGCTGGCCTACCGCGACTTCGGTCTGCCGGCGCTGGACGGATCCCGCGAGGTGTTCATCCTCGATACGCCCGGCGCCGTGGCACTGACCTTTGACGACGGGCCGCATCCGGTGATGACCCCGAGGATCCTGGACCTGCTCGACCGCTATGACTACCGGGCGACCTTCTTCCTGGTGGGCAAGCAGGCCACGATGTATCCGGGGCTGGTGCGCGAGATCGTTGAGCGCGGCCACGAGATCGGCAGCCACTCACAGACGCACTGTAACCTGTGCACCCTCTCGCGGCTGGGCGTTGAGCAGGAGCTTGTGCGCAGCCGGGCGGCGATCCGGCAGGCCTGCGGGCGTATGGTCACGCTCTTCCGACCACCGGGCGGCAACTACGATGCGCGCGTTCGCAGCGCCGCCGCGGCGACCGGATTCACAACGGTGTTCTGGAACGAGAACATCGGCAACTACCCCGGACGCGAGGGGCCCGAGATCGCCGACAGCATGGCCGAGAAGCTCTCCAACGGTGGCATCGTGCTGCTGCACAACGGGTACGATGAGACCCAGTACGCTCTGCCCCACCTGCTGGATCGTCTCGACGCGATGGGGGTGCGATGCGACACGATCTCGGCGCTCACGAATGGCTGAGTCGATCGGCGTTGCCGTCGAGGCCGGTTCTCTGCTATCATCGACCATCGACCATGCATCCGAGCGATACTCCTCGGCGGAAACGCACCCTGGCGATACTCGCGATCGTCGGGGTTCTATCTGCGCTGGCGACAGGCGTCGCGGCACAAGAGCCGCAGACGGACCTGGTCGGCGGACGCGTGCCAGTACTGGATCCGAACGCTGAGGGCCTGCCTGACAGCTCTCTGGCCGACTTCAGCAACCTCCTCGATGGTCCCTGCGGCAAACGAGGGTTCCTCTTCACCGGCCGCGACGGAAACTTCTACTTCGAGGACGGCAGCCGCGGGCGCTTCTGGGGCATCAACGTCGCCA
The DNA here is from genome assembly GCA_029821265.1 of Candidatus Zipacnadia bacterium. GTDB lineage: Bacteria > Armatimonadota > Zipacnadia > Zipacnadales > UBA5352 > JALGTR01. The sequence goes on from JALGTR010000222.1 coordinate 2,426, forward strand.
AGGAATCAGTCTTTCAGCCCAGAGAGCGTATCGACGCAGCCATCGCCTCGATCGCCCGCGCGGGCTTCAATCTCGTGCGCCTGCACCATATCGATGGCGTGACCGGCCTGCTGCCCCCCGGACGAGCGGGCACGGCCGAGCCGATCGATCCCGAGAAGCTCGCGGCGATCGATCACTGGATCGCCGAGTGCGGCAGGCGCGGCATCTACATCTACCTCGACCTGCTGGACTTCCGGACCTTCCACGAGAGCGAGGGTGTGCCGGCGGCAGGCGAGCTCGGTCGCGGCGCGAAGCCCTATGCGGTCTTCAACGAGCGGCTCATCGAGCTGCAAATGGACTACGCGCGCCGCCTGCTGGTCGAGCACGTCAACCCGGAGACCGGTCTCAGCTACGCGCAGGATCCCACCGTCTGCATGGTGGAGCTGTGCGACGAGAACGGGCTCTTCATGGCCCAGCGCAGGCGGCAGAAGCTGGTCTCACCCTACCGCGAGGAGTTGCAGCGGCGGTGGAACTTCTGGCTGCTGGCGCGATACGGCGATACCGCGAGCCTGCGTGATGCGTGGACCGACTGGCAGGGCCGCTGCGCGCTCAGCTCCGGCGAGAGCCTTGAGGAGGGCACAGTGACGCTGCATGGGCCGAGTGGCGAGCAGGGGCAAATCGCGTCCGGACTGGGCACCGGGACCGCCGCCTCGGGGCGACTGAACGACCTCGCCGTGTTCCTCAGCTCCGTGCACGCCGAGTACTTCTCGACGATGCGTGACTTCTTGCGCGAGGCCGGCGTGCAGGTGCCGATCTCGGCCGTGACAGACTTCGAGAGCATCCCCGATCTGCGCTCGGTGTATGAGAACCTCGACTTCATGGCCGCGAACTACTACTACGACCATCCGGTGCTTAAGGACGGGCAATGGCGCGTGCCGATGTACTTCATCAACCATACGCCGCTTGGAGACCCCTACGAGAGCTTCGCACCGAAGCTGGCCCGTAGCGCCTTCACCGGACGCCCCATCGTGATGCGGGAGTGGGGGGTCTGCTGGCCGAACAAGTTTCGTGCGCCGGGCATGATCGAGGCGCTCAGCTACGCCGCGCTGCATGACGTTGACGCGATGATCCTCTTCACCTATGACATCCGGCCCGAGGCGCGGCGACTCGACTTCTTCGATGTCTCGCGCGATCCGACGCGCTGGGGGCTGGCGGGAATCGGCGCGCGGGCATTCCTGAACCGCGAGATAGCCGAGGCGAAGAACACGCTGGAGGTCGGCTACTCGTACGTTGACAGCTACTTCGTCGATGGCGAACGCGGGCTTGAGGAGCTGTACCGCGCGGCGACGGTCGGTCGGATGCGCGGACGTTTCTTCGACCACGAGTTCGGTGGAGAGACCGACCTGATCGTCGCGTCCGGGCGCAGTTCGGGCGCGGCGTATACCGGCACCCGCGCCGTGATCAGCGCCGAGGAGTCGGCGTCCGACGTGGCGGACAAGCAGCATGGGACGACGCTCGCTGAGGCCAGCGGCTACGACATCCCGACGGCCTCGGCCGGACGGTTCGCGTTCGAGTGGGGCGGCACGCTCTATGACGCGGGGACACGAGTGACACTGGCGGCCCACCCCGGCTTCAAGCTTGATGCGGTCGAGGAGCACCCGCATTACCGCCCGATCGGAACCAGCCCCGGCGGCCACGCATTCGGACTGCGGGACATACGACGCGGCAACTGGGTCTTCCATGCGCTGGAGCCCGAGGACAAGCTGCGCGCGGCGCTGGACGCGTGGGGCCAGCTCTACGACGAGCGCATCTCCCACGACTACCTCGAGGAGCTGCGCTTTATCTCCGATACGCGACAGATCGTGCGCGACGAGGATGCGGAGCTGCTGGTCGTGAACTCCCCCACGTTCCAGGCGATCGCCGGGGCGCTGGAGAACGCGTCGCTCGCCACCGGACGCATGAGCGTGACCACCGATACGCCTATCGGCGCAATCTGCTGGATCAGCCTCGACGGCCTCGGCCCGGAGGAGTCCCGGCGCTGGGTGCTGAAGATGGTCACGATCGCGCTGAACACGGGCGAGAGCAAGTCCCTGCATTACGGCGAACGAGAGCGCGCGATCTTCGCACTTGACGCCGTTGGCGATCCGCCGATCACCACGATGGGTGAGGCGGAGGCCGGCTCGACGATCGTGGCCATGAACGGGACCGAGTTCGCCCGCGTCGGCCTGCTGAACGGCTCATGGGAGCTTGCGCGCGACGGCGACCGCTATTACTTCTACTGCGACACGCCCGGGACGAAGCTGCACACGCCCGGACCCGGCCTCGAAGCGCTGGTCTGGTTCGACGATGCAGAGCCACGGGCTCTACCGGTCGAGGATGCCGTGATCTGGCCGGAGGGCGCGCGGATGATCCTGCTGCGCTGACCGGGCGCAATGGAGGCATACACGATGGACCGCTTCGACTGCGTATCACCGCTGGACTTCCGCTACTACATACCCAACGACAGGCTCCGCGCCCTGCTCGACGACTACGTGACTGAGGCCGCACGGGTGCGCTCGGAGGCGAGGGTCGAGGCCGCTGCGACGCGAGTGCTGGCGCGTATGGGCATCTGCTCCGAGGAGGTTGCCGACGAGGTCGAGCGCGCCGCCGAGTTGGTGACGCCCCAGGAGGTGGCCGAGGAGGAGGCGCGGATTCACCACAACATTCGCGCTCTGGTCAACTCCATGAAAAGCCACGTCTCCGATGCCGCGAAGCCGTACATTCACTTCACGCTCACGAGCTTCGACGTCGTAGACACTGCGACGGCGTGGCGGTTTAAGAACGCAGCCCTGAAGGGCGTCCTGCCGGCGCTCGAGGAGCTCGAGCGGGTGCTTATCGACCTCGCCCGCCGGGAGGCGGACACGCTGCAGATCGGCCGCACGCACGGCCAGCATGCAGTGCCGATCACCTTCGGCTTCGCGATCGCCGAGTACGTCAGCAGACTGGGCGGACGGATCGAGGCGATCCGGCAGACAGCCGAGAACCTGCGGGGCAAGATCTCCGGCGCGGTCGGCGCGTATAACGCCTCGTCTTTGATGATCGAGGACCCGGAGAAGTTCGAGCGCGAGATCCTCGCTGAGCTTGGCCTCGAGCCCTCACCAATCTCGACACAGGTGGTGGAGGCTGAGTTCGTCACCGATTTCATTCACGCGCTGATCTCCTGCTTTGGGGTCCTGGCGAACCTCGCCGACGACATGCGCCACCTGCAGCGGACGGAGATCAACGAGGTCGCGGAGGAGTTCCAGGCCGAGCAGGTCGGCTCTTCGACGATGCCCCACAAGCGCAATCCGTGGAACTTCGAGAACGTCAAATCGATGTGGAAGGAGTTCATGCCACGGATGATCACGGTCTACCAGGATCAGATCTCCGAGCACCAGCGCGACCTGAGCAACTCGGCTTCCCAGCGTTGGCTGCCCGAGATAATCGTGGGACTGACCGCGAGCGTCACTCGGCTGACGCGGATCATGGGACGGCTGGTGACCGACACCGAGCGGATGCGCGAGAACCTCGCGATGACCGAGGGAATGGTCGGCGCGGAGCCGGCGTACATCCTGCTGGCCGCCCACGGGCATCCGAACGCGCACGAGGCGATCAGACGGCTGACGCTGCAGGCGCAGGAGGAGAATCGACCGCTGGGCGAGGTGCTGCAGCGGTCTGAAGAGCTCGCGCAGTACTGGGAGCAGCTCACACCGCGCCAGCGCGAGATCGTCCTCGATCCCTCGCAGTACACCGGCATTGCGGCCGAGAAGACGCGGAAGATCTGCGACATGTGGGAAGAGCGGCTGGGGCTGTAGACGCAGCGCCCGGGAGCTGCACTCGATAACCGGAGACATACCGGCGGGACGGCTGGTGCCGCCGGGCACAGCACCGCAAGTTCGACCCATCGGGAGGGATTCGATGCACCTCAT
>JALGTR010000223.1 GCA_029821265.1 Candidatus Zipacnadia bacterium
GCAGCGACTTCGGCACGATCGACGTCCTGCTCAACAACGCCGGGATCTACTACCAGACGCCGGTGACTAAGACGACACTCGATGCGTGGCAGAGGATACTTGGAGACGATGCGCACACAGGTCGCGCTGGGGCGGCCGGGACGGCCGGAGGAGCTGAATGGCCTCGCGGTGTACCTCGCCTCCGACGCCTCCAGCTATATGACGGGCTCTGTCATCGACGCCGACGGCGGCTGGACCTGGCACGTCTGATAGCGCCAGGCCGGCCTATTCGGGTGCCACGTCGGCCCAGAGCCGGCGCGTTCGGTCGGCGAGCGTATTGATCTCCGCGACTGAGAGGTCCTCGGCCGTGGCGAGGTCGGCGACCGACGACCACAGGTCGTCGATTGCCGCTGAGCGCTCGCCGCCCAGCTCGACATCGGCCTGCCGGCGGCGCAGCCATACGAGCAGGTGAGCGACCTGGTAGCCCTCGCGCAGGGCCTCCCATCGGATGGACGGGACGATGACCTCGCCGGTCGGGTTGAAGCGCTCATTACGCGCGTTCGCCTCGGTCCCGTCGTAGATGAAGCTGTAATCGAGCCGCACCGCGCCGGTGCCGTCCCAGTCATGCCAGGTACTGGCGCGGGCGACGTTGTACGCCCAGTGCCCCACGCCGGTCATCCCCTCGGCGAGCATGAGGATCGGATACGCGTGGTTCCAGCGCAGCAGATCGTCAGACTTACCTGACGCCACGTGATAGCTCAGCAGCTCCATCCCCTCGGCCATCCGGGCCTGCAGAAGCGGCTCGATCTGTTCGTCCCACGCCCGCCGAGGATTGTATGTCGGCGGCGCATTGCGGGTGAGCTGCTCCGGCCAGGGCCTGGCAATGACCGCGATGTCGATGTACGGTGCCATCTGCTCGACGTCGGCCGGGAATGCGTAGTACGTCAGCGTTTGCAGGAGGTCGAGATCCGGGATCGCGGCCTTCACCTGGCGCATCGTCTCGGCCGAATCGAGCACGTGCTGATCGGGAGACGCGTCGAGGCTGGCCGAGTGCAGTTCATCGACGACCAGCGCGCAGAAGCGGTCGATGGCGTAGCCGCGCTCGGCCGCGTGCTCCAGCCACGCCTGCAGTATCTCGATGTACGCGCGGCGCCACTCGGGGGAATGCTGCACGAGCGTGGTGTCCTCATCGATCTCGATGTCGCCGACCCAGTAGATCATCATCCGCTCGATGTGCGGGCCCCAGTCATCCATCCACTGGTCGTAGCGACTGAAGTCGGCCTCGACGAGCGCGCCATCCTCGGTCCACGTGGCCTCGGGCATGTACGGGAACTCCATGATCGTGCGCGCGAGCGAGCCCATGTGCCGTGCGGCCTGACGCGGGTGGTGGCCGCCGACGTTCAGTGGCGGATAGACGAACGAGCAGTACTGCAGCGGTTCGAGCGCGGGCGGCGTTGCCGGCAGGACGTTCATGGCCAGGTCAAGGCTCTGTTGATCGTCGCCGGCGCGAACGATGATCGACCCACGGGTCTCTCGCGCCTCAGCGCCGATATCGATTGCGAGATGGAGGCGGACGGAGCCGCCCGGTGGCACGCTCACACTCCAACCGGAATCGGGATCCCCCGGGACGAGCGGCATCGCGTCGTAGATGCCCGACTCGGCGCGCTGGTACCACGTCTCGAGGTAGACCTGCCGCCGCAGCGAGAGCGCGAAGTCATCAGCCGGCAGCCCTTCGACGGTGATCTCGCAGTCGATGGCCGTGTCGGCCGCGTTGCTGAGCGTGAACGCGGCGGCGGCCATCTCGCCGCGCAGGGCGACGAGCTCATACTCGAGCTCGGGCACGGAAGGCGGCAGCCACGTCGCCTCGTGCCGCGTCCACGGCTCAGCGAACGTCACCAGGAGGTCGCGGTCGCCCTGAAGTGCGCGGTTGATCGCCACGTGGGCCGGGCGAAGGCCGGCGGCGTCGAGGAAGTCGTCGCGGATGCCCGGATCCTCCGGGACCTGCCAGCCCTCGAGCAGCGTTAGGTCGTTCGCGTTCGCGCGCTCGATTGCGTCCTCGGCCGCTGTGAGGACCCGAGCGAGCACACGGGTCTCCCCCACTTGCTCCGCCGCGGAGCGTGCACGCTCGGCGATGTAGCCCAACTCGCGGGCGAGACGGGCAAGGTTCATCTGCTGCTCCTCAGTGGGCTCAGCAGGCTCCTGACACGAGCCGATGGTCGTCGTGAGTGCGATGAGAAGCGCGCACAGGGCTGTCATTCGCGCCATGACTCTGCCTCCTGGCATCGGTCTGCAGGCTGCTCCGTGCGGCCACGTCAGCGCCATCGCTGCCGCCATCGTCTTCGATCTGCTCGAACCTGGGATTCTGCGCGAGGTCCGGACCAAGCGCCTCGACCGACAAGAGGAGTGGCAGGCATATGAGGGATATCAGGCAGACTGCGACATACAGCGGCTTCACGACGGTCCCCTCCAGGTACGCGACTTCCGTCCCCAGGTCCACTGCGTCAGCTCAGCGAAGATGGCTCCTGCGCCGGCGCGCTTCGGGAGGCTCTCACCGCCCAATTCAATAGTACTGGAGCGCGGGCGCCCACGCGCGCGGATCGTCGGGTCCGAGAGCCGGTCTGCCGGCGCCCTCTCCCACCGGCATCGAGACGGCTCAGGACGCCGTGCGCGCAGCCATGATGCTGCACGCCTCAATGACCTCGATCCCGGCGTCCTGCAGCTTCTGCTTCAGTTCCGGGCTGTCGGCGCCGGGGTTGAGGTACACCTCCTGCACGCCCTTCTCGATGATCTCGTCGGCGACCGTGAGGCCGATCTTCGGCGGCAGGTAAAGCGAGGCGGTGTGCACGTCGGCGGGGACGTCAAGAATCGACGCATACGCCTGCAGGCCCTCGATCTGGTCCTCGTTGGGGTTCACCGGGTAAACCGTCCAACCTGCGTTCTTCCACGCGCGGACGGCTTTGTTCCCGTACTTCGCCGGATCTGTCGACGCGCCAATGATCGCGATGCTTCGCGACACGCTGCTCACTCCGATCCGCTGAGGCTGTTCAGGGCGTCACAGGATTCCTCGGGTCGGCGGGGGTGACCTCCGATCAGCCTGATGGTCGAAAAGATACGAGCGCCCGACTCCGAACCGGGCGCTCGCAGGTAGCGCGAAGAGAGGGCGCCTGTCAGCGGTAGTACGCTCGGTAGCCGGGCTTGAGTTCGCTCAGGCAGATCCGGCCGGAGAGGTTCGACAGCAGCATCGTGCCGTGCCGGGTGCCGACGGCGATGCCGATGTGCTGGCTGTTGCTGCGCCCATAGGTGAACGGCCACACAACGATATCTCCAGGCTGTGCCTCGGAGCCGGCCGGGCGCTGCGTGTATCCGTGGTCGGGCAGGGCTGTCCACTCATGCGCATCGCCGAGGCCCCAGCCGAGTGCCTCGCGCATGGTGCGGGCGCAGTAGTGGTAGTATGCGGTCACCTCGTGACGCGCGATGCGGCGAATGGCGTCAGCGGTCTCAGAGTCGGCGGGAAATGTGATTTCGGCGTCGAGTGAGCTGAAGTACTCGGTCGTCATCGGCTCGCGCTCGATGTGCGGGCTTCCGGGGCGTCGATAGGCCGCGAGCATGACCTCGACGCCGACGCGGGCGGGGCCGATCAGCGCGGCGCCCGGGCCCCAGACGCTGGCAGTGACCACGTCTGAAGGCACAGATGCTGCGGTCACGACCGGCGGGCTGGCTTCTGCGGCGCGTACTGTGAAAGCTGCTGCGATGACGGCTGCGACGATGAACACTGGTGCGTTTGTGATCCTGATCGAAATCGCTCCCTACACTGCAGCCGCCGGCGCACCTGGCACGCACGGTGACCGGTCGGCATGAGATTGCCGCTTGCCCTCGTTGGGTCTCCTGATGGGCAGTGCAACGTCGGGGGAACGCCGGAAACAGCGTGATGGGGCTGCCTGCCGGGGCCATCCTCAACGTCGGTTGTGCGGCGGCGCTGTGTTCTACCGGCTGTTCCCGACGATGGGGCGCAGCAGGATGTTCACAGCGATTCCGACTCCTGCGGGTCAATCGAAGTATCTGTGAATGAATACGCGCCAGGTTCAGAGCCGTGGACCGCTCGCGCGACCGGTTGACAGCCCACGGAGGCGCGCGGTACCATTCACGCTGGATCCGCCCCGCACGGCAGCGACAAAGACTGGGGGATCGACGTCCTCAGGCCGGGAGGCCACAGGCTGTGACCTGTCCGAAGTGCCGCGTCGCGATGAAGGAGCAGAAGGGGATCTACCACAACAAGCGCAAGTTCAGGTGCCCGAAATGCGGCAGGGCGCGCATGAAGCGGCACCGCAAGCGCTGACTGCCGCGCTCGGTCGGACGAAGTCGCCCCCGCTCGCCGAGGTCCCTCGTCCGGAGGTCAACGTGAACGTCCGAGACGAGCAGCATGCGATCATCGGGCATCGAGCGAACCTCCCCCTGGTGGCTCCTGGGCATCTGCGGCGCGGTATCGCGTTTGCGTGGCTCCTGTCCTGCCTCGCAGCACACTCTCCTCAAGAGAATGTTCGATTCGCTGCTGACTCTGCACATGATGCGCCACATGGCGATGGAGCGGCCGGGGCAGAACTTGAGAAGGTGCACGATTTGCGCTATAGTCTTCCTCGAGAGACGAACGGCCTTGGCCGAACGTATTGATGACCGGGGATGCCACCACGAGGCGCGGAAAACGAGCGAGCATGAGCGCAGAGGACCTGCGACTGGAACAACCCGCCGAGGTAGATCGGAGCTGGCTGCGGCCGGTCCTCGCGATGGCGGTGCCGCTGGCGATCACGTGGTGGGTGGCGTTCTCGATTACCGGCATCATGTGGTGGAGGGCGCAGCAGCCGACGGTCGAGCAGGTCCCCCCGCCAGAGCCGGCACGGCTCGAGAGCGTTCAAGCGGATAGCATCGACCTCGACCTTTACAGGCGCGCCAACCCATACTGGATGCCATAGGGATCGCAGCAGTCTCTCCAGCGCACGCGAGATTGGCGGAAGTCAACAGATGTCAGGGCAGCGGATCAGCGTCATCGGCGGCGGTCTCTCCGGCTGTGCGGCAGCAATGGCGGCCATTGCCTGTGGTGTAGAGGTCATCCTCTACGAGCAGCGACCGGATCGCTCTACCCCGCTTCACACCACACCGGATCTTGCGGAGCTCGTCGGCCTGCCCGACCTCGGAGCGACACGTCCGGACCGTGCCGACGGCCTCCTCAAGCACGAGTTGCGCGCGATCAGCCCGGCGCTGCTCGAGTGCGCGGAGCGCACAAGCACCGGCGATGAGAGCCTGACCGTCGATCGGGTGGCGATGGCGCAGCAGGTGGAGCGGCGGCTCGATGCTGAATCGACGATCGAGCTGCGTCGCGAGGAGGTCCGTGCGTTGCCGGAGGGCGTGGTGGTGGTTGCCGCCGGACCAACGACGTGGTCGCCGCTCGCCCGCGCGATATACGCGGCCGCCGGGAGGATATCGTTTTCGTTCGCGTACATCGGGCGCGCGCCGCTGGTTACGGGAATTGACGAGGAGGCAGGTATGTGGGCGCCTCCGTATCCCGGCGCAGATCCCCAGCTGTTCCTGCCCGTCACTGAGGACGAGGCGACGGAGTTGGCGAGGAGGCTTACAGAGGGCGAACGGGATGCACCACCCGAGTTCAGCGAGGATACCCCTCTCGCGGATGAGCAGAGCCCGGTCGAGCGGTCCGCCCGCGACACGGACGAGCTGACGGCGAGACACCTGCGCGGACCGAGGGGGCCTGAGACGGACGGTGGCCTCGCGATCGCGCTGGTGCCCGATGACGCCGACCGCAGGCACTGGCACCTGCCCGGGTTCGTGACGGCACTGTCGCCGAAGGCGCAGCGGGAGGCCCTGGAGGCGGTTGCCGCGCTGCGCGACGCGACGATCGTGCGCCCGGGATTGGTGCACCGGCTGCCGTGGCTTGCCGGAGGCGAGACGCTTCAGCCGACGCTGCAGCTTTCGGCGACCCCACGCGTCTTCGTCGCCGGGACCCTCGCGGGCGCGGTTGGCTACATCGAGGCGATCACGACGGGAACGCTGGCGGGCATCAACGCCGCGCGCCTGGCCCGGCGGCAGATGCCATCGCTGCCCGACAGGGACTCGCTATGTGGAGCGCTGTGCCGGGCGCTCGCGCGGGTGCCTGCCGGCGATGGTGCAATGCTCCGAGCCAACTTCGGAATGCTGCCTGAGTACCCGGAGGATCGTGGCAGGTCGAAGGACGAGCGGCGCGCCCGGCAGATCGAGGCGGCGGTAGCCGCGGCGGGCGAATGGGCGCAACAGGCAATGAGGTAGCAGTTTCGCTCAGGCAGAGAGATTGAGT
>JALGTR010000224.1 GCA_029821265.1 Candidatus Zipacnadia bacterium
GAGCGTCACGGCGGCGATGCGAACCGACATCGGTGACCAACCCCCAGAAGCTGTGAGCTGCGGGCGAACGCGACAGATTGGGCGAGCGAGGCGCCCCCCCTTCAGGATGCACCTGTGCCCCCTCAGATACGGGAGCGTTATACCCCGGATGGCGGGCGTATACTCACGGGCCTACGTGTGCGCTGAGACCCGCGTAACCTCCCGCGGCGCCAGTTCAATGCTCAACCACTCGTCATCACCCAACGCGATCTGCAGCGAGATCGGCTGCACGGAGTCGTTATACAGCCGCGCCTCGGGTGCGTCGGGGCGCACAAGCATGGCGACCTCCGGAGGCAGGTGGGGGGCGCCGCCCGGCTGCCTGACGCGAACGATCGGCCGCTCGACGCTCAGATCGCGCAGCAGGCCTGCGGCGGGATAGAAGGCACCCGTGACATTGCCGTAGCCGCCATCGCGGCCGTGGCCCGAGGCGACGGCGCCGATGCTCGTCCCGGCGCAGCCGTGGTGCCGGCCATCCCGCAGCGATCTGCGCGCCAGCCCGACCCGACGCCCGACCGCGCGCAGAGCGTGTGCCACCAGCTCGTCATCGCCGGTGATCTGCCACGCAAGCGCCAGCGATGGCGGCGGAGGGCAGGAGGTCGGTCTGAGGCCGCCGAGGCGGTTCTCCCACGCCCAGCGCACCATGTCCCGGCGCTTCCCGATGCCTGCGACGGGCTCGGGGTTGAGCGTCTCCACCACGAGAGCAGGCGTCTCCTCGCGCGCCCCGGTCGCCGGCCGCTCACCGACGAGATCATGGTAGCGCCGGGCGTACTCCTCCAGCCGATCGGCCGCGAAGGGGTTGTCCGCAAGCGAGGAGTAGAGCCTCGCCGCCGCGAGGGCATAGCCGCTGATCTGCGTCTGCTCGAGGAAGCGGAGCATGCCGTCAAGGCCCTGAAGCATCTGGTCGATACTGCCCGTGAGGCGCTCGAGGACGGCGTCGTCGAGAGACAGGTCACCAGTGGCCGCGCGGTAGCGCATGAGCAGCGCGCCGGGCGGGTTCGAGTAGGGGTCGGCGAGTGCAGGCAGCAGCGCCTCGCAGAGCCTCCGCGCGGCATACGCGTAGCGCTGCTCGCCGGTCAGCGCGTGCAGGTCGAGCATCACGTCGATCGTGCCGGCCGGGACATGCGGCTCCACTCGCTCAAGCGGCGAATCGCCGTGGTGGTGAGCCCCGAGGGCCGCGCGTTCCTCCGGGCGCTCCCGGCCCGTGTCGTCCCAGCGCAGGACCGTCGGCGGCTCATCAGCAGGGGCCTCGAGGATCGCCTCGGCCCAACGGTCAGCGTATCCGGTGCACAGGTCGAGGTAGCGCTGCTGGCCGGATATCCGGTGCGCCACGAGGGCGATCTGGATCAGCCGGAAGTGGTCGGGGACCTCGTAGCCCGAGGCGTCATCGGTGCCGACCCGCTCGGTCCCGATCCGCCAGCTCAGAAAGCGTCGCTCGTCCCAGTCGTACCAGTCGGGGTAGCCCTCGACCCAGTTGCCGATATGGTGGGCTGCGTCAAGGATCAGCTCCGCGGTGCGATCGTCCGGCGCGACCTGCCACAGGCGGCTGAGAAAGAACGTGTAGATCTCTGTCTGGTGGTGGACCTCTCCCTCGCGGTAGAAGCCGTGCAGCATATGGGCGCGGGACCACTCGGCGAAGCCGTCACGAAGATAGCAGGCGAAGTCAAGCACGCGCGGTTCGCCGAACAACAGGTGATGGCCAAACCACGAGGCAATGAAGGTCCCTTCGTCGTGTCCGCCCCGATACGGGATCTGCTCCTGGCGGCCGAGGGAGGCCTCAATCCAGCGCTGCATCTCGTCACGAAGCTCGAAGAATGCGTCAGCCCAGTCCGGTCGGTCGGGATCAGTCATTCCTATCACCGGGCGGAGGTTCGCGTGAGACCTCACGAGGCCCTCCAGTGGCGGATGATTCGGCCGGGCGGGGGCGTCAGGCCTTCGGGATGGCCTCGTACAGCTTCTCGGCCACGCCCTCGATGCCGCGGCGCAGTGGAAGCTGAGAGAACCACCGATTTGGGATCGCCTCGTGTCCGAGGTAGGTGCCGGCGATGGCTCCAGCGATGCAGGCCCGAGTGTCGGTGTCGCCACCGGCAACGATGCTCGAGACGATGGTCTCCTGCAGATCGTGAGGGTTGCGCAGGAAGCAGAAGAAGGCCGTCGGCACGGTCTCGAAGGCGGCTCCGCCGAGCCGAAGCTCAGGCAACGCCTCCAGCGGCGGCACGTCCTCTTCGAGCAGGCGGGCGCACTCGCTCAGGTTATCGGCCACCCGCGAGGGCTCGAGCTGGTCGAGGATCTCGAGGAGCACCGTCTCGGTGTCAAGCTCGCCGGCGGCGGCCTTCGCGACCGCGTAGGCGACCGCGAATCCGCCTGCGAGGGCCTCGTCGTTGCGATGTGTGATGACCCCGCAGGTCTCGACGTCCTCCCGCAGCCCGCTGAGGTCGTTGGCGTGATAGAGGCCGACCGGCGCAACCCGCATGGCCACGCCATTGCCTGCCGCGTACTCGCCCTTCTCCCCCGCCTCCTGCCAGGGATTACCGCTCTGCAGGCGCTTCATGGCATGGTAGGTCGCTCGTCCGATTCCCCGGCCGCCAGTCTCGAACCATGCCAGATAGCGCCGGGCGAGATCCTCGCCGTCCACCTCGCCGCGCTCGGCGATCGACTGCGCGGTCGCAATGAGCATGGAGGTATCGTCGGTCCAATCCCCCATCGTGAGGGAAGCTGGCTGAAATCGGCCGTCGTAGTAGGCCTCAGCGACGTCCGTCCCCGAGTATCCCTCATAGGCAGCCCCAAGGCAGTCGCCAATGGCGCCGGCGAGAAGACTCCCGCTCACGCGGGAGGAAAGTGCAGGTGTGTCGTTGCTCATGTGGGACGGACCACCCTCCAGCATATCGGGCGCGTCATGTGAATACGGACGGGATCGGCCGCAGACTGACCGGCCGCGATCCCGCCAGTCAGGACCCCTTCACCGTGATCCCGAGTACCTCCTTCATCTGGTAGAGCCCGATCTCGTGATCCCTGTCGGTCATCGCCGCAACGCGTGAGGCATCGACCGTGACGTCGAAGCCGTAGGCATCGGCATCTGTCGCGGTGTAGAGCACGCAGATGTTCGTACATACACCCGCGATCTCGACCTCATCGACATCGTTCTCGAGCAGCACGAGCAGAAGCTGGGTCTGGAAGAAGCCGCTGTAGCGCCGCTTGGGCAGCACGTACTCGCCCTCCAGGGGCGCCAGCTCCTCGATCACCTCAGCCCCCTCGGTGCCCTGCACGGCGTGTGTGGGATACTGCTTGAACTCCGGGTCATCGGGGCGATGGTTATCGCACATGAAGATAACCGTCTCGCCCTGGCGACGCGCCTGCTCAAGGCGGGCTCTGATCGGCTCGATGATCTCGCGTGCACGCTCGCCACAGGTCAGTGCCCCGTCCTCACGCACGAAATCATTGATCATGTCCACAACGATGAATGCGCCTGCCATCGGTCAGGCCCCCTTTGCTCGGCGTGGTCAGAACCAGTCAACGTGCTCGGGGTGCGCCTCAATCCACGACTGCACCTGCTGCCGGCAACGGCTCTTGATCTCCTCGAGCGAGGGCAGTTCCGCCACGATCTCGCCCTGCTTGATGAGCGGCTGCAGCGCCATCTGTCTGCGCTCCCCGCAGGCGCAGGTCTCGGAGACGCCGCGCCCCTCGGGGATCACGGTGCGCGTGCCGCAGCTGGGGCAGATCGCCACGTTCTTGACACCTGACAGCTTGCCGCGCTTCGTAATCGCCTCGCCCTCGATCTCCACGATGTCCATCGCGAGGTTGACCGGCGGCGCGGACGACAGCGCGGTGCCGACACCGTAGCCGGCCGCGTACTCGTTGTACTTTGGGATGCAGTACTCATCGAGCCCCCCCGACAGGAACAGGTCCACGTAGTCATAGCCGCGCAAATCCAGCTCCCAGCGCACCTCATGCAGCAGCGCCGCCCAGTCCCCGCGACGACTGCTGGGGGTGTCGATGCGCACCGCATCCAGCCGCTCGCCAAGCGTCCGCGCAGCCTCCAGCGATGCGAACTTCTCGTCGTTGAAGGTATCCACCAGCGCCACGCGCGGCACCCCATCAGGGATGACCTCGTCGTACCACTGCAGTGCCGTCGCAAGGTCTCCGGCCACCAGGACGAGCGCATGCGGCATCGTCCCCGATGGCTCGAGCCCGAGCATCTCGGCCGTCCGAACCACCGCCACGCCATCACAGCCGCCGATATAGCAGGACCGTCCAATCGTCGGCGCCATCGCCGGATGGGCCCGACGCGCGCCGAAGCTGATAACCGTGCGGTCCTCCGCGGCCACCCGAACGCGAGTGGCCCGTGATGCGATGCCGGAGGCCTGACAGAGCAGCCCGAGAACCGCCGTCTCGAACTCAGCGAAGGTGGCGTAGTCGCCCTTGATGCGCAGAACGGGCTCCCGGGGGAGAAAGAGGCTGCCCTCGGTCGCGCAGTACACATCCACCGGCAGGCCCTCAAGTACCGCCGCGACCTCCTCGACGCCGGCGAGGACCCCCCAGTTCCACCCATCCGGCAGGGAGGTGCAGTGGAACTCGGCCACAACCTCCTTCGAAGCGTTCTTCTGTTCCAGGATCTGGCGTGTGCGCGTGAAGTATACGTCGGTGACCTTCCGGTCGCGGATATCCTGCATGCTCGCCGTGTACAGCACCTTCGCCACCTCGATAGTGTGATCTGCCCGTCGCCTGACGGTGACGGGCCGGGGCTCCGAGTGTAGAGTTCGCTGTGGGCCCATCATGTCCTGCCGAAGCGGCGGCGCACCGAGGGGGGTACGTGAATGCGGGCGGATCCGATCCGGATCCGCCCGCTGATCTCTCTACTGCGATCGCGAGGCGCAGTACCTCGCGCTACGGCTGGTTTACCGGAAGGAGTACTGCCACTGCAGAGCCAGCATGTCATCGCTACCCGAGGGCAGCTCCTGCTCCACGCCGACACCACTGCCGGCCTCCCAATCACCGTCGGTGTACTCCAGCGTCAGCTCGTTGTTCTCGTCGAGCTGGCGGATGAAGCCAACGGTCCAGGCGTCGTACTCGAGGTTGCCGCCGGGCATCTCCGCGCAGAACTCCTGCCAGCGGGCATAGGCGCGGTCGGTGCCGTTGGGCAGGTCATAGTTGGCGTGCAGGTAGTAGCCGTCGCGATCGACGCCGAACATCTCACCGTCCGCCCACTCGGCCTGGAAGCCGAACGGCTGAGGGAAGACCCTCACGTAGAGGTCGATGGCCTCACGCGGGTTCTCCACGCCGTTGCCGTCCACGTAGGTGCCATCGAACCAGGAGGCGCCGAACATGCCCCAGTCTCGCGACCACTTGAGGTCGAGCGAGATGTTCTTGTCGTTGTTGGCGTCATCGTTGCGGAACTGGCCGTTCCATGCGCCGAGGACGACCAGCGGCTCCCACGTGTCCGCGGTCGGCATGCGGCGGAGCCAGATGCCGCGGTCGGCAGCGCCGGCGAACCAGAAGCCCTGGCCGCCACCCTCGAGGATCATCGCACGCTCGAGCGTGTCACGAACCGAGGAGCCCTCCCAGGCCTCGAGGCCGAACCACGTCGGTACCTGACCGAACTGCACCGCGTAGCGATCACCGAAGCTGTAGTCCACGAAAGCGTTGTAGAGGTCGATGTTCGGGTCGTCGGGCCCCACTCGCGCGAACGTGATGATGCCCGTGGTGCGATCGACGTCGCCGCGGATGGTCACGAACATGCGGCGGAAGTCGAAGTTGTCGTTCATGTCATCCCGATCGGTATCGACGTAGCGCGCCTGGAAGTAGCCTGCGAGGCAAAGCCGGTCGTACCAGCAGCTCTCCTCAAGCCCTTCCTGCGCAAGCGCCGAGCCGGCGCTGATGAGCATGGCCACGAGGACCACGCAGACTGTGAGACGTGTCATGGTGCTACCCTCCCTGAAGCGTGTTGCGTCTTGTTAAATGTCCCCTGCTCGCCCCGCTGCAGCCTCCTGGTGCTCCGCCTGGACCGACGATCTGCGCGGCGCGAACTGTCATCCAAGCCCACATTGAGGTCTTCGACAACATTACGGACGGTTTGTTGCGCGAAATCGCGAACGTTTTTGCCGAGGGGCCAAAGATGAACTTCTGTCATCTTCGACCCTCAGCGCTCCCCCGGTCCGAGGATGGTCGCCGTCACATCGACGCCGGTGAGCTCCCGGATGCGCTCGTTCATCGGCCACGGCCACATCGACTGGCCGGTCGGCACCGAATCCACGTAGTGCTTCATCGCCG
>JALGTR010000225.1 GCA_029821265.1 Candidatus Zipacnadia bacterium
TGCCAGCGATGCCGGTCCGACGGCCGTGCACGCGGGCAGCCCCATAAACGTGAGCCAGATCCCCGTGTGACCGGCGTGTTGATCGGGCAGAATCCCCAGGACGTTGCCCTCGCGCAGCGTGCGGAGCATCTCGCGAACCTGGTGGCGTTCAAGCACCTGCTCGCCGGAGCTCTCGCGCGAGTTCCGGATCAGGTCCGCGGTAACGGGGTCGTTGGCCTCGCGCGCGATAACCGACAGGTCATAGCCGAGGCTGGCGATCCGCGCCGCCATCAGCTCCCAGTTGCCGAAGTGGGGCGTCACGACGATCACCCCGTCACCGGCCTCTGCGGCTTCGCGCAGGTGTTCCTCGCCGCGAACTGGAGCGAAGCGCTCGAGCTGTTCGCGGCTCATTGCCGGCAGCTTCAGCAGCTCCAGCATGGTCTTCGTCATGTTCCGGGTGGAAGCGAGGACGATCCGCCTGCGCTCGCGTTCGTCGAAGCGATCGCCGAAAACCCGCTCGAGGTTGCTCAGCGCGACCTCGCGGCGACGTGCGACGAGCGCGTAGATCAGCCATCCAAAGGCGTTGCCGAGTGCCTGCAGCCAGCGAAGCGGCAGGATTCGAGCGATCCACGCCATTCCGGAGGCGAGCCAGCGGATGATAAGCTGCTCGGTCTTACGACGCAGCGGACTCTTGTCGTGCAGCCTCGTAGATGGAGCCAACGAGCGCCTCCCATGCCTGTTCGTTGCTCGTAATCTGCAGATCGACCGCCACTGCCACCACGGGGGGCAGGTCCGACGGCGGAGGCGGCAGCTTGACGACGTCCTTCTCGGTGACTGCGATGAGATCGGCGTCTGCTGTGCGCAGCTTCTCTCTCGCCCGGGCCCAGTCCTCCGGCCGATACTGATGGTGGTCAGGGAACTCAAGCCGACTGGCCACCCGGGCGCCGAGCTGAAGCAGCAACCCCTCAAACGATGCGGGATTGCCGATCGCGCTCATGGCGAGCACTCGCTGCCCCGCCAGGGTCGCCGCGGCTGCAATGTCGCCGGCCTCGTCCACCGGATAGACCCCGGAGGGAGCGTGCCGCGACAGAATCACCGGCGCATTCGGAGCGTGTCGCGAGACGATCTGCGACAGGCGCCGAACCTGTGTCGCGGGCGCGAGGTCCTCGTGCGTGATAAGCACATGCGTCGCGCGCCGCAGGTGGTCGAGCGGCTCTCTCAGGTAGCCCCGTGGGAAGAGCCGGGCGTTGCCGAGATCGAACGTCGCGTCGATGAGCACGAGATCCACGTGACGCTGCATGCGGAAGTACTGGAAGCCGTCATCGAGCAGCGCCACGTCGGCTCCGCTCTGGCCGAGCATCTCGATGACACGCTCCCGCCGGGCCCCTACCGCGACCAGCGCCCCGGGGGTGGTGCACGCCAGCATGCAGGCCTCGTCGCCGACCGCCTCTGCGTCGGCCGTCACCTCGCTGCCATCGCTTACCAGGACATCGCCGCGGCCCTCGCGTCGATGGCCGCGCAGGACGATGCCGGGGGTGACCCCTCGCGCAACGAGATCACGAGCCAGACGTCGCGTGGCCGTCGTCTTGCCCGTCCCCCCGAGCGTGATGTTTCCGACGCTCGCCACCGGAATGGCGGGATGCGTCCTGACCTTCAGTCCATGCTCGTAGATCGCGAGATTCGCCCGCATGGCAGCCCCGTAGGGCAGCGCAAGCGCAGTGAGCAGGGCGCGCGCGAGCGCCGCACCCGGCCCCGCTCTCTGCCCCGTGATCGTCTCACGCCACCAGCGTTCCAGCACTATCCCTCCGGCTGATCCGGCGCGTCGGACGTATCCGCCGTCGGCGTGTCCTGCACATCGGTCCGGTCCCGCTGCCTTGAGGGCGAGCTCTGGTGAGAAACTCCGCTTCCGGCGAGCTCGACAACGTGTTCGGCACAGCGCCGCGAAGCGCCGGAGTACTTCTTGATCACGGCAGGGCCGCGCGCCGCCACCAGCGCGAGATCCCCCTCGGAGTTGAGCAGCCGATCGGTCTCCGCCACCAGATCGTCCAGCGAGGAGACCTCGAAGCCGACGCCCTCGCTGCGGCAGATGGCTGCGATGTCACGGAAGTTCTGCATGTGTGGCCCGAAGATCGCCGGCTTCCCGAGTGCCACGGGTTGCAGGATATTGTGCCCGCCACCGTCCACGAGGCTGTTGCCCACGAAGGAGACGGTGCTGATGCCGTAGACGCGGGCGAGTTCCCCCATCGTGTCAAGGATCGCGACGCGAACCTGCGCCCCGGTCTCCGGAGCCACCGGATCTGTGCCACCGTGCTCCAGCGCCCGGCTGCGGCGGTACGCGGCGTAACCATGGTCGTGGACAAGCTCTTCGACGCGACTGCCGCGCTCAGGATGTCGGGGCGCGATGACCAGTTGCAGGTCCGGATGCGTGACGCGAAGCTGGGTGAACGCGCGGAGGACAATCTCTTCTTCGCCCTCGTGAGTGCTCGCGGCGAGAAAGACGGGCGCCTCACGGCCAAAGCCGAAGTCCTGGCGGAGCTTGTTCGCCTCGGCCTCGGTGACCTGCGGGAACTGCTCGTCGAACTTCGAGTTGCCGGTGACGATGACGCGATCGGGATCTGCGCCGAGCGCGACGAAGCGATCCGCGTCCTCCTGCGACTGCGCGCAGATCAGTGTGACGTTCGAGAGCATCCACGCGAAGATCGGCCTGAGCAGCTTCGCGCGGGGGAATGAGCGGTCCGAGAGGCGGCCGTTGACGATGATGACCGGAACGCCCCGTCGCGCGGCCGCGTGGAGCATGTTCGGCCAGATCTCCGTCTCCACGAGCGCGATGACCGCCGGCCTGACGGCATCGAGCACACGATCGACCACCAGCGGGACGTCGAACGGGAAGTAAAACAGCGCATCGGGATCGACGTTGCGCTTCGAGGACATCTGCCGCCCGGTCTCTGTCACAGTGGACAGAGCGATACGCGCGATCGGCTCGATGATCCGCACCTGCCGGATGACAGGCGCGACCGCGGCGACCTCGCCTGCAGAGACCGCATGCACCCAGACGACAGGGTCGTCGCCGGCGAGGCCTGCAACGCGATCGTGGATCGCTCCCATGCGCTCGCCGAAGCCTCGCAGCGGCTTTCCGCGCCCGAACAGCCGCCACAGCAGGTACAGTCCGATCAGCGGCAGCAGTAGCACGAGGAGTACGTTGTAAAGGGCCCAGATGACGCCGGACCCACCGCGGCGATTAGCGTTGCCCTGCTGCTCAGTCATTCGGTGCGGTCTGACCCTCCGAGTTCACCCGCTGATCGCTCCGCTGGCTCTGGTGCGCCCGATAGAGCCTGGCATAGAGTCCGTCGCATGCCATCAGCTCGTCGTGGGAGCCTGTCTCGACGATGCGTCCGTGGTCGAGCACGATGATGCGGTCGGCGTCGCGAATCGTCGACAGCCGATGGGCGATAATGATCGCTGTGCGCCCCTCGAGGATGCGACTGAGGGCGTGATGGATGGCCTGCTCACTCTCATTGTCCAGCGATGAGGTGGCCTCGTCAAGAATCATGATCCGCGGGTCGCGCAATACCGCGCGCGCAATCGCCACCCGCTGCCGCTGGCCGCCGGAAAGCTGCGTGCCACGCTCCCCGACCTGCGTATCGTACCCGTCCGGGAGCGCGACGATGAAATCGTGTGCGTTGGCGGCCCGGGCCGCCTCGATGACCTCCTCGTCCGTGGCCCCGGGGCGCCCGTAGAGGATGTTCTCGCGCACAGTCCCACCGAAAAGAAGCGTC
The DNA here is from genome assembly GCA_029821265.1 of Candidatus Zipacnadia bacterium. Lineage (GTDB taxonomy): Bacteria > Armatimonadota > Zipacnadia > Zipacnadales > UBA5352 > JALGTR01. Next base: position 3,756 of record JALGTR010000225.1, read on the forward strand.
TCCTGCGGCACGATGCTCATGTGCCGGCGGATTTGATGGGGGTCGGTCTGACGCAGATCAACCCCGTCTATCCGCACCGTTCCGCGCGTGGGATCGTAGAGCCGGGGGATCAGGTTCGCGATGGTGGTCTTGCCCGCGCCACTGGGGCCGGCGAAGGCCACAATCTCGCCAGGCTGGATGTCGAGGTCGATATCACACAGCGCCGGCGATCGCCCCGTGTAGGAGAAGTAGACGTCCTCGAACGTGATCCGCCCCTCGACGTGTTCGAGCTTCACGGGCTTCTCGACGATCGGCAGGCGGTCCTCCATCTCCAGCAGCTCACGCTGTCGCGTCGCTGCCGCGCTGGCCTGTTGCAGCGCGAGGTTCAGTCGCGAGAGCCGGTTGACCTGGGTGGCGACCGCCTGCATGAGCACGATGATCGCGAATAGGTCGCCGCCGCTCATCCGGCCCTCCGCGATCAACCTTCCGCCCAGCACGAGAATCGCAACGATGCCCAGACCACCGGCGATGCCGACCAGGGGCGAGTTGATCGCACGCATCAGCGCCGTCTTCATCTCGGTCCTCATGACCGCATCGTTATCGCGGTCGAAGCGCTCCTTGACCTGGCGCTGAATGCTGAAGATCTTGATGACACGAATGGCCGCAAGGCCCTCGTGCAGGGAGGTCGTCATATCGCCAAGGCGCTCCTGCACCTTGCGGGAGAGTGTGCGAACACGTCGGCCCAAAACCACCGTGATCCCTGCGACAAGCGGAAGGATGATGATCAGGCTGAGCGTGAGGTACGACGACGCGTTCCACATCTCCCAGACGCCCACCACGGTCGCGATCGGCGCGGAGACCAGGTGCATGATACGCGGCCCCATGGTCCGCTGCAGGATCATCGTGTCGTTGTTGACCCGGGAGATCAGTTCGCCGAGCCGATGTCGGTCGTAGAACGACATCGACAGACCCTGAAGATGCTCGAACAGCTCCTTGCGCAGCTCGTAGAGCAGGTGCTGGCCGAGGTACTCCGCCGCGTACACGGCCAGACCGTCAGCGAGGGCGGCCGCAACGAGGAAGCAGAAGAGAATGATCGCAGCCTGCATCGTGCGACGCTGGATCTCCTCCTCAGGCAGCTCTTCAAGCGGGGTCCCGACCACCTGCTCCTCGGGCACAGACTCGGGGAAGATCCCGTTGACCACATCCTTGATCCTGGCGAGCGCCATTGGCATCAGCGCCCCCGCCGCGATCATCAGTACAACACCGATGATGACGGCGGTGCGGTGGGGCCGCAGAAACCGGGTGAGGTACAGCAGGTCCTTCATGACGCTACCTCACCAGCTCGATGAAGAACATCGCGGCGACGATCCACGCCGAGATGATGTGCAGATGCTCCCCGTTCGCGGCGAGGCGCTTCCAGCAGAACTGGTCGTCGCCGCAAGAGCCGGGTAGACGCGGGATCCAGCGCGGAACCTGTCGGCAGTAGTCGTCGAAGCGTTCGCCGAAGCGTTCCCGCAAGAACTCCTCCTCGTACGCGACCGTCGGAGCGTGCGTGATCAGCCACATGCCGACGAGAATCGGCAGCGCCTCAAGGCGGCCGGACATGAGCGTGAAAGCGATCACAACGAGCAGATTGCTCGCGTAGAGCGGGTTGCGGCAGTATCGGAACGGTCCGGAGGTGACCAATCGTTCGTCCTTGTCGAGGTAGCCGGCGCAGACGGCGCGCAGCACATGCGCCACCGCCATCAGACCCGCCCCGAGGGCCATCAGCGATGGTGTCGGCTCGGCGATGAACAGGAGCACAAACACGGCGAGAAGACCGAGGAACGTGCGGCGCCGGACCAGGAATCGACGCAGCTCCGCCAGCATGCGCTCCGGGCCACTCGCGGTTTCGAGCGCCTCGAGGGATTTCTGCTGCGCCGCGTTGAGCTGACCGGTTGTCTCTGCGTAGTTCGTGCTCAATGCCGCGTCAACTCTCAATCATGTTCAGCGCCATCTCGGCCACACGCTGTGATACACCGGGCTCGCCGAGACTCTCGCGCACCGCCGAGAGCGCCTCGACCTGCTGCCGCTGAAGCGCTTCGTCCGTCAGCAGCTTGATTGCCTCCCGCGCGATCCGGTCGGCGGTTGCATGCTCGTCGATAAGCTCGGGCACGATCTCCCGGCCGGCGATGATGTTCGGCATGCCAACCAGTTCCACATTGAACCTGCGCACGAGCTTCTCGATGTGCATGAGCCAGGTTCCGCGGTAGACGATAGTCATTGGGCAGAGCGCAGCGGCGGCCTCAAGCGTGGCGGTCCCCGCGGAGCTGATAACGATATCGGCTGCCTGCACGATCCGGGCAACGCCATCGAGCAGAACGACGCGTGCCTCAAGGCCCGCCCGACGGATAAGAGCGTCTATGGTCTCTGCGCGGATGCCCACTGCGCGCGACAGCAGGACCTGCGTACCGGGGATCTGCTCGCCGATGATCCGGACAGCCTCGAGCATCTGTCGGCCGTTGCAGATAACCTCGGTCCGGCGGCTTCCCGGCA
>JALGTR010000226.1 GCA_029821265.1 Candidatus Zipacnadia bacterium
GCTCGTGGGCATGCCCGGCGGCGTTATCGTGCTGGCTGACGCGGTGGTCTACTCGGCGTTTCAGGGCTGGACGGCGCCGCCGTGGTGGGTGCTGCTGATCCTGCTCGTGATCGCGGCAGGCGCGGAGATGATGGAGCAGGCGCTGTCCTTTGCTGGCGTCAAACGCTCCGGGGCCTCCGACGCCACCGGCGTCTGGACCATCGTTGGCGGCTTCGTCGGAGCCGCGCTGGGTGGCGCAGTGGCGCCGCTGCTGGGCGCGATCGGCGTCCTCGGTGGTCCGTTTGGCTCGGTCATCCTGGCGATCCTGCCCCCCATCGGCCTCGGCCTCGTGGGCGGCTTCCTGGGCGGCTACCTGTTCGAGGTGCGCCAGGGTCGGGATCCCGAGGAGGCGCGGAAGATCGGCTGGAGCGCACTCATCGGGAGACTCGCGAAGGCGCTGCTTGTCGCGGTCATGGCCGCCATCGTCCTCATCAGCACCTGGGGCACTCTATTCTGAGCGGCCTCCCTCCCGGTCACCCCTCGTCGTCGCGGATGCCCCGGCAAGGTCCTGCTGCCCGCTTCGGCGAAGCCACGTCCGTCCCCTCGACTCCACGAGCAGCGAGGCAATCCATGGATCTGACGCAGATCGCGTATCAAAGCGCAGCGACCAGAAGCTACCTCGGCAGTCCCAGCATCGTCCGCCTGCCCGACGACGCACCGTATGCCGGCCACCTGGTCGTCACGCACGACTACTTCGGGCCGGGTTGCCCGCGCAACCACGAGGACGAGGAGCACCTCACCAGCGTCTACCGTTCGGCCGATGACGGCCGCACCTGGACGAACGTCACGCACATCGCCGGAGCGTTCTGGAGCAACCTCTTCTGGCATCGTGGCGCGCTGTATCTGCTCGGCACCTCGCAGCAGTATGGCTCGATCGTGATCCGGCGGTCAGACGATGGCGGCGATACGTGGACACATCCCGCTGACGGCGACAGCGGTCTGCTGGCAGAGGGCGGGCCGAGACGTGAACCTCCAAACTATCATTGCGCGCCCATGCCCGTGCTGGAGCACGAGGGCCGGCTCTACCGGGCGTTCGAGAACTGCGATCCATGCGTCTGGGGCAGCGGCTTTCGCTCGCTGGTGATCTCGGCTGACGCCGACGCGTGCCTGCTCAGCGCGGATTCATGGCGGATGAGCAATCATCTACCCTTCGACCCCGACTGGGTGCCTCATGAGTGGGGTGAGTTGGAGAAGCCCGGATGGCTGGAGGGCAATGTCCTTGAGGCGCCGGACGGACGACTCGTGAATGTGCTGCGGTTCAACTCGAGACCGCTGGTGGACAGGGCGGCGATGGTCGAGGTCTCGAACGATGGCAGCGAGGTCTCCTTCGATCCCGCGACCGGCTTCATTGAGATGCCGGGCGGGATGTCGAAGTTCGTCATCAGACATGACGAGCAGACCGGCCTGTACCTGACGCTGAGCAACAACAATACCGACCCGTCGCGGCCGACCCAGCGCAACGTGCTGTCGCTGCATGCGTCGGAGGATCTGCGATCGTGGCGCCATGTTCGGACGCTTCTGCGCGATGACCTCGCGCACTCATGGGCCGAGTCCGTTCGGCTCACGGGCTTTCAGTATCCCGACTGGCAGTTCGACGGTGACGACATCATCATCGCCGTCCGAACGGCCTACCGGGGCGCCCACAACTACCACGACGCAAACCGCGTCACGTTCCACCGCATCAGACGGTTTCGCGATCTGCTCTGAGGCCGCCGCCGGACTCACGCATGGTCGCAGATGATCGCCCCTGGAGGTGGAGCCTGTCCTCGGGTCTCACGCCCCGTCAGGCGACAGATCCTCGGTCAGGCACGGCCCGCAGTAGGCGCAGTCCTCCTCACACAGCGGCAGGTCCACCCAGCAGCGGCGCTGAGAGGACAGGTAGGCCGCGACCGCCCACTCGATGTTCTTCATGGCATCCTCGCCGGTGACCGGCTCCGGCGTGTCCTCGACGATGCAGTTGTAGAACCCGCGGTGCTCGCGATCCCACGCGCCCATGTTCAGCAGATCCGGGTCGAAATCGACCTCTCGTGGCTCCTCGCCCGCTTCGCAGATCAGCAGTCTGTCTGGCCGCCATGTGGCCTTGATCATGCCACGGGTACCGAAGATGGCGTAGCCGAGATCGTTGCTGCGGAAGTTCTCGAGGATCCCGTACTGCGAGATCGTGATCGTGATGTCGGGGCAGCAGGTCTGATCGGTCTGCTCGCACAGCGCCGTGATTGCGTAGTGATCCTCCGGGATCACGCCCTCGCTGAAGCGGTTGCCGATGTGGCCGCTGACCGACACCGGATCGGCGCCAGTCATGTAGCGCGCGGTGTCGATGTAGTGGCAGCCGAAGTTCACGACATAGCCATGCCCCGCGGCTCCGGACTTGAAGCGCCAGAAGTCACCGGGCACCTCGTCAGGTTGCGTCGCCTGTGCGATGAAATGGGCGTCGAGGCCCACGACCTGCCCGATGACGCCCTGCTCGATGGCGCGGCGGGCGGTGATGAATGGTGGCTGGAACCGTGTTGAGTGCGCGATCATCAGCTTCACGCCGTTGCGATCCCTCGCCGCAATCATGTCGAGGCACTCGTTCACGCTCGGCGCCATGGCCTTCTCGCAGATCACGTGCTTTCCGGCGTCCGCGGCCGCCACGCTCACGTCTCGATGCAGGTGTGTGGGCACAAGCACCACCGCGACGTCCACGTCCTCGTCGGCCAGCAGGTCCTCGTAGTGGGTGTACGCGCGGGCCCCGTGATTGGCAGCCACCTCCCGCGCCTTGTCCTCGTTCGTATCCGCGACGGCAACCACGCGGCCGCCCTCGAGCGCGTCGATGGCCTGAATGTGCCGGGCGCTGATGCGGCCGAGACCGATGACACCATATCCAAGCTGCTGCATTGAGGCAGTCCTCTCCCGGATCGTTCCCCTGCGCATGCGGCAAGGTGAGACGAAGGAATGGTTCGCGATGTGAGGGCGATGACCTGCGCCCGACGCTGCATCGTTGCGCGAAGGGGCCTGATCGCGCCGAGCCCGGAGGTCCGCGGGCATCGGCCGATGAATTTCGTGGACGCTCACACTCAGCCGCTTGGGAGGGTACTGGATGGATCGCTCATCATTGAAGCTACTTTTGCTCTGTGACAGCCCCGGCACTATGAAGGCTGATCTCGACCTGCTCTATCCCGACCGTGTGGATAGCTGTGACTTCACGCAGGATCCGCATGGCAGCGATGTCCTGAGCAACTACACCCATGTGATTACCGCGGTGCACGATGGGACGAACCTCGACAGGCTCGATTACCACGCGCTCAGGGCATACGCACAATCCGGCGGCCAGGTGCTCTCCTGCCTGCTGGAGTACGCCACCGATCGGGGCTGGAAGTTCTCGAAGACGCATGTTCGGGACCGGATGGAGCCGGGCATGCGCATCGAGGCCGAGTGCGACATCACCCGTGGCTTCGCACTCGGCGACACGTTGTGGTGGTACGGAACCGTCTCCTCCGCGCCCGACCCGCTCTACGGCAATCAACTCGTACAGCGTCAGATCCTCGACCCGATTGAGGATGAAAACACGCGCGTGCTCGGCCGTTCGAACGTCAACTCGGGCGCAGTTATGATCGAGGAGCGCGTTGGCGAGGGCCGCATTCTCGCGCTCGATCTGCTCTCCCCCGGTCGGCCATGGTACGGCTCGCACGGGTCGGAGAACAAGTGGCTCTTCCCCGGCAACTTCATCGGCGAGAGCGTTCGCTTCGGCAAGTACTACCCGAGGAAGCTCAGTTACCCTGAGTTCGTCGAGACCATGCGCGAGCTCGCCGCCTCGCTCGACGGACTGACCGCGGTCGCCGAGGGGCCATGCAGCGACGGGCGCGATATGTGGACGCTGCGCTACGGCGATCCCACGCGGCCGACGATCTATCTCGGGGCGGCGATTCACGGCTGGGAATGGGAGAACTGCTACGGGCTGCTGCGGCTCGCCGAGCTGCTTGGCTCGGGCGCAGACCTGGGGATCGACGTTGATCGGCTGCACTGGGTTATCATGCCGATCCAGAACCCATGGGGTTTCGAGAACTTCACGCGTCAGAACTCCTCCGGCGTCGACCTCAACCGCAACTTCGACCACGGCTGGGAGGAGTATCCGATGCCGCAGGATGTCGCGATGCCGTGGGACTACAACTACAAGGGCACACGACCCGCGTGCGCCCGGGAGACGCAGATTGTGCAGGGGCTCATCGACCGCTTCCGCCCGGTCGGGCTGATTGACTTCCACACAGCCCACTACATCCTTATGCCCGCGGCGGGCTGTGACGAGAGGCTGGTCGGCGCGATACATGAGGACATCAAGGACCGCCTGCGCGACCGCTTCATCTGCCAGGCCCCTTACAACGGCGCTTACCAGCAGGTGAACATGGACCGGAGGTCCGATCTCGTGGATGCGCCCTACGCGATCTGCTATGCCGCTGATCGGGGCTGCAAAGCGCCCATCCTCATCGAGATGTCCGGAAATCGCGACGATACGCATGGGACCGTCGTTGTGACTGACACTGTGGTCGAGATCTGTCTGGCGCTGGCGGGCAAATGCATCGAATTCGAGGGGAGCTGACGCAAATGGCCCGGGCCAACTGGATCAGTGTCGAGGAGAGCGGGGGGCTGCAGGCGGCGCTCGATGCGCTGCCCGAACACGGCGGGACGATCTGGGTCCCTCCCGGCCGCTGGGAGGTCGAATCGACGGCGGAGATCGCGCTGCGCGAGGGCCAGCACCTCAATCTCATCGGCGACGGCCGGGCGAGCGTGCTGGTCAGCACGATGTCAGCGGGCGAGCCGCTCATATCGATCGCCGGCGCAATCGGCAAGTGGTGGCCGGATCTACGCATCACCGTGCGAGACCTCGCATTCGAGGGTGGCCACGCATCAGGCGATGCGCTCGTTATCGACCATCCGAACGACACCATGATCGACGCATGTTTCTTCATCGGCCACGGCGGGACCGCGGTGAACTTCGTCGGAAAGGGCACCAACGCGACCGTTCGCGACTGCTGGATGCGCGACTGCCACCGGGCGCTGGCCGCCGAGAACCTGCACCACCTGACGCTCCACGGCAACCAGACCCGACGCCTCAACGAGGGTCAGGTCCAGCGCGAGCACATCTATCTCGATCGCAACTGCCGCGAGGTCCGCATCGTCGGCAATCACTTCGCATACGGAGACGCGGAGGCGATTGTGCTTGACGGCACCGCCCAGCACGTGATCTCGGGCAACACCATCGAGGGCTTCATGACCGCGATCCAGGCGCTTGCCTCCCGCGACATGGTCATCAGCTCGAACTACCTCCACGGCCCCGTTGGCGTCCGCCTCGCCGGAGCCTGCCACGGTTTCTCGATCACCGGCAATACGTTCATCAACAACACTGAGGCCGCGATACGAATCGAGGACGCCTCCGGCTCCGGCGGACACACGATCTCGGGCAACGTGATCCGCAAGAGCGTCTACGCTGACATCGTCGAGGACCGGCGTCAGGGCGGAATCGAGCTGGGCGACGCACGCGACTGCGTGGTGGCCTCGAACCTGCTGGAGGAGATCACGGAGGAGGCCGCCATCGTGGGCGTCCGTGGCGGCGGTCATGTGGTGTCCGGGAACCGCATCGCGCGTTGCGCCGGCCAGCCGGTACGACTGACCTGCGATGACTGGTGCGCGGTGGCCGACAACCTCACAGACCGGCGATGACCGGGCAAAGCGTGGCGAGTTTGCACGGCCGCCGGCCGGCATTCCCTGCAGGGAGCGAAGAGATGCTACCGATTTCACCCCATCATGATTAACTCCTGAGCATTCCTTGAGGACTTTCGGAGCGCGGTCTGCTATAGTCCAGACACCGCTGGCTACGGACGATGTACACCTGACAGGGCAGGTGCACATGCCGTAGCCGCGTATCGTTTAACGGCAAGGGGGGCCGGCGGCGCAGCAGACCCGACACACGAACAGCCGACGCGTGGAACGCGGCGAACCAGATGCTCTCGAAGCTGTGGTCGGACGAAGCCGGGGTGACCCAGGTTGAGACAGCCATTCTTGCTGCGCTGGTGGCAGTTACGGCGATCGCAGCCTGGCAGGGCTTCGGCGACGGCATCGCGACACAGGTCGGCGGCGATGCCGATCAGCTTCCGACCGGTCCGCGCTGACGCAGTCCCTGTCACGACGCATCGCGAGGACATACGCTGCGTGCAGGAGACGCAGCGGCGAGGCCCGCCGCACCGCAGCACCGGCTGACGTCCTGTCCCAGCCCCGCCCGGCGAACGTCGGGCGGGGCTGCCCGATTCCGGGGGGCGCTACGAATCCGGCTGCTCTCCGCGTAGCCGAAGCGTCCAGCGGATCATCGCGTCGCGCAGCTCGTAGAGATCGCCGGAGACGTCCATCGTGTCCACAAAATGCTGCGCCTGCGCCGCCAGACGCGCCCGTCGGCCGCCGCCCGCCGCG
>JALGTR010000027.1 GCA_029821265.1 Candidatus Zipacnadia bacterium
CGGTGGGCGCGCTCGTCGAATTGATCGAGGCAATGGAGCAGAGCACGTAGGCCGCGACGCGATGGGCGTACACGCCGGCGCCCGGGACATTACACCGTCCCGGGTGCCGAAGACAGCGTGCTCCTCCTGCGTTACTCGACCTCGACCTTCTTCCCGCCCTCTTCGGGCTGCTCGACCTTCTTGGCGCGAACCTCGAGCACGCCGTCGCTGAGCTTGGCGGTCACCTGCTCCTCGTCGATCTGGGTCGGGAGAGGCAGGCGTCGCGCCCACGTGCCGTAGCGAAGCTCCCGGCGGAAGTAGTCTTCCTCTTCGACCTCTTCCTCGCGTCGGGTCTCCGCGCGGATCGTGATGGCGTTGTCAGCGATGCTGACGTCAACATCCTCCTTCTTGACGCCGGGAAGCTGCGCCTTCACCACGACCTCATCATCGGTCTCGTAGACATCAACTGCTGGGCCGTACTCGGCCTCCTCCGACATGGCTGTGGGCCATGTCATCAGACGATCCAGCTCGTCCAGAACATCGGTCATGCGCATCCACGGTCGCTGAAGCATCGGATTGCGTCGCCACCTGATCAGAGACATCCTTCATTCCCTCCTCTTGACACAATGTGCTTCCGTCGAATTCTGGCTGGAGTATAGCACGTTAGTCCGATGATGTCAAGTACTTTACAGCAATAATATCAGGGAATTTGCAGCTTGCAATTTAGAGGCGGCCCGCGCCGGACTCCTCGGCCTCGCCCGTCTCCCTAAAGCCCGACCGCGCGATGCCGACATTGCAGTCAGACGTGGTGACGGTCTGCGCGCAGAGGACCGCCAGGGCCCGGGTGACCCTGCCAGCCCGCTACCCTCATCGACCGGTCTCGCCGGGCGCGCGGAGGCCGTTGTCAGGTTCCAGGTCTCCGGGCCCCATCGGAACGGGAGGCCGCTCGATGCCGGCTGGAGTCAACGTGAGTCCCGCGGCCGGGAAGCGTCAGTGACGGCGGACAGGTCACGACAGCGGTCGAGAGCCGAGGATGCGATTGTCGCCACTGGCGCGACCAGGGCAGCGGGAATCCCCGATTCCGTTTGACGCCGGTCGAGAGATGATGCATAATGGAATATGCCTAAGGCTCGAAAGCCACGGTCGGGCCCGTGATGCACGCTGTTCGACCGGCGGGGAGGACACCTTAATGGCCCGGGCAGAGCACGACAGTACTGAGAGCTGGCGGCTATGATCGCAGACTGGGGTCCTCTGCCCAGGTAGTGCGATTGCAGGTTTTTGATCAGACCAGCGAAACTTTCGGACAGGCTAAGGTGTCTACGTACACAGAGAAGGTCAGCAGACGGCCCTGACGGAGAGACGGACGCGCAATCGACGTGATGGGAAGTATGGCAATGCGCGCGGAAAAGCTCATCACAATTGCGGCTGTTATCGCAGCGCTCCTGTGCGGCCAGACCATCTGGGCGCAGGCGGGTGATGACAGCTTCTTCATCGAGAGCTTCGAAAGCGTGGCGCCTTCGGCGAACGAAGGCGACGGCATTGTCATGCCAACTACCAACCAGTACGAGATTAACCTCGACCTGCCAACGGGCGTATCTCTCTACCGCGCCTTCCAGCGCAAGCAGATAGAGATGGGCGACGCGGCGTTCGACACCGGTATCGCCGAGGAGGCCCACACAGCGGCCACCTTCTCGTTCGGCTCCCGGACACAGATGAGCCTGACGAGGGATGAGAAGCTGATCACCGACGTGTTCGACGCGATGCGCGAGAAGCGCACCGTCACCGGCATGCAGCTTCAGCAGGGCTTCGGCGGCGGCGCGAGCACCGGAAACCTCACGCTGTTTCGCCAGCTCACCTCCGAGCGTGACGACGAGGGTATTGAGCTCGAGACGCTCGTGCAGAGCGTGAAGCTGCAGACGGGCCTCGGTGAGGGGAACTCGCTGGTTGCGAATTTCACCGAGAAGGAATCGGAGGAGGATCCCTTCCGACTGCAGGAGGAGGGCTACAACGCCGGGCTGACGATGGCGCTGTCGGGCGGTCAGGGCGAGGTGTCGTATGGCTTCCTCGAGCGTCTGGTTGAGGGCAGGAGCCTGCAGACGCGGAGCTTCGACATCAAGGCACCGTTCGCGATTGAGGGCGGCACCCTGCTGGCGGAACACCACCTCCAGGAGAAGATCACCGACCGCAACGAAGAGATTCAGCGCAAGACGCACTTCGATGTTCCGCTGGATATGCTTCGCAGCGGTATGCACGCGAGCTTCGTGGAAGAGACGAAGATAAAGAACGGCAACCGGAACCAGAAGAGTGTGCTTGATTTCGTGACGCCGATGAATCTGTTCGGTCACGACGCGACACTTCAGCACACGCTGACTGAGACGGTTCGTGGCGAGAGCTTCAAGGAGGAGCGCGTCACGCGACTGGTCGCGAGCTTCAGCACCGGCAAGGGCATCCTCGAGCGTACCGAGATCGTCCAGCCGCGCGGAGACGACCTCAGGCATGAGGAGCGTCTGCGCTTGCAGACGCCGCCGATCACGCTGACGGATTTCGCGTCGCTGGCGGCCAATCAGGTGCGGACTGAGGTGGATGGCGAAGAGACGGGTCGGGTATCGAACCTGACGCTGGATCTCAAGCCATTCCGCCCGCTGGCTGTGCGAGCGAACTTGCGTGTGAGCGATGCGCCGGGCGAGGAGTCGATATCTCACCGGGACGTCAGCACACGGCTGACGCTCGCGCCGGACACGTCGCTGGCCGGGATGATCCTGGAGCGACAGCGGCCCAACGGGTCACCGACGATCCTCCGGCATTTGGAGCTTGTGCGCAAGCCCGGCGATCTCGACGTGCGCTTCGGCTACGCGAGCTACGGTGTGCAGGAGACCGACGAGGACACCGCGATGCTTGCCGAGGTGAAGCTCGGTGGCGAGTCCTCTGTCACGGTTGACGCGCTCTACACCGAGTATGACGAGAAGAAGAAGGAGCCGCTGGCCGAGCCTGCAACGACGGTCGAGTTGCGAGCGGGCGATCCGTCCCGACTTGGGATGCGCGCCGGTTTCATTGAGCAGGGCAGCCGGGCCGAGCCGGAGCGCTCAGTTGGTCTGGCGATGGGGGCCTTCGGCGGCTCATTGGTTCTCGATTACGTGCGGAATCCGCTTGATCCACGCGGGAAGCACTCGATGCTCTCGGACGTCTACCAGCTGGGATTCAAGCGCCAGGTGTTTGGTGGCGTGAACATGGACTTCGGCTACCGATACTTCCTGCCTCACGGTCGGGACACGGAGACGGAGCACTTCTTCAAGCTGCAGCTCGATGGCGGAAGCCCTGAGGGCGGCGGTCAGATCGCTCTGAAGTACGTGTCCGGGCACTTCGTTCCCTATCCGCGGCGGGGCGATCCACCTGCTTCGCTGCTGGACGTAACCTACGAGAAGCGCTGGCCGGGCGCGGATGGACGACTGCTCCTGACGTTGTCGCGACAGGAGCCGCCCGAGTTGAGCGTTGGCGTCGATGACAACGTTGAGGCGGAGGTCAAATTCGAGACGAGGTTCTAATCCGCCTTCGAAAGACTGTGGGATTGACGGGCCCGGCCGCTGGGCCGGGCCCGTCTGCGTACGGATGCCACGCGAGTTGCAGGAATCGGCCCGGAAGAGGGCGTATATACCTCTCCCGGTCCCGCACTCGGAGACCACGTCACGGGAGGCCATCTCTTGGAGTTTCAGCTTCGCGAGAAGATAGACGACCAGTACACCGTGCTCGAGAAGTACCGCGGGGGCATGAGCGTGGTGTACATCGTGCTTGATGAGTTCTCGGGAAAGCGGTTCGCGGTCAAGACCGTGAAGACTGAGATGCTCGAGGATCGCTCCGCGGTGGATCGCTTCGCGCAGGAGGCACGGACGTGGATGAACCTCGGGCGCCACGAGCACATTGTGGAGGCGATCATCTACCGGGAGATCGGCGACCAGCCGTTTCTGTTTCTCGACTACGTGGACGGCCCCAGTCTCGGCGATTTGTTAAGCAGCGAGGACACGCTCTTCCCGCCACAGGTTCTCGATTACGCACTGCAGGTCTGCGAGGGGATGCAGTACGTGCACTCGGCGGAGGTCGGGCCCGGTGACGGCGGTGTAATCCACCGGGATCTGAAGCCAGCGAACATCATGATCGAGCGCTCGGGGATCGTGAAGATCACCGACTTCGGACTGGCGAAGATCTATGGAATCTCGACGCGACTGACGGACGCGGGGATGGGTCTTGGCACCTACGTGTATATGCCCCCTGAGCAGTTCCTCGACGCCGCGTCGGCAGACCGGACGTCGGATATCTATTCGTTCGGCGTGGTGCTCTACCGGACCCTGACCGGGACGTATCCGGTGCGCGGCGAGAACGTGGGGAAGCTCATTCACAACATCCTCGAGAGCGAGCCCTCGCCGCCGACCACACTGCGCGAGGATCTGCCCGAAGCCTTCGAGCGCATCGTGATGCGATGCCTGGAAAAGAAGCGAGCCGATCGCTATGACAGTTTCGCGAAGCTGCGTGAGGCACTGGAGGACGCGCGGGATGACGTAGAGGGGGCCTACGCGGACGCGGAGGTCTTCCATTGCCCGACCTGCGGCTACCGATCCCTGCATGCGTACGTGTCGTGCCCTGTGTGCGCCGCGCCGATGGAGGCGGCCTGGAGCCCACTATCGCCTGCCGACGGAAATGCACTGGAGGTCCCCGAATCGACGGACGGGGCGCTGCGCGGCCCCGAGCAGGTGCGGCGGGCCGAGGCGCTGCAGCAGGATGCGATTAAGCTGCGCGACGGCGGCAATCTGCGCGAGGCGCTGGAGGTGCTGCGCGAGGCCATCGAGTTGGATCCGAGCTTTGTGGAGGCGCGTGAACTGCTCGACGAGGTCGCGCTGGAGCTGGCGCGGAGCAAACGAGACAGCAAGCAGCCGGCGTATAACTGGCCGGTCTTCCGGGGCAATGTGACGCGCTCGGGCTACACCCCCGAGGTTGTGGCGCCGCCGCTGGTGCGGCGCTGGCAGGTGGAGATCGGATCGTGGGTCCTCGGCTCCCCGAGCGTTTCGAACGGCGTCGTATACGTCGGCGCGCGCACCGACCGCGCGGGCAGCGTCGGCCGGCTCTGCGCACTGAACGCGCGCCGGGGTGAGCTGCTGTGGGACTACGCGACGAGCTACGAGATCAACACCGGACCGACGGTGGCTCGCGGAGGTCGGGTCTACGTGGGCGCCCACAGGCAGCTTCTCTGTCTGGACGCGAGGAGCGGCGATCGGCTCTGGGGATTGATGGCGTCGGATCTCGTCGAGACAAGCCCGGCGATCAGCGGGACGAAGCTATACTTCGCCGACGCATCGGGAACGGTGCATGCCATCGATCTGGAGCGCCAGGAGGTGGTCTGGCGGGCTCAGACAGGTCTGCCGATCTTCTCCTCCCCGGCAGTGTGGAAGGGCGCGGTCTACATCGGCTCTACAGACTTCATGGTTCGGTCGCTGGACGCCGAGACCGGGGAGACGAACTGGGAGTTCGCGACAGGCGGTGAGGTGCTGGGCACGCCGGCATGGTCGGACGGGACCGTGTATATCGGATCGTGCGATCACCGCATGTACGCGCTCGACGCCATGACCGGGGCGAAACGCTGGGAGTTTCAGACGGGCGGGGAGATCCACAGCTCCGCCGCTGTCCATGAGGGGCGCGTGATCTTCGGGTCACGCGACGGTGCGATCTACGCCGTGGAGGCGACCACGGGCCGACGGCTGTGGCGCTTTGAGACCGGGGATTGGGTGACCTCCTCCCCGGCGATCAGCGGCAGGACGGTCTACTGCGGCTCCCATGACCATCATCTGTATGGCATTGAGGTTGAGTCCGGAACCGAGATCTGGCGCTACGAGACAGACGGGGAAGTGGCCTCTTCGCCCGCCGTCTCACAGCAGTCGGTATTCGTCGGCAGCAACGATGGCAGCATCTACTGCTTCCGCTCGCGCGCGTAACCTGCCGGGGTGCCCTACGCGCCCGGTCGGAGCAGGACCTTCAGAGATTCAGCTTCGCGAGCCCGTGAGATCGCCGCCGCCGCGTCCTCGAGTGCGAATTCGTCGGAGATAATCGCCTCGGCTCTGATCCGTCCTCCGGCCAGCAGCTCCACCGCGCGATCGTCAGTGAATGGGTTCGTGTACGAGCCGGCGACCGTGATCTCCTCGCGAAAGATGCGTCGCGGATGAATCGCGACCTCGACATCCTCCTCGCAGACGCCGAACTGCAGGACGCGACCACCCGGGCCCGGCAGCTGCACCGCCAGCTGAGCGGTGGCAGGCAGGCCGGCAGCCTCGATCACCACGTCAGGGCGCCCGCCGAGCGCCTCGATGATTGCCTCGCCGGCGTCGACGGAGGCGGGATCGATGGCCGCGTCGGCCCCCAGCTCCAGGGCGAGGCCCCGCTTTCCCGCATCGGGCTCTGAGACGCAGATCGGCGCGGCTCCGTGGAGGCGGACGAGCTGGACCATCAGCAGGCCGATCGTGCCGGCGCCGAGGATTGCGAGGCGATCGCCTGGCCGCGGCGTGATGACCGAGAGGCCGTGCAGGCAGCATGAGACCGGCTCCATCAGCGCTGCGGCGCGCAGCGGAAGGGTCTCCGGCAGCGGGACACAGAGCTCTGCAGGCACCGCGCACAGCTCGGCGAAGCCGCCCGGACGGGTGACGCCGACCGCCTGCGCGTGCTCGCACAGGTGCGGCATGCCACGGCGACAGGGGCGGCACGAGCGGCAGGCGAGATTCGGGTTGATGGCGACCCGGTCGCCGGCAGCGACGACTGCCCCGGCGGGCGCTTCGATGACGGTGCCCGACAGCTCGTGGCCGGGGACGGCGGGATAGCTGGCGTGGTACGTGCCATCGATGATGTGCAGGTCCGTGCCGCAGACGCCGCAGGCGGTAACCTCGACGAGTGCCTCGCCGTCCGCAGGCGCTGGATCATCGACCTGCCTCACCTCGATACGGCCGGGCTCGGGAACGATTGCTGCGAGCATCGCACGCCTCCTTCCGGTGGTGATCGAGCGGAGGCTTCGCCGCCGCGGGCGCACGCACCTGTGCGCAGGCGACGGGGCGACGGAGGAATTCCGGGGCGCCGATACGAAGGTCTACACTCGCCAGGATCGACGAGGATGCGAGGTGCCCCAGATGCTGCTTGTGCTGATTGCGATGGTCATCACCATCATCACCCCCGAAGCGGCGTCCGCGCAGGATGGCGTGCCGCTGGGCCAGATCATCGAGGCCGAGACGCTGACGGCCGTGAACGCCGAGCCTGAGGACCGCTTCGCCGAGGACGCCTCGGGCGGCGCGTACGTCTTCCTACCCCGGCCGCAGATGGAGGATGCGAAACCGAACTCGTACATCGAGGTGCCGATCGCGAACATGCAGGGGCAGTACACGATCCGTGTTCGGGCATACGCGATGAATCAGGGGACGGACTCGCTGCGATACGGGTTCGGCGGGCAGTGGCCCTCGGTCGGTTTGCAGTACGACCCGCCAGGCTGGCAGTGGCGCGAGATCTCAGTCTACGGATACACAGGAGACACCGAGACCGTGCTCATCGGCGCGCGAGAGCCCGCGCGTATCGACGCGATCGAGGTGATCCACATGGAGTCGGCATCGGTCTCGCCGCATCAGCATGTGCCGATGCGGCCGGAGCCCAATGCGTACACGCCGATCGACGTCAACCCGCCGACCTTCCGCTGGTTGAAGCAGGGCGAGGCGTCGTATCGCGTGCAGGTGGCGCGGGACGCCCGGTTCGAGGAGATCGTGCTCGACGAGGCGACCGATCGGACGTTCCTTCGTCCGCTGCAGCCGCTGGAGCCGGGAGCATATCACTGGCGCTGGCGGGCGGAGGCGTGGGATGACGGGAAGTGGGCCGCGGCCGAGCGATTCGAGATCGATGAGCAGGTGGCGCGGTGGCCGCTCCCGCCGTGGGAGGAGAGCTTCGCGCGCATTCCCGAGGGACACCCGCGCATCTGGATGACGCCCCTACGTTTCGAGGAGATGCGCGAATGGGCGGCGACGGCCGAGGGACAGGAGGCGATCGACTACTGGGCTGGGCGCATGGACAGCGAGATCGGCAAGCCGTTGCCGCTGGAGGAGGTGAAACAGAAGGGCGAGGGGCTGACGCGCGAGGAGAGCGTGGTGCAGCGGGTGACCTTCAAGAATGAAGCGGCGCGAACTGCCGGAGCGATGAAGAACCTCGCGGTCCTGTGGGCGCTGACAGGCGAGGAGCGCTATGCCGAGGAGGCACGGCGGCGGGCGCTGCTGATCGCGGGGCTCGATCCGCGGGGCTATGCCTCTCACCAGGTGAGCGACTTCGGCAACGGCAACCTCGTCGAGGGCATGGCGTGGGCGTACGACTACATGCAGGATTACTTCAGCGAGGACGAGCTCGCGACGGTCCGCGATGCGATTCGCGAGCGGCTGGCGATCACGGCGCCGATCTTCGAGGGCCTGGAGCAGCGCGTTCACAACGCACACGCCTGGCAGCACACAGTGCTGCAGTTCATGGCGGGGGCGCTTGCGATCCAGAGCGAGGTGCCAGAGGCGCGGGAGTGGTTCGAATGGGGCGTGAAGGCGACGGTGGCGCTCTATCCGTGGTTTGGCGGAGCCGACGGCGGATCGGCGGAGATGGCGTCGTACTTCGCCGGGACGAACCTGCGATCGTCGATGCATATGCGAGATCTGATCTTCTTCTCGACCGGCGTGGATCTGCTGGATAACCCCTGGTATGCGACCAATTCCTACTATCAGATATACTCGCACCCGCCGAGGCATATGCGCTCGCAGTTCGGCGATCATGCCGGCGGGCCGCAGTCGGGCGGGCCGCACGCGACGGCCTACGTGGTTATGCGGTACCGGGCGGCGCTGCTGCAGGACCCGTACGTGGCAGCGTACGCGGAAAACCTCGATGGCGATCCCGTGAGCCGGGTGCCGCTGGTGGATGTGTTCAACTGGCTGACGCTGCCGTTGCCGGAGCCGCGATCGCTGGCCGAGCTGCCGGACGCGCGGGCATTCCACGACATCGGGGTGGCGTATCTGCACACGTCGATGGAGCGACCGGACGACAACATCTTCTTCGAGTTCAAGTCAGGGCCCTACGGTTCATACAGACACTCGCACAACGATCAGAACACGTTCAACCTCGCAGCCTATAACGAGCCGCTGCTGATAGACACCGGCTACTACCACTCCTACGGCGATGCCCACCACGCAGGCTGGACCATGCAGACGAAGGCGCACAACGGCATCCTCGTGGACGGCACCGGGCAGCCGAACTCGAGTCTCGACGCGTTCGGGCGGCTGATTGCTTTCGAGCAGGGGCAGGAGTACATGTACTGCGCCGGTGAGGCGAAATGGGCCTATGACCAGGTGTCACTGGATCGCTTCACGCGACACGTGCTGGCGATCAAGCCGGACCTTTTCGTGATCTACGATCAGATCGAGGCGCCGGAGGCCCACACCTACCAGTATCTGCTCCACGCTCAGCAGCAGATGGCTGTTGATGAGGCGGCGCAGAGCGTCGCGGTGATGGGGGAGAGGGGGCAGGCGATCGTGACGTTGCTGGAGCCGGCCGGCCTCAGCTTCAGCCAGCACCATCAGTTCGATCCGCCCGCGCTGCGCTGGCGGACGGACCGGCCCTTCGAGATGCCGGATCAGTGGCACCTCACGGCCGAGACGACGGACGCCGCCTCAAGCGCCCGCTTTCTCGCGGTGATCGACGTGGGCGAGGCTGGTGGCGCGCCCTCGAATGTTGAGCCACTCTCAGGCGCGCGCTGGCATGGAGCCCGGGTCACGCGGGAGGGCAGCACCGTCGTCGTGGGCTTCGCAGACGAGCTCCCGGGGCTCGATGGCGCGATGCCACGGGTGCAGATGCAGCTTGGCGGGGCGAGTGCGAATGCATTTGCGGCGGCCGTGGAGCTGCGCGATGGGGCGGTCGTGCGGGCGATCACCATCGGCGGCGACGAGGCGGGCGTCGCCGGCAGGTGAGCTACCGGGCGATGCTCAGTGTGGCGAGCGCGCCGGCCCGCAGGCCGTCGGCGTCGAACGCCTCCACTTCGACGACGTAGCGGCCTGACGGCGTCGCCGAGCCGTGTAGGTCCCGACCATCCCACGGTATGACGCCTATGCCATCGACGTGTGCGGTAAGCTCACGTACGCGGCGCCCGGCGATGTTGCGGATCGTCACGCGGACCTCGGCCGGGCGGCTCAGGCGCAGGTAGATCGCGGCGCCGGAGCCGGTCGGGTGGGCCGCGAGAGACGTGATCGCGAGGGGCGGACGCTGGCTGAGATCCGTCGGCGCTGAGGCGGGCAGTGAGCTCAGGAATGGCACGTAGTTGACGTGCCCGTAGGAGGCGTTGTCGGCCGCGTCGAGGATATTGGCGGCGATCTGCGCCTGGTTGGTGGTGCCCCACCAGTTGCTCTGCGCGAGGATCGCGCGCGGGGTATAGTTGGCGAGGTCGTAGCCTCCGTTGGAGAAGAACGCATTTCCGCCCGGATTCGCAGAGTTCCCGTCATGGCCCAGCAGCGGGTCGGCGTCGCCCCAGAGTGCGATGCCGTTGCCGAGATTGTTGTAACTGCGGCAGCGCTCGATCAGTGGCACGCCGTGGTACACGACGCGCATTCCGTCGCCGCTGCAGGCGGTGAAGGTGCTGTCTGCGATGCGGATGTACCCCGGTGATGCGACCGAGACGCCGTGCTCGGCATGGCTGACGACGGTGTTTACGAGGCGGCCGGCGCTCTGCCAGATGAACTCGATTCCGGCCCAGTCGCCGGGCGCGGGGACCTCGGCCGGTGAGCGGAATATCACTGGATTACCGGGGTCACCGTTGGCGACGAAGATGCCCGTCACCGTCACGCCTCCCCCGACGACCTCCGTGCCCGGGCGCAAAGACAGACGCGCCCCTGTGCCGATGCGCAGGTCGCTGTCGGCGAGGTCGGCCGTAAGGTCAAAGGGAACGCCCTGGGGCAGCCACGCGTCGTCGTCGGTGATGTCGACGTCGGCCCCGCACAGTACGCCGATCGCCTGGCGGGCGTTGTCCTCGTAGACGTTGTCATAGCGGAGGGCCTCGACGACGGTGGCGGGCGCCCGGACGGGGTAGCCGCCGCAGCGAAGAAAGCGGGTCGAGTGCACCTTGCCCGTGCAGTTCGCCTGCGCAAAATGCAGCGCGTTGCTGCCGCAGTCGAAGATTGCGGAGCCGGCGATGTCCACATGAGCGCCGTCGGCGGCGTAGACGCCGTCATGCTCGCAGTTGCGGATGAACACATTGCTTGCGAAGAGGTCCGCGTCGTCCACGACGAAGCCGTCGCGGGCGAAGCCGATCGTGGTGGCATTTAGCCGCGCGACGGCTCCGGGCTCGAGTTCGACGCCGAGCCACTCGCCCGGCACGCCCGCGCCGGATGGCTGAATCGTGACGCGCCGATCGGCTGTGCCGTCCACGAGTAGTCGGCCACGAACCACGACGCGGCGAGGAGGGTAGATCCGGATGCCGGGCCGGATGCGCAGCGTGGCGCCGGCGTCGATCAGCAGATCCGACCCCTCGGGGCCGGCGGCAAGGTCGATTGGGAGGCCCTGGTCGCGCCAGACGTCGGTGTCGTCGATGTCGATGGATGCGCCGCAGTCCACGCCGATCGCCTGGACGCCGTTGTACTGATAGACGTTATCGTGCCGCAGCATCTCATAACTCGAGGCCTTCACGAGGACGGGGTGGCGTCCGTTGCCGATGAACTCAGAGGCGATGATGGCTCCGTTGGGCTGGCTGGTCTGCACGTGCACGCCGTAGCGCCCGTTGTTCTGGAAGCGGCAGTAGGCGGCCTTCGTGAAGCCATCGCCCCACGCGTAGAGGCCGTCCTCAGACGCGAGGCGCACGTGGCAGTTGTAGAGGCGCACGTCGGCCGAGTCGGCCATGATGTTGCAGGCGGCTGAGCGGAAGGTGCAGCGCTGGAAGCGGCCGATCGCGCCATCGGTGAAGTACAGGCCCTTCCATGCGCCGGTTGCGGAGTTATCCACCGCGCAGAAGACGATCCGCGTGCCCATCGGCGACATGGCGGTGAGCGTGCCCGAGACGGTGAGCCGGAAGTCACCGTGGGCGATGACGCGCACGTCCGGCTCGACCGTGACCTCGGCGCCGGCGGCGATGAACACGTCGGAGTGCATCTCCCACGGCGAGCCGGCGGCCGTGAGGGTCATGTTGGTTTCGATGCTTTCGGGCAGAACATCGGCGGAAGCGACGCCGTCCGTCAGCGCCCAGCAGGCGGTGATCGCAAGAGCGAGGTGCAGCAGACTGCGGCGCGGGGACATCCAGCCCCCCTCCCCCTGTTCATGGCTTTGCTGCATACGACCGATGTTTCCCGACAGCCGGCGCGCGTCCCTGCCTCGGCCGCAGGAGATTCGGCGACTTCCCGGGAATCATCGTGCTGCACAGGACGGGCGAATGGAGGTTCGACGTGGACCAGGAGACGATGCTGCACGAGCTTGAGGAACTGGCGAAGCGGCTGGAGATCGAGGTGCGCTACGAGTCTGCGGCGGGGCGCGTGGGGATGGCGCGGCTGCACGGCCGACGGATCGCGGTTGTTGACGCGAATCTGCGGGTAGACGAGCGCATCGCGGCGCTGGCGACGGTGCTGGCGGGCGAGGATATCAACGGGGTATACGTCGCCCCGGCGGTGCGCAAGCGCATCGAGAGGGCCTGCCCACTGCGGGTTCGTCCCGAAAGGGACGCTGAAGCTGACGCAGACGACGAAGGCTGTGACGCCGGCAGAAGTGCTGAAGACGCCGACCCCAAGGCCGACGCCCCGTGAGTGTGGCGGCGCGGCTCGCTACGCGTCCTCGCCCACCATGCAGACCTCGGGTTCGAGCATAACGCCGAAGGTCTCGTAGACCAGCTCACGCACATTCTCGATGAGTCTGATGACGTCCGAGGCGGTCGCGCCCCCGAGGTTAACGATGAAGTTGGCGTGCTTGGTGGAGACAGCCGCGCGCCCGACGCGCATGCCCTTTGCACCCGCGGCCTCGAGTAGACGTCCGGCGTAGTCGCCGCTGGGGCGCTTGAAGATAGAGCCCGCGCTCGGCATGGAGACAGGCTGTTTGGCGCACCGGAGTTCCATGGCGTCACACAGCTCGAAGTGGATCTGTTCGGCATGCCCGCCCGGTTCCAGCCTCAGACCCGCCCTGGCGACGACGAGGCCGCGGTCACGCAGAGCGCTGGCGCGATAGCCGAAGCTCAAATCACTACCGGCGATTCGCTCGATCGCGCCATCGGGGAGGACCACGTCCACCCACTCGGTGACGTCCGCAATCTCGCCGCCGTTGGCCCCCGCGTTCATGATCAGCGCGCCGCCGAGGCTCCCGGGGATGCCCGCGGCGAAGCAGAGGCCTGAAAGGCCGTGCTTCGCGGCTGTTACGCAGACTGACGCGAGAGGCGCGCCGGCTTCGGCGATGACGACGTCATCCTCGACCTCGATGCGAGTCAGGCCGTGGGCCATGCGGACGACAAGTCCGCGAACTCCACCGTCGCGGACGATAAGGTTTGTCCCATTGCCGAGGTAGACGGGGTCGATGCGCATCTCAGTGGCGACGCGCACGATCTCGGAGAGCGCCTCGAGCGTTGATGGGATGGCAAGGATCTCCGCGGGCCCGCCGACGCCGAATGAGGTATGCCGGGCCAGCGGCTCGTCGCGGCGGATCTCGATGCCTGAGATCCGGGCCAGCCGCTCGGCCAGTTCGCGCGCTGAATGGACGCTGCTTTCTGTGGCCATTACTGCGATCTACTCGCTCTGACTGCTGCTGTCGCTGGTCGCTTCGTCGCCCGCTGCGGGCGTCTCGTCTCCGTGCTGTGAATCCTCTTCCTCCTCGGCCTGCGCCTCTCCTTCTTCGAGGTGTTCCGGCAGCGGGGTTGCCGGGCCGGGAGCGATCGCCGTCGACTCCGGTTCCTCTGGCTCCTGCGGCTGCGGGGCCTCGTCGGGAACTTCGGGTTGTTCACCCTCGGCCTCTCCCGCCTCGGCGGCCGCCTGCTTCGCCTTCTCGCGGGCCTCCTTGGCGGCTTCGCGAGCCTCCTCCGCCTTGGCGCGGGCCTCCTCGGCGAGTTCCTCAGCGCGCTTCTTCGCCCGCTCAGCGGTGGCCTTGATGCGCTCCTCGCTCTCGCGGAGCAGCTCCTCGGAGCGTTCGCCCACCTCCTCGACCCCGGCGCGGAGCTTCTGGGCGAGGGAGCGGAACGTCCCCCGAAGGCCGCCACCATGGCCGAGGCGCCGTGCGACGACCTCGTGCGGCACAATGATCGTGTCCTCGCCGTGGACGATACCCTCCATGATCGGCAGCGCGAGCACGCCCTCGGTCACATCGCGGAAGGTGCCCCCGCTGACCTCGAAGCGCACGACCTTCAGGGAGCCCTCATCGATATGCACCGTGCCGAGATCGCCGAGGCGGGCGCCACGGGTGGTGATAACGGACGGTCTGCTAACGAGCACGCGACGGCCGTGCTCAAGCGCCTCGGCCGCCTCCTCGCGGCTGCGCAGCCTGTCCTTACTTGCGATCATGATCGCGTCGGGGCCGATCACCTGGATGTCATCGGCGACGACAACGCGTAGCTCCGGCGTCTCCGCCAGCGTGACGGCAACGACGTTACCGGCAGAGAGGTTCACCAGAACGTCGGCGACGGTCCCAAGCTTCTTGCCCTCGTCGGTCGCGATGATGTCCAGACCGACCAGGCTGCTGAGCTCCCGCATCACAGGGCCTCCTTCGGCATGGTGCGCTACCCGCTGTCTTCGGGCAGATCAGGATCGCAACTCCGCTCATCGTTACTGCCATTGTGCGCCTGATGCTCGTCCTGGCGCAAGAGGATGTTCGCGGTGTCTCGCGCGAAGCCCTCTCCGAACTGGGGATCGGCGAGCATCGCTCGCACGAATGCTCTCGCATAACTCGCAGGGTTCCCCACGTCCAGACGGTATTCGTCCCGTCTCAGCGGCACGGCGAGGACGCGGTGGCCATCCGCGATCATCGCGCGGATCGCATCCGTCAGTTGCAGCTCACCGCCATGTCCGGGCGTGGATGTGGCGAGGTAGGAGAAAAGCTGTGGAGAGAAGACGTAACGGGCCGCGACGGCCATCCTGCTGGGGGCGGCCTCCGGCCCCGGCTTTTCAACGATGTCGCTGATCTCGATGGCGTTTTCGTCGAGCCGCCGCCCTGGAGCGACGATCCCGTAACGCCTGGTGTCCTCGGCGCTGACCTGCTGGACGACGATCGACGCCGCCGCGCCATGCTGCATGTGAGCCTCAAGCATCCTGCGCAGTGGAGCTGCCGCCTCAGGGCTCTGGATTGTGCAGTCGCCGAGAGCGACGACGACGTGCCGGTCGGCCGCGAAGCGCTCGCCGCACTGCACGGCGTGCCCGAGGCCCCTGGGCGCTCCCTGACGGGTGAAGAAGAACTGCACGCGGTCGTGGTTGAAAAGCGGTGGCTCGCCCTCAAGGACGCCCGCCTCTGGATCGAAGTGATCCTCGATGGCGCTCTTGCCCTCGCCGATGATGAAGAGGATTTCGCTGAGGCCAGCGGCGGTAAGTTCCTCGGCCACCGCCTGGATCGTCGGCCGCGCGCCCAGAGGAAGCATCTCCTTGGGCTGGGCCTTGGTGATGGGGTAGAGCCTGGTGCCGCGACCCGCGGCGGGAACGATCGCTCGAGTGATTTGCACGCCGTCAACACTCCGAAGGTACGAAGTTGCAGACGGCTCCGGCCGCGGAGATGGCGTTGTGAGGCGGCAGGGCGGGCCATCCGCATGACAACAACCGCAGCCGGCGGCGATCTGGCGAGTGGGACTGCAGGGACGCAGAATCAATGGAGCCGACGGCGAGACTCGAACTCGCAACCTGCTGATTACGATTCAGCTGCTCTGCCAGTTGAGCTACGTCGGCTCCCAAAACGACCATATGCTGGAATGAAGTGGTGGCGAGGGCCAGAGTCGAACTGGCGACACCCGCATTTTCAGTGCGGTGCTCTACCACCTGAGCTACCTCGCCACTCAAATCGCAAAATCTATCAAAGACCGTCACGCGTCGCCGGCTCCGCAGCAGGTACCTGTTGGTGGTGGGCGGAGCAGGACTTGAACCTGCGACCCCCTGCGTGTAAGGCAGGTGCTCTTGCCACTGAGCTATCCGCCCCCCGAGCCGGGGCCCAGGAATGCACTGATGGTAGCCCCAACGGGAATCGAACCCGTGCCGCCGCCTTGAAAGAGCGGAGTCCTAACCACTAGACCATGGGGCCGCCACGTTGGTGAGCCGTGCAGGGATCGAACCTGCGGCCCTCGGATTAAAAGTCCGATGCTCTACCAACTGAGCTAACGGCTCGCTCCCTATGTTAGCAGAAGGGGGGCGAGCTGTCAACCTGACCCCCGGCCGTCTGCGACCGCCCGCACAGGCGCCTCTCAGTAGCGTATCGTCTGATCTCGTGCAGGCCCGACGGAGACGCACCAAACCTCGCAACCGGCCAGTTCGCTCATGCGCTCGATGTAGGCGAGAGCCTCATCGGGCAGATCGCTCCGGGACTGCGCGCCGGTCACCGACTGCTGCCAGCCGGGCATCTCCTCGTAGATCGGCCTGGCGTGCGCGAGGAGGTCGAGATTCTCCGGCATCCGCTCATGGCGCTCGCCATTAATCTCGTACTCCGTGGCGATCCGTACGGTCTCAAGTTCGTCGAGGACATCGAGCTTGGTGATCGCGATTCTCGTCGCGCCGTTGAGCTCGGCGGCCGTGCGTAGCGCCACGCCGTCGAGCCAGCCGCAGCGTCGCGGGCGGCCGGTGGTGGTGCCGAACTCCGCCCCTCGCTCGCGCAGCTGGTCGCCGGTCTCGTCCTCGAGTTCGGTCGGGAATGCCCCACTGCCCACGCGGGTCGTGTAGGCCTTGACCACTGCAACGACCTCGTCGATCTCGGTCGGGCCGACGCCGGTCCCCAGACAGGCGCCTCCTGCGACCGGATGCGAGGAGGTCACGTACGGATATGTTCCGTAGTCGAGGTCCAGAAACGTGCCCTGAGCGCCCTCGAGGACGACATTGGCGTCAGCGACCATGGCCTCGCGGATCTCGCGCCGGACGTCGGCGACAAAGGGCCGGACGACATCGAGGACCTCCGCGATCTCGTCAAACGTCTCCATGGGATCGACGGGGTCATGCCCGTAGACCTCGCGGATGATGATGTTCTTCTGGGCGAGCTGCGCCTCGATGCGCTCACGCAGCACGTCGTCGTCCAGCAGGTCGACCATGCGGATGCTCTGCGGCATGCGCGCGGTCTTATCGGTGTAGGTCGGGCCGATGCCCCGCCTGGTTGTGCCGATGCTGTGCCGTCCGCGGGCTTCCTCCTGCAGGCCATCGAGCAGCCGATGGTAGGGCATGATGACGTGCGCGTTCTCAGAGATGAGCAGGTTCTCGCACGAGATTCCGCGCTCTCGCAGACCCTCGACCTCGTCCCGCAGAGAGATGGGGTCGATGATCGTGCCTGCGGCCATGATGCAGGTGGTCTTCTCGTGCAGTATCCCCGAAGGGATGAGATGCAGCTTGAACTCCTCACCGTTGACGACGACCGTGTGTCCGGCGTTGCTTCCGCCCTGGTAGCGGACAACGACAGCGGCGTCCTCGGCAAGGATGTCGGTGATTTTGCCTTTTCCTTCGTCGCCCCACTGGGCGCCGACGATGACTGTCGCGGGCATGATCGGCTCTCCCCGCGCCTCGATCCTTCTGACACTGGCGCACATGGAAAACGGCCCATGGGGGACAGAAGCCACCGTGGGCCGTGATAACACTTCCGGAACTATCCCGGGCATTGATGTTACACGATCGGGGCAGTCAGCGTCAAGTCTAACGCGCGCGGCGCGGGGCCTGGCGGCCCGCTGCCCGGTGCCCTCGCGCGAACTGATCCGCGTCGCCCTACTCCCCGGTGCCCCGCTCCAGGAACTGCGCGAGATCGAAATGCACGAACTGCTGATCATACGCGGGCTGGGGGTCCGGGCCGGGCGTGGCGTTGGCGACCCACAGCTCCAGATCGGTCACATCGTAGTGAATCGCGTGCAGATTGCCCGTCCCCATCTCGCGCATGACCGTGTGCATGCCCGTGTTGTCGTCGATCCGCCCGATCTGGGGCTTCATGACCTCATAGAGCTTGCGGTCCCACTCGTCCTCACAGCCCATAGACCACGCCACGTAGTTGGGGAGGGCGAGTTCACCGTAGTCAGCCGGCGCCCAGACCTCGCAGAAGTCCGCGCACGTGCGCAGTCCGCGGGCGTCCGGGATCTTCGCGTCGCTTACGCAGTACAGGAACGAACTGGTGCGCGGGCTCTCCGCGAAGATGGTCAGCGCCTCATCGAGCGTATCCGCCTCCTCGAGCACCATGCGCATCAGGAAGGGCATAGGCGTGCCCGCAAGCGTTTCGACGTCGTCGGAGAAGTGATCGCCGATCTCGCTCAGAGCGATCTTCTCAGCGTTCATGCCGGAGACGCAACCGGTGAAGCCCAGCCAGCCGATGTTGACGAACGCGTTCTGTCCCTCGGGCTCGCAGACGATGAGCGCGGGGTTTTCCTGAATGCCCGCGTTCATCTCATAATCAAGCGCCCGGATCTGGTGCAGGTGACCGTCGGCGGTGGAATCGCCCCACGCCGCGAAGAATGTGCAGTTGAACTCGGAGAGATCCGGCACCGCATGGGCGCGGTGCACCATTCTGACGTCGATCCCGGCGCCGTCGGCGAGGCCCTGCATCTCCTCCATGTAGCGCTCCGGCACATGTGGGCGCATCTGTGCCCAGGCCATGTCGATGAGGGTCATGGAGACGCCGAATTCGTCGGCGGCCCCGAGCAAACGCCCGTAGAACGCCTCGACCTCATCGGCGCACAGCTGCCCATGGGCGAAGCCCATCTCATACGGAGTGCCCCACAGATGCAGGAGCGTGATTGCGTCCTCACCCTCACCGATCGTGGTCCGGGTTCCGTGGATCTCGTCGGCCCCCGCGACCGCCATGATCGCGTCAGGACCGGCCACGCGAGAGCATCCTGTGAGCGCGCATGTGGCACAGAGAAGAACGACCACGGCCAGGCATGCAGCTTTGTGCGTGGACATCATGGCTCCTCCCCGGCTCTATCAGATGAGATACAGGTCAGGGCGCCGGCCGGAGGAGGAGGGGCCTCCGGCCGGGTTTGCTCTTACAGAGCGCCGACCGTCCGGTCCTCGCGGACCACACCCCACAGCTCCCAGCGGCCGGCGTAGGGCCCGCCGCTGGATCCGATCTGGCATGGATAGTGGCCGTTGCCCCCGAGATCGATGTACTCGGGCGCCGAGGTCACGGGGCTGCACTGTACCCACTTGGCGTGTCCGTCGGCGAAGGCGGCATTGAAGCCTCCGTTGTGCACATCGATAACGGGCGAGCAAAATGGGGCATAGCTGCCGGAGGCGCCGCTGGTGATCTCCCCGTCGCCCATGACGAAAGTCTCGGCCGGGTACGGGAGCTGGGCCTTTGAGACCACGGGGTCTGAGACTCCGGTGAGCGGGTTTGACGGCCCGTCCTCGAAGATGCAGTAGTTCCCGTTGTAGGCATACACCTGAACACCGGGACAGCACGGAATGCCGAAGGCACTCTGGAACTCAGTCATGGTCATCCGATTGGCTTCAGAGGGGCAGGTGAGGACCTGAGCGTTCTTCATGTAGGGCATCAGTGCGTGGTAGAAGGTAAATGCACCGACCGGTGTCGGATAGATATTGAGCGGATAGGTCTCATCGTAGTCCTGGGTGTACATATCGGCCGCCAGAGCAATCTGCTTCATGTTGCTCAGGCACGAGGTCTGCTTGGCCTTCTCTCTTGCCCGTGCGAAGACCGGGAAGAGGATGGCGGCGAGGATCGCGATGATCGCGATCACTACGAGCAGTTCGATGAGCGTGAATCCATTGCGCAACATTGCGGCCCCTCCTGTCGGGCAGTCTCACGGCTGATGCACGAGCGAACACCGTCGCACGCCGCCCACCAATGAGAGACTCCTGGGCGAGCGATGGTACGAGAGCCCACCGCGACAAGCACCCACCCCGCCATGCGCGTAGCTGGCTACGCTATGCCCACGCGTCGATTCACACGCGTTCCCTCCGGACGAATGTGAATCGGACGCTGAAAAGCTGCGTGAAGGAACCATGGCCTCCGTCGACCGATTCATGAAGGTATGTTTTAAGTATACTTCGCCCCATGCGCTCTCTCCACCTTCTTGTGATTTCACTCCACTACAGGTCTATCTTCTTCACACCATTGATAAACTTCTGCGCGGGGCGAGGGGAAAGTGCCGGAGTGCGTGCCGGATGGACCTTCCGAACATACTCTGGCGCGCATGCGTCTGAGTTGAGCAGCGGGGCCCTTTCTGGTATACTCGAGAGCGTGACAGGGCCCCTGTCGCGGCCTGAAAACACGCAGCAACATTGAGGATTCCCAACGCACATGATTCATATGGAAGGGGTCAGTGTCGTCTATCCGGACGGCACACGGGCTCTGTCTGGCGTCGACCTGCAGGTCGATCGCGGCGAGTTTTGCTTCATCGTCGGGGCCTCGGGCTCCGGCAAGTCGACATTGCTGCAACTTCTGTACCGGGAGCTCGTACCGACCGAGGGCCGGGTGATCATCGCCGGTCAGGACGTGGCGGGGCTTCCTCGCAGCCGGGTCCCGATGCTGCGCCGAAATGTCGGCGTGGTCTTCCAGGATTTCAGGCTGCTGCCGGACAAGAACGTATGGGAGAACGTCGCATTCGCGCTCGACGTTGTGGGCGCATCCCGGCGCGAGAAGTTTCGCAAGGTGCCTCTGGCGCTTGAGCTGGTGGGGCTGGGCGAGAAGGAGAGTTCGCTGCCCAATCAGCTGTCGGGCGGGGAACGGCAGCGGGTGTCAATCGCCCGGGCGCTGGTGAACAATCCGTCGATCCTGCTCGCTGACGAGCCCACGGGAAATCTCGACCCGGATATCTCGTGGGAGATCATGCAGCTTCTGACGAACATCGCGGAGCGCGGGACCACGGTGCTGTGCGCGACGCATGACCGGATCATCGTTGACGGGATGCGCAAGCGGGTCGTGAGCCTGGTGGGCGGGACCATCGTACGCGACGCCCGTGGAGGGGGCGGGTACGATGAACCTTAGTATGCTCGAGTTCCTGCTCCAGCAGGCGTGGCAGTCGATCCGCCGCAACGGGCTGATGAGCCTGGCGACAAGCTCGAACATGACGGTGGCGCTGATCATTCTGAGCAGCTTCTTTCTGGCCACCATCAACCTCGAGCACATGGCGGACGTTGAGGCGCGCAAGGCAAACATCACCGTCGATCTGACCGAGGACGCCGATCCGGGGAAGGTGGAGGCGGCGCTGCTGGGTGACCAGCGGGTCGCGAGCACCGATTACCGGACGGAGGACGAGACGCTGCGTGACGTGGCGGAGACGCTGGGGCTCGATTACGAGACGCTGAAGACGACTCTCGAGAATCCGCTGCCGGCGTCGATCAGGGTGACACCGAAGAACCCGCAGGACGTTCCGGCGATTGCCGAAGCGGCAGAAAACATTGAGGGCGTCGCGAAAGTCAAGTATAGACAGCAGATTACCGAGAAGCTGCTGACGCTGGCGCGTGGGATTAAGATAGCCGGGATCGTGGCGGCCGTGCTCATGGGCCTGGCGACACTGCTGATCGTCTCGACGACGATCCGACTGACGATCTACGCGCGGCGGCGCGAGGTCCGGATCATGCAGCTTGTGGGGGCGACGGACTGGTTCATCCGCCTGCCCTTCATCCTCGAGGGCGCATTCCACGGGATCATGGGCGGGGCGTTGTCGACCGTACTGGTGCTGGCGTCGTACTCATACACGCACATGTACGTGCAGCAGCACCTGGAGTTCCTGGCTCTCATCTACAATACGACATTCATGGTGTTGTTCGGGCTTGGCACGCTGCTTTGCGGCGTGCTGTTCGGCGCGGCGGGGAGCTGGATCGGCCTGCGCACCTACCTGCGGCACGTCTGAGCGCCGCTCAGGTGGGGCCGTGGCACGATAATCGCGGACTTCGCATTGCGCCACAGATCGCAGTCGGTGTCTTAGAGGTGAACTGTGCATGAGAATCGGCCGAGGCTTCCAGATCGCGGGTGTCGCGGCCCTGTGCATGCTGGTGGCCGGGGGGACGAGCTACGAGACCGAGGCCCAGAGCCTGAGCCGGATCCGCAGCCGGATCAGCCGCACGCAGGAGCGGCTGCGTGACGTGAAGGAAGAGCAGGCTGAGGCGACAACGAAGCTCTCGCAGGCCCGCAATCGCGCCCAGCAGGCGCAGGACAGAGCTGACGAGGCGGAGCGCCGGCTCGAGGAAGTCCGCGGTGTGCTGCGCGAGGTCAAAGCGAACATCGAGCAGACCGAGGCAGAGCTCGAACGGCACCGCAAGGCGATGAGCGAGCGGCTCGTTGCCATGTACGAGACTGGAGAGCCCTCCTACCTTGAGGTCGTCCTCAACGCGACGAGCTTCGAGGACTTCACGAATCGCGCCGAATACGCGCGGCTGATGGCGCGGCAGGACGAGGAACTGCTGACCACGCTTGTGGAGACCGAGAAGAAGCTGGCCGACCAGCGGGCCGAGCTGGAGATCAAGGCCGCGCAGGCAGAGCAGCTCAAGCAGGAGGCAGACCGGCAGGCGCGGATCGCGGCCGCTGCCGAGGCAGAGGCCGCCAGGCTGGTCGGGGAGATCAAGAAAGACCGTGAGGCGCTCGAGGCCGAGTTCGCGGCCCTGCGGGCGACCGAGCGGGAGATCGAGGCGCAGCTTCGCAGGCACGCGAGCTCGGGGAGCGGCTATTCGGGGACGTGCACCGGCAACCTGCTCCGACCCTGCCCGGGGCGCATCACCAGCCCATTCGGCTACCGGACGCACCCGGTCTGGGGCGGGCGGCGGTTCCACAACGGCGTGGACATCGCGATCGGCGCGGGCACGACGATCAGGGCCGCCGACGATGGCAAGGTCATCCACGCCGGCTGGAAGGGCGCCTACGGCAAGACGGTGATGATCGACCACGGTAGTGGCTGGGTGACGATGTATGGCCACTGCTCCAAGATCTACGTCTCGAACGGACAGACCGTCAGCCGCGGGCAGGCGATCGCGGCGGTGGGCAGCACCGGCGTCTCAACCGGCCCGCACCTGCACTGGACGGTGTACCGCAACGGCAGTCCAGTCAATCCGCTCCGGTAGGACAGGGAAACCGCACTCAAACAGGTTGCGCCCGGGCATCGCCGTCGGGTGCAGCGATGGTGAACTGAGAGGATCGCCCGTGAAATCGAAACAGCTCATGCGCTATGTCGCGATCGCAGCCATCTGTCTGGGCGCAACGCTTGTGTTCTTCTCAGGCATGTTCGCGGCCCGCGCCATCGAGGCCGGGGGAGTGGCGCCAGCCCTTGCCGAGATGGCACAGATCGTGCCCCACGTCTACGATATCGACTCCGACAGCGATGTCCCGGCGGCCACGAACCTGACGCCGCTGAAGACGTTCTGGCGCGCGCGCCAGCGAATCATTGACTACTACGTCTACCCCGAGGAACTGAAGGACGAAACCCTCACCTACGGCGCCGTGCGCGGGATGCTACGCTCCCTGAACGACCCCTACAGCCGGTTCATGGATCCCAAGCAGTACGAGGAGTTCCAGACCGAGAGTGAGGGGCACTTCGAGGGCATCGGAGCGGAGCTTTCGCAGGACCCGGACACGAACGAGATCACGGTTGCCAACGTGCTCCCCGATGGGCCCGCTGCGGAGACCGCACTGCTGCCGGGTGACGTGATCCTCGCCGTTGACGGCAGACCCGTGAAGGACATGGAGCTGACCGACGTCGTGGATCTCATCCGCGGCGAGGGCGGCACTGATGTGGTGCTGACTGTCCGACACGAAGGGGCCGAGAACATTGCTGAGATCACGATTACCCGCGGTCGGGTGGAGTTCCCGATCGTGGACTACAGGATGATCGACGAGGACAATAAGATCGGCTACGTCTGGCTCCGCTCGTTCAACCGCGAGGCCGGGGCGAAGGTGGAGGAGGCGCTGAACGACCTCAAGCAGCAGGGCATGAGGGCGCTGCTGTTTGATCTCTCCTACGATCCCGGCGGGATGCTCGACCAGGCCGTGGCGGTTGCGAGCCTCTTCCTCGAGGACACCCCGGTGACGTGGATTCGTGATCGAGAGGGTGAGCCTGAACCGTTGATGGCCCGGCCGGGCGTCATGCTCGACGATGATGTGCCGATCGTGGTCCTGATCAACGGAGGAAGCGCGAGCGCGTCGGAGATCGTTGCCGGAGCACTGCAGGACACCGGTCGGGCGACGATCGTCGGGCACAACTCCTTCGGCAAGGCGAAGGTCCAGACGGTGATCGAGCTCGAGGACGGTTCGGCAATGGTGCTCACCACCGCAGTCTACCTCACCCCGAACAAGAGGGATATCTCCAAGGGTGAGGGAGGGGAGCGGGGCGTGGAGCCGGACATCGAGTTCCCGGACCCGCCCGAGGATCCCGAGGAGCGGCCCACCGCACAGGAGTGGCACGAACAGGAGGTCGATCGGGCCGTTGAGGTCCTGCGCGAGCAGCTCTCCGCGTAGGGTGTCGGACTCGAGCGAGGCAGCAGACGCCGGCGGCGGCACGGGGTCGCCGCCGGCAATGACATATGAGGTGGGGTGGTGGCTGGGCCGTGGCTTTCATCACCTCTAAGGGGCAGTTTGGATGAGCTTCGACGACCGGAGAAATCGGCATACCCCGCGTGTCGAGGGGCAGCTTCGATTCTACAAGACCGCCACGTTCGTTCTGCTGGCGGTCGTTGTTGTGCTCGCGGGGATGCTGATCATCGGCAGAGGGCAAAGGTTCGCGCGCGCGATCCGTATCGACGGCAAGCTGATCTGCCTTGTGCAAAGTCAGGAGGCGGCCGAGCAAGTCCACGCACGCCTGCTTGAGGAGGGCAAGGGCGACCTTCCCGGCGAGGCCTCGCTGAAGGAGCAGTGGACGGATGAGCCGTGGCCGCTGGACGGCCATGAGACGCTGTCGATCTCTGAGGCCGTCGAGGCGCTGAAGCCGCACGTGACCGTACTGGTAGATGCGTACGCGATCACCGTGGATGGCGTGGAGATGGTCAGCCTTCCGAGTGAGCAATTCGCGAACGATGTCCTCGACGCGGTCAAGGGGCGTTACGTGAGTGAGGGCGATACGCTCGTGGAGCCGCAGACCTTCCTCGAGGAGGTCACCATCGCTCCGAAACGCGCGAAGGCGGAGGAGGTCGTCACCCAGATTGGGAAGGCCGTAGAGATTCTGACACAGGCAAAGCGTGAAGCCCAGATCTACACCGTCAAAGCGGGCGACTATCACGAGAAGATCGCCGCCGACCACGGGATGTCCCTCGCTGACTACTGGGAGCTGAACCCTGACCTGAAGGGGCAGATCATCCACCCTGGGGACAAGGTGAAGGTGTCACCGGAGGTGCACGGAATCACCGTTGAGACCGTGAAGGAGATAAAGGAGACCGTTGAGATCGAGCCGGAGGTCGAGCGTATCGCGACCGACAGCCTGGCGCGTGGCGAGACCGAGGTCGCGACGGAGGGCGTTCCCGGCAAAAAGCTGATCACGAAACACGTGACATACCATAACGGTCGGAAGATCGAGCCGGCGAAGGTGGTTGAGACGCGGATCATCGAACAGCCATCGCCGAAGCGGGTACTGTATGGCTATGTCGAGGAGCCGGCTGCGTCGGGATCGGATCAGTAGTGGCCATCCGGCAGATCGCGAGAGGGGCATGACGTGGTCGCCAGAGAGGTATTGAAGCGCGACGCACAGGTCATAGATGCCGCGCTGGAGGAGTGTCTTCCGCCGGTTGATCCACGTGCTGGCGATCTGGTGCCGGCGATGCGGCACAGCCTGGAGGGAGGCAAACGCCTGCGGGGCGTTCTGGTCCTGCACTCGGCGGCAACCTTCGGCATGGATGCGGCCGCCGTGATGCCCTCGGCGTGCGCGTTCGAGATGCTG
>JALGTR010000227.1 GCA_029821265.1 Candidatus Zipacnadia bacterium
GCTTGTCCCGGCGACGGCGCTGGTGACCATCGAGGCGGAGGAGATCCTCAGCCGCCGGCTGGTAGAGCTGACGACCAACTCGACGATGGTCGAGGTCCCCCTGCAGCCCGAATGGGCGCCCAACTGCCGGGTGAACGTGACCTTCGTGCGCGATAAGCAGTTCATCTCCGACGGGGTTGAGCTGCAGATCGCACCGGAGAGCCGCAAGCTCGAGATCGCGGTGGAAAGCGACCGCGCGCAGTACGGACCGGGTGATGAAGCGACCTTCACGGTGCGCGCAACCAGGCCGGACGGTACACCGGCGCGCGCGGAGCTTTCACTGGGCGTGGTCGACGAGGCGCTTTACGCGCTTTATCCGGACCACACGACGCCGATCGTGGATGCGTTCTTCCCCCGGCGCGACATGCGCGTGCGCACGGACTTCTCCTTCGCCCGCGTGTATCTGAGCAGTGCAGAGAAGGCCGGCGTACAGATCGCGACCCGGCGTCGATTTGAGGATACCGCGTTCTGGCAGCCGTCCGCGGTCACGGATGGCTCCGGCCGGGCGACCTTCCGCTTCCGGCTGCCTGACAACCTCACGACATGGCGCGCCACGGTCCGCGGTCACACGCGGGATACGGTCGTCGGCCAGCAGACACACACCGCGCTGGTGACGAAGCCGCTGCTCGTGCGCCTGGCGTCGCCGCGGTTCATCACACAGGGCGACACGCTGCGCCTTGCTGCAGTCGTGCACAACCGCACCGGCGACGCGCTCCAGGTGCGGTCGGGGCTCGACGCCGCGGGCCTCGAACACGAGGCCGCGACGCGTTCGGGAACGGTCACCGCCGGCCAGGCTCGCCGTTTCGAGTGGGAGGTGACCGCGCCGGATGTCGGCGAGGCCCGCGTGCGTGTATGGGCACAGAGCGACTCGCTCTCCGACGCGATGGAGTTGACGATCCCCGTGCTGCCGAGGGGCCGTCATCGCGTGGAGCAGCGCTCAGGGACCGTCGAGGGGCGCGTGGTCGAGAGCCTGCCGATTCGCGATGACGCGATCGAGCGCGCCTCGTCCGCCACGCTGCGCCTGACACCATCGCTCGCATCGGCGATGCTGGGGTCACTGGAGTACCTCGCGGAGTATCCCTACGGCTGCGTGGAGCAGACCACCTCGACCTTCCTGCCCGACGTGATCATTGCCCGCATGCTCGACAGGCTCGGACTGGAGGCACCCGACCTGCGACAGCGCCTCCCCGGGATGGTGCAAAACGGTCTTCTGCGGCTCTACGACTTCCAGCACGACGATGGCGGATGGGGCTGGTGGGGCTACGACGGCTCCGACCCGTGGATGACCGCATACGTCCTGTATGCGCTGACTGAGGCCCGCGACGCGGGCTTCGAGGTGAACGACTACCGATTGACGCAGGGCCGACTGCGCCTGGCGGATCTCTACGTTGCCGACAGGCTCAACGTCCGAACGCGCGCCTGGGCGGCGCTGGCGCTGGCACGCTCGGGCTCGGCGAACACCGTGCGGCGAGGGGGCGGCGGGATCGAGGGCCTGGTCCAGCGCACCCGGTCGGCGCCGGCCGATGTGCGGGCCAATGTCTGCCTCGCGCTCGCGGCCCTCGACGAACGCGATCGGGCGCTGCAGCTTCTCGACGCGCTCTGGGCGGAGGCGGAGGTGTCTCCCGAGCTGATCCACTGGGAGGCCTCCGGTGAGGATTACTGGTGGTCACTCGACTCCGAGGCGACCGCGCGGGTTCTGTCCGCCGCAGCGCGACTGACCCCCGACGATCCGCGGCTCCCGAAGGTCGTGCGCTGGCTGCTGCTTGAGCGCAGGGGCAATCACTGGCACGCAACGCGCGACACCGCGTTCGTGTTGCGCGCGCTCGCCGACTACCTGCCCATCACGGGCGAGGCCACCCCGGATTTCACCGCTACGGTCACGATCGATGGTGTCAGCGTGCTCTCGCGGCGCTTCACAGCCGATGACGTGGTCAGCCCCGAGGTCGTCGTCGAAGTGCCGCCAGATCGCCTGCGACCGGGCGCATCCGTCTCGATCGAGATCGACCGCGAGGGCCGCGGGCTGCTGTACTACACGCTCACACTTGACCAGTATGTGCGCGAGGATCTGATGAGACCGGTCATCGCCGGCACGGGCGTCACGCTCGACCGCACGTATCGCCTCGTACGGACCTCCAGCGGCTCCGACGCGACTGAGCCGCTTGACCCTGACAGGCTCCAGGTGCACAGCGGAGACGTCGTCGAGGTGACGCTGCAGATCGAGAGCGAGCGCGAACACGAGTACATGGTGCTGGAGGACCCGATTCCCGCCGGCTGCGAGATCATCGAGCGCGGCAGGATACCGAGCTGGGAGTGGCAGTGGTGGTGGTCTGACCAGATCGTTCGCGACGAGTTGATGGCATTCGCCCTGCGGACGCTGCCGGCCGAGGGTCGAACGCTGGTGTATCGCCTGAAGGCGCAGATCCCCGGCCACTACGTGGCCATGCCGTCGACCGTGTACAACATGTATGATCCGAGCGTTCGCAGCACCGGACGCGCGCACGATTTCACGATACTGCCGTAGGAGAGCGCGCCGATGCGCAGCATAATCTCACTGTCTGTCGGAATCCTGATCGCGCTGTCTCTGGCCGCGGTTGCTCTGGCGCCGCCACGGAACGCCACCATGGGCGCCTACTGCACGAGCTTCGAGGGCCGCAGCGAGCATCAACGCCTCAATGCCGAGCGCGCCGCACGGGCGCTCGACGGTGTGACCATCCCCGGAGGCGGCGAGCTGTCATTCAACCGCACTGTCGGGCCGTGGACGGCAGACCGTGGTTACCTGAAGGCACCGGTGAGCTTCGGCGGGGAGATGCATCCGGCGTGGGGCGGCGGCGTCTGCCAGACATCGACCACGCTGTATAACGCCGCGCTGCTGGCAGGGCTCGAGATCGTGGAGCGCCATCGGCACCAGTGGGCGCCCGATTACGTCCCGCCCGGGCGCGATGCGGCAGTTGCCCAGTATGACATCGATCTGCGCCTGCGCAACCCGCATCCGTGGCCGGTGCGTATCGAGACCGAGGCTGCGGGGGATTCGCTGGAGGTCCGCCTGGTCGGGCGCAGAGAGGGCCCACTCGCTTCGGTTCATACACAGGTCCGGGCGGTGCTTGCGCCGCGCGAGGTGACACAGATCGATAGTGCCCTGCAGCCCGGGGAATGCCACCGGCCTGGTCGTGGCCAGCCGGGCTATCGAGTGCTCGTCTTCCGCGTTCTGGCCGATGCTCCAGACCGCCGCGAGCTGGTATCCGAGGATCGCTATCCACCCATGAACCGACTCGTCATCGCGGGCCCATAGGCGGGACGATCTCGCTCAGTCCTCCGCCGAGAGGTCGCGCCCGAGTGCGACTGCGCCGATCGTTGAACCATCGTCCTCGCTGATCAGACGCCGGGCGTTCCACGAGATCACGCGCCGCGTCCCGTCCTTGCACTGCACCTCGGTCTCCCACTCGCACGCCTCATGCGCGCCGGAGAGTATACGCTGGAAGGTCATGCCGATCTCACGGCGGTACTCGGGGTCGGGGTAGAGCAGCTCCCACACCCGGTCATCGCCGACCACCTCACCGCGCTCGTAGCCGCTGATCTGCTCTGCGGCGCGGTTCCACTGCACGACATTGCCCTGCCGATCCAGGGCCATGAGCCACTCGTTGGCCTGATCGATCAGCGCGTGGTGGAACTGCCCCAGCTTCATCAGGCTGTCCTCTGCGCTTCGACGCTCAATGGTGTCGCCGATGCGCTGGGCGATCAGCTCCAGCAGTTGCCGCTCGTCAGCCGTGAAGGGGCCCTCACTCAGCTCCGGCCGCTCCTCGTGGTAGCGCACCTCAACCTCGCCGACGACCTCCGAGTTGACGATGATATCCGCCGACTGTGATGCCACAACCGGCTGGCGCGACTCGCCGGCCTCACGGGTGCGATCATAGACGGTGATCCGCGCCGTCGTGATTCCGGGGTACCGCCACGCGGGCGGCAGCCCGGCGACGATTCCCGAGATCATCTCGACCAGCGTCAGGTCGTCGTCTTCCGCCAGCCGGAGGACGTTCGAGAGACACCTGGTCTTCTTGACCTGCTCGATGGCCTCACGCAGTCGTCGCTCCAGCGACTGCTCGTACTCAGCCCGGTCATTGATGTCATAGCCGACCGCGAGGATGCCCAGCAGCTCGTTGTCCTCGTAGCTGATCTCCGTCGTCCACGAGACCGTCCGCGGCCCCTCAGTGCCGTGGTGGATGACCAGCGCCTTGTCCTTGAGGTCTCCACCGCCGCGCAGGGTCCCCAACACATCCCGCGTCTGGTCGTACAGCTCGCCCGGGAACAGCGTGCGCCACCAGTTCTGCCCCTCCAGCTCCTCTGCCCGGTATCCGAGCACCTCCTCGCTCGCCCCGTAGACGGCCGCGGTCGTCCCGTCCGGCCTGATCTCCGCGATGACCACCGGAGTGCGGGCGAACAGTTCCGCCGCCTGCTCGCGCTCTCGCCGCAGCTCCTCCCGGGCCCGCTGCAGGCCGGAGACGTCGAGCATCGCGCCGATCACGCCCACGATCCGATCCTCCTCATCACGGAAGGGCTCCTTGCGGAATGCGTAGGTGCGTCGCTCCCCATCCGCGCACGTGATCGTGGCCTCATAGGCCTCCTCGGAGCCCTCCGCAATGACTGTCTCATTGCGGCGACTGAGCCCCTCGGCGAGATCTTCGGGCAGGTCCGTCAGGTCCTCGATCGTGACACCGATGACGTTGTCCCGCGGGACTCCGAGGACACGTGCCGCCAGCGTCTGGTTGCAGGCCTGGAACCTGCCGATGCGATCGATGAGAAACACCGGATACGGGATGCCATCAAGCAGCGCCCTCACGAACTCGAGGCTCTCCGCCATCCGATTGCGGGTGCCGCGGCACTCCGTTACATCCAGCGCCAGCTCAATCGCCCCCGTCACCTCGCCGTCCTGACCCCGCAGTGGGTCGGCCTCGACCACCAGCGTCCGGCCCTCGTGGTCAGAGAACTCGGCGGACGCCGATGCGCCTGAGGCCACCGCTTCCATCCCGGGACTGCGCTCGAAGTCCGCACCCAGTGAACGCCACACATCGAGGATGTCTCGCCCCGGCAGCTCTTCGGCGCCCTCTCCCAGCACCTGCGCCGCCGCCTCGTTCACGAACAGCACCCGGCCCTGCGTGTCCTGCAGCAGGACCATTTCTGACATGCTGTCGAAGACGGCCATGTACTCGTCCCGAGCTTCCGCCGCCGCCTGCTCGGCCCGCCGCATTGCCTCGTCGAGACGATCCTCGAGATCCTCGATCGTCCGTCTGTACTCCTCCGCCACCTCCAGGCGAGCGGCCTCAGCGCGGGCGTCTGCCCTCGCGAGCTGCTCGGAGAGCGAGTCGATCTCCTCCTGAAACTCGCCCCGTACCGCCGCCCGCGCGTCCTCGAGCTTGCGCTCCGCCTCCTCGGCGATCCGCAGCGAGCGAGCGACCTCCGCCTCATAGTCCTCGCGCGCCTTCTGCCGCTCCTGCCTGCGCGCCTGCTCTATCCG
This sequence comes from Candidatus Zipacnadia bacterium, assembly GCA_029821265.1. GTDB lineage: Bacteria > Armatimonadota > Zipacnadia > Zipacnadales > UBA5352 > JALGTR01. The sequence goes on from JALGTR010000227.1 coordinate 5,546, forward strand.
CTGCTCGACGTCGACGAGCTGCGCCTCGAGCGCGTCGATCCTCCCCTGCTGCTCTGCAAGCGCCTCCTCGCGGGCCCGTTCGACGCGCTCGTCAGCCTTCGCCAGTTCATCCTCAAGCGCATCGATCCTGACCTGCTGCTCCGCCAGAGCCTCGCGACGCGCCTCCTCTATTCTCTCCTCCGCCTCGCGCAGCTCGTCTCGCAGCCGGTCGATGATCGTCTGCTGCTCGGCGAACGTCTCCTGACGGACGCGCTCCACGCGCTTCTCTGCCTCCACGAGCTCCTCGCGCAGTCCGTCGATGATGCTTTGCTGGGCCTCGAATGTCTCCTGTCGAACCGCCTCGACCCGCGCCTCACTCTCCTCGAGGCGTGACCGCAGCGTTGCTATCGCTGCCTGATGGTCGGCCTGAAGCTGCTGGATCTCGGCCTCGTGGCGACGCTCGATCTCCTCAAGCTCCGCCTCGAGATCATCGATCCTCACCTGCTGGCCAGCGAGCGCGGTCTGCCGCGCCTCCTCCACCCGCGCCTCGGCCTCGGCAACCTGTCGCTCGAGCTCGTCGATGCGCGACTGCTGCTCGGCCAGAGCCTCCTCGCGGGCCTGCTCGACGCGCCTCTCGGCATCCGAAAGCTGCGCCCGCAGCCCGTCGATGATCTCCTGCTGTTCGGCGAGGGTCTCA
>JALGTR010000028.1 GCA_029821265.1 Candidatus Zipacnadia bacterium
GGGCTCCATTCCCATGCCGGGCTCCATTCCCGGTCCGCCCGGCGGTTCCATACCGGGCTCAATGCCAGGTTCGCCTGGCGCCTCCATACCGGGCTCCTGGGCGAATATCTGGCCGAGGAACACAGTGAGGCCGGCGACGGCCACGACTGCGAGGACTATCAGGATGGTTCGTCCCTGGCGTCGATCGCGCACGGGCTACCACCTCGAATGTGCTGCGGTCTCCGGGCCGGCTCGATGCCGGACCCAATATCAGCGGGAAGTATATTGAGCCGCCACGCGCAAGTCAAGCGCCGCCGTCAGCGGGCTCCGCTCGCGGGCGTCACGGGGACTGTTCCTCACTCATCCGGGGAATCCTCCGCGGTTCCCGGAGAGATTTCCCGGGCCGCCGGCTCCGAACTGTCGTCAGCAGCCGGTACGGCGGCGTCAGGGCCGCTGGTGGGCATTTCGCCGGGCTGCAGATTCTCGCCTTCGGGCTGCCCTTCGTCGCTCTTCGGCTTCGTGCCCACGCGGATGACCTCTGTCTGTGGCGCGTAGTAGTCGCGATGCAGGCGCTCGTTGCGGATGACCTTGCCGTCGCGGGTGGCCCTGCGGTAGACCGTGACGCGCCAGCCGTCGCGGCCCTTTTCCTCAACCTCGGTCTCTCCGGCCTCCAGCTCGGGGTCCTCGACCTCCTTGACCTCGTGTGGGACGCGCGAGAGCCCCTCGCGTATGATCTCGACGTCTGCGTCGTCCTCACGGGCCCCGAGAATGCGTATGGTCACTCTGCCGCCGGAGACGTCGGTGAGGATCAGGACCGGATGACTCAGGTTGTTGCGGAACTTCAGATCGTACTGCCCCCAGTACACGGTGGCATCGCGACCGGTTGGCGCGTAATCGACCGGGCGGGAGTGATGATGCCGCTCGATCATGTCGAGGTTCGCCAGCAGGGCCGCGTTGTAGGTGGTGGTCGCGACCTGGCAGATGCCGCCGCCGGTGGATGGCTCAACGTCGCCGTTGATGAAGATCGGCGCGGCACGGTATCCGTCCTCGACGAGGCGCTCGCCGACGGTCTCGTTGAAAGAGAAGCGCTCGCCGGGGTGAATCACGACCTCATTGAGCTTTGAGGCGGCGAGGGCGAGATTATGCGTGCGATCGACCTGCGACGCGCGGTAGGGGGTGGAGTACTCACCGAGAACGACCTCGATGTGCGAGAGATCCTCGGCGGTGACGGACGGTTCGGTGGTGTTCACGACCGCCGCGACCTGCTCGGTGCCAGGGTCACCGAGCGCCTCGGAGATGGCGTTCATGGTCGCATTGATGTCGAGCGTGCGGCCCACCTTGCCGGGTATGATCTCGACCTCCGAGCCGACGACCTTGATGTCCGCATCCACGGGATCGCGGTCAACGATCTCGGCGAGGCCGCCGACTGCGTCCTCAAGGGTCTCCTCGTCGATCTGCACCGGCACGGAGATCTCCGCCGGTGCGCCTGCGAGCCTCATTCGCGTGCGCAGGGCGGCGATGATCCCTTCGCCGCGGCCGACCGCGACGGCATTCCGGGCGGCCTCCTGAAGCTCAAGCCGTACGCCCAGCTCCTCGCGTCGGGCCTCCCACTCGCCACCGGGGAAGGTGACCGTGACGGCGTCAGGGAGGGTGGGCACCCAGCGTGTCTGCAGGGCGGAAATGGCCTCCTGCTCGGTCATTCCGGATACGTCCAGACCGGCTATCGTGACACCGGGCGCGATCTTGCCGCTCCTGATCCACGCTGACGTGGCGATGCCGAGTGCGATGACACCTGCCACGATGATAGTCGCGAGCGCGATGCCCACGATCATCAGTATTGCGCGCGTGCGCGAAGACCCGGACGGCTGCTCGTCCTCCACGGCCGCGATGACGTCGGTGTTTCCCAGGTCAGACTGTACGCTCATTGCCTGTATTGTTCCTTCGGCGCCGGCGGGCCACTTCCTACTCGAACTTCGTATGCCGGCGGCGGATGTACTCCTCGGTTGTCCCACGTCGATGCATGAGCATCAGGATCATTGCGTCACACTGTGCCAGCAGACACTGCTCAAAGAGCGTGCCGGGAGGTTGGCGGGTGGGGCGCTCACCGTTGGTGAAAGTCACCGGCGCCTGCAGATGCAGGCAGTGATCGGCGGTCTTCGCCAGCGGCGAGTCCTCGTGGCCGGTGATCACCGCGGTTCGTGCGCCGCGAGCCGCGGCCGCCTCCACAAGCGCCAGTGTCAGGCGGGTGCGACCGGAGCCGCTTCCGGCGATCAGCAGATCGTCGGCCATGATCGCGGGGGTGGTCGTCTCGCCCACGACGTAGGACGAGAAGCCGATGTGCATCAGGCGCATGGCGAAGGCCTTCATCATCAGGCCGCTGCGACCGGCGCCACCGACGAAGATGCTGCCGGCGTCCTCGATCATATCCAGCAGCGTCTCGACCTGCTGGTCGTCAGTTCGTGCCAGGGCCTCACAGATCTCGCGCCCGACCAGTTCAGAGTAGTCGCTCGCTTTCTTCAGATCCCCGCGTTGATCCATCCTGTGAACCTCCGTCTATTGCTCTGCAGGCGGCCGCGTGACGACCACGGCGGCGCGATCGAGCTGAAGGATCTCCCGCGCCAGGTTCTGCACCTGATCGCTGGTCACGGCCTCGATGCGCTCGGCGTAGTCCTCCCAGTTGTCAGCGCCGAGGCCGTAGATCACGTCCAGCGCGATGGTCTGCGCCAGTGCTGAGTTGGTCTGCAGCGCGATGCGATTGGCAGCAATGGCCATGCGCTTGCCGCGCTCGAGTTCCTCGCCGGTCGGCGGCTCCTCGACCATGCTGCGGACAGCCGTCTCGATCTCGTCGCGGACCGTCTGCACCTGGTCGGGGCGGGTGCCGGCGTAGATCATGTATGCTCCCGGGTCGAGGCCAAGCAGCGGAAGGCCGTGGACGAAATACACGAGCTGCTGGCCGCGCAACGCCTCGTGCAGGCGGCCTCCGGGAATACCAGAGCCGGAGAGCACCGCGTCCATCACGTCGAGGACCTCGCGGCGTGGGTCATCCACAGTGATCCCGTGAAAGCCGTACGCGACGATGGCCTGCCGCTGTGGCCGCTCGATGACCTTCAGTCGGGTCCGCTCGATCGGCGGCTCCTCGGGCGCTGTAGGCGGCGCCTGCGGCCGGCCGGCTACGTCGCCGAAGAGGCGCTCCGTCTCCGCAAATGCCACCTCGGGATCGACGTCACCGGCGATGACTACAGCGGTGGCCGCGGGAACCGCATACTGCTCGTGGAAGCGCGACAGGTCCTCGGCTGTCAGGGAGGCGACGGCTTCCTCCGTGCCCGATGGCATGAACCGATACGGGTGGCGGGTAAACAGCTCCTCCAGCAGCCGGGCGTATGCGAACGTCTGGACGTCATCATGGCGGCGCTGGATGGCGGCGAGCGTCAGCTGTTTCTGCCGCTCGAGCTCCTCAGCCGGGAAGATGGGCCGGAAGAGCGCGTCGGCGGTCAACTCGAGCGCCGCCGGCAGGTCGCCGGCCAGAAAGTGTGCCTGAAGCCCGAAGCTGTTGCGGCCGGAGTACGGAACCAGGCTGCCGCCCAGGCGATCGACGCGGCGGGCGATCTCCTCCCGCGTGCTGCGCTGCGTGCCGCGCACCAGCATCTCGGCCATCAGCGCGGTGATGCCCGCGTTACTCTCTGACTCGTATCGCAGGCCGCCGAGCGTCGCCGTGGCGATGCTGACGACGGGCTGGGCGTGGTTCTCCCGAACGACGATGGTGAGCCCATTGTCGAGCGTCCGGACGTGCGTCCGCGCGTCGGCGGCGCCCTGCGTGACCTGCTCCTCCTCGTCCTCGTCGGTCGGCGGCCGCAGGACGACGACGGTCATGCGCTCGGGGACAAAATACTCAGCGGCGACGCGCGAGACATCGCGCGGGCGAACACCCTGAATGCCTCTGACGTAGGTCTCGGAGAACTCAGCGTCACCGGTGATCATCAGGTTGCGTCCGAGTGAGGCCGCCCGACCCTCGGCAGTCTCCTGGGCGAAGATCTCGCCCGCCTGGACCTGCCTTCGGACGCGTGCAAGCTCCTCGCCGGAGGGAGGATCCTCCTGAACCCGCTCGAGCTCCGCGAGAATCTCCTCCTCGACGCGCTTGAGGTTGGCCGGATCGAGCACCGCGGCGAAGACGAAGTGCCCCGCGTCGTAGGCGGGCGTGGCCGAGTACGAACTGATGCTGTCCACGAGGCCGAGCTCTGCGCGCAGGCGCTTGACCAGGACGGCCGACTCGCCACCGGTCAGGTAGTACGACAGCGTGTCCAGAGGGTAGAGATCAGGATCGAAGATGTCGATGGTCGGCCACGCGATCTGCAGATAAGCACGCTGGACGGCCTCGTCCTCGACGACCCGGCGGCGAGGCGCTATCTGCGGCGGTTCCTGCTGAAGCTGCGTCGCCGGAGGCGGTACGCGCGGGAGAGTGCCGTAGATCTCGCGAAGTTGCGCGAGGACCTCCTCCGCGTCGAAATCTCCGACCACGGACACGACGAAGTTGTCGGGCACGTAGAGCTGCTTGTGGTACGCCGCGAGGTCCTCACGCGTGACGGCGTTGAAGACCTCCGGGTAACCGATGACACGATAGCGGTAGGGATGCTCCGTGAAGAGCGTCTCGGCCAGAAGGTGATGAATGCGGCGGGAGGGATCATCGTCGCCCATCGCCATCTCGCGCAGGATGATGCCGCGCTGAGTCTCGACCTCTGTGGCCGGGAGAGTGGGATCGAGCACGAAGTCGGAGACGACGTCGATCGCCTCGTCAATGAGGTCGCCGGCAGTCGTGATGTAGTAGCAGGTGTGGTCCTTCGTCGTGTACGCGTTGTAGGTGTTGCCGAGGTCATCGAGCGCAGCCTCGATCTCGGCGAGCGTACGATCGTCGCTGCCCTCGCTGATGGTATGCTCGAGGAAATGCGTCAGCCCCGCGCCGAGCCACTGGCCCTCGTAGATCGAGCCGGCCTTCACGTAAACGCGCAGGGCCGCGACCGGCCGTGAGTGATCCTCCTCGACGACCAGACGGCAGCCGTTGTCAAGCGTCTCCACAATCGGCTCGGCCACGGCCAGGCCGGCGAGGAGCACCGTCAGAGCGAGAGCGCAGCTGACTGCGTGGCGTGTCCGCTTCATCGAGATCCCATCCGTATTCACGACAGCGCGCCCGCCCGGGGAGCGTCCCCCGAGGCGCGCGCTTCGGCGCAAAATCGTAGCATAACGTCATGATGCTGTCAAAGGCACAGCGTCCGCGAGCGACGGGCGACAACAGGCAAACCCGCCTGTCTCGCGAAGCAGGATTCGCGCGACTTACGAGGAAGCCTGCCCGCGAGATGCACTCACGGGGGCTGATCGACGAGCTGCTCGAACTGCTCTTCCCGCCGCGCTGCCAGCTCTGCCAGCAGCCCGGGAATGATCCCCTGTGTGAGACGTGCCTCGAAGACGCGCTGTTCATCGGCGACCCCATCTGCGACCTGTGCGGCGCGCCGATGCCCGAGCAACGCCCTGCCGGACAGCTCTGCGAGGAATGTCGCGACGGCCGCATTCTCAGCGCCGCGCGGGCCGTAGGGCTGCACGAGCTGACGCTGCGCAAAGCCGTGCACCACTACAAGTACCAGGGCCGCACACGGCTGGCGGAACCGTTCGGCGCGATGCTCGCCCGGGTGATCCACCGCGCGACGGAGCGTGGACTGCCGATGGACCGCTGCGCAGCGCTCGTGCCCGTCCCGCTGCATCCGAGGCGACGCGCCTGGCGAGGGTTCGACCAGGCGGAGCTGCTCTGCCGGCATATCTCGCCGCTGATCGACCTGCCCGTGGCAGGCGATGTGCTGCGACGCGTGCGTGACACGACGCCGCAGACCTCTGTGCAGGGAGCACACGAGCGCAGAGAGAACGTGCGCGGAGCCTTCGAGGCGAGTGGAGCGAAGTGTCTGCGTGGCCGAGCTTTGATCCTCGTCGACGATGTGTTCACCACGGGCGCGACCATAGAGGAGTGCGTGTCGGTTCTGCGGAATGCCGGCGCGGTAGCAGTGTACGCCGTCACGATCACGCGCACGACGCCGCACTGGATGCTCGCCCGGAACGAGCTGCTGGAGGGACGAGACGATGCTTCAGGCCACGGTACTGGTCAGGCCTGACAGGCGCATCGGCCGGATCAGCCCCAATATCTACGGGCATTTCATCGAGCACCTGGGCCGGTGCATCAATGGCGGAGTTTGGGGCGAGATGCTCCACGCGCGCAAGTTCGTGGGCTTCGACCACACCCGCAACGGCCTTCCCGATCCGTGGGAGAAGGTCGGCGGACGGGCGCCGCAGCTTCTGTGCGAGCTGCAGCCGGACGGGCCAGGCCGCAACATTCTCGTGATGCGCTGCCTGAACGATGCCCGGCATGCGGTCAGCCACGGGGGGCTGGCGGTGCGCCGGGGAGTTCGTTACAGCGCAGCGCTGGAGGTGAAGGCGGACGGCGACCTGCGCGAGGTAGAGCTGTCGCTCGGCGGTGTCGGCGTCTCACGCCCGGCTCCGAACGACTGGGAGCGCTGGGAGGTCGAGTTCACAGCGGTCTACGACAGCGATGACGCGGCCCTCGAGATTGCCTGCATGGGCGCCGGCCGGCTTTCCGTCCGATCCCCGAGCCTGATGCGCGCTGACGACCGCGCGGGCGGAGGCTTCCGCCAGGATGTTCTGACACTGACGCGACGGATCAATCCGCCTGTGGTGCGCTGGCCGGGCGGCTGCTTCGCGGACGGGTACCGCTGGCAGGATGGAATTGGCCCGCGTGACGAGCGGCCAACCGCCTTCGACCCGGCGTGGGCGGCGTGGGAACCCAACGACTTCGGGACGCTGGAGTTCGTGGCATGGTGTCGTGCCGTGGGCGCGGAGCCTTATATCTGCGTGAACACCGGCTCCGACACGAGTAAGAACGCGGCGGCGTGGGTATCGTACTGCAATAGCGGTGCGAACACCACGTGGGGTGCCGTGCGCTCGGAAGATGGGCACACCGAACCTCTCGATGTACGCTATTGGAGTATCGGCAACGAGACCTATGGGAGCTGGGAGATCGGGAATGTGCCGGCCGACGAGTACGGGCGGCTGTTCCTGGAGTTCGCCGGTGCCATGCGCGCGGTCGATCCCGATATCGAGTTGATCGCGGTCGGCGCTGACCCGGTGGATCGACCCGACTGGAACCGCACGGTCCTGGAGATCGTCGGCGACGAGATGGACTACCTCTCGGTGCACCGGTATGTTCCGCACACGCGCGATGACGCTCAGCTTCAGCGGCAGTACCGGGCGATTGTGGCGGCCCCGGTGGACATCGAGCGCCGCCTGCGTATGGTGGCGGAGACCATCGACGAGGTGCTCGGTGAGGGCAGCGGTGTGAGGATCGCCTTCGACGAGTGGAATGTGTGGCTGGACGCCACCGGCGATGAGGGCATCGAGGAAAGCTACGAGGCGCGGGACGCGGTCTTCGCGGCGGGGGTGCTGAATGCGCTACAGCGGCTGGGCGGGTGGGTTGCGATGGCGAACCTTGCCCAGCTTGTGAACGTGCTGCCTGCGATTGAGACGTCGCAAACCGGGGCGTGGGGGACGGCGCTGCACCCGGTCTTCGAGCTGTTCACCGACGCCTGCGAGTCGATCGCGGTGGAGTGTCAGTGCCGGTCTCCGCGCTTCGATGCGGAAAGCTTCGGGAATATCCCCGCTCTAAGCGACGTGCCGTGGGTGGACGCATCGGCCAGCCTCTCGGAGGAGGGAACGGAGCTGGCGGTGGCGCTGGTGAATCGCAGTCCGGACTCCGCGGCGCAGGTGGAGATCGGGATCGAGGCGGAAGACGGTTTTCGGCCCGTGGAGGTCTCGAGGGTGGTCGCGGCGCACATGAGTGCACGGAACACGCAGGAGGGCCCCGCGGCGGTGACGGTGCAGCGGGAGAGGCCGGAGGAGCCGAGCGGCGTCCTGCTGCTGCCGGCGCACTCGGCGGCGGTCGCAAAGTTTAAGAAAGATTGATCGGCGGAGGAATAGACGAGAGAGCAGTGGAACAGGGCACACAGCCCCTGGAAACAGAGGTCCCGAGCAGTGGTGATAGGGCCCGATGCGGAGAGTGGTCAGCTTGACACCGGCCGCGGCGGTCGCCTATAATCGCCACGGTAACGTAGACCTCGTTTTCAGACTCCATGAGTTAGACCCAAGAGGTGCATGCCATGCGCAGGTCCCGCGGCAGGAAAAGGATCGGGCAGATGCTCATCGAGAAGGGTCACATCACGGATGAGCAGCTCGAGCAGGCGCTGGCGGCGCAGGAGGACAGCACTCAACTTATCGGCGAAATTCTCATGGACCTGGGATTCGTCGAGGAGGAGGCGCTGTACCGCACGCTCGCCGAGCAGCTGAACGTGGGCTACGTTGACCTGGACAAGACCAAAGTGGATCCGAACGTCGCTCACCTCATCACTCAGGACGTGGCGACCCGGTATATGGCGCTGCCGGTGGACCGTGGGGAGCGGGGTACGATACGCGTCGCCATGAAGGAGCCGACGGACGTCATCGCGCTCGACGACCTGAAGATGCGGCTGCAGGTGCAGGTGGAGCCGATGCTTGCGCCGCCGAGCAAGATTGAGCAGCTCATCGAGAAGATCTACGCGGGCGCGCCGGCCGGAGGGGGCGGACGCAGCGCCGCTGCAGCGGCCGCTCCGGCGGACTTCGGAATGGGCAACCTGCAGGAACTGGCCGAGTCCGTGCGGGACAGCGGCATCCTTGCCGCTGAGGAGGACGCTGGCGCCGACGAGGCCCGGATCGATACCGACCGAATCGCCGATGTGGCCGACGAGGCGCCGATTATCCGAATAGCGAAGATCACCATTCAGCGGGCGATCCAGGAGCGGGCCTCGGACATTCACGTTGAGCCCCAGGCGAACGGCGTCCGGATCCGCTACCGCATCGACGGAGTGCTGCACGAGATTCTGAACCTTCCGAAGTATGTGCACGCGCCACTGATCTCACGTCTGAAGATCATGGCGAATATGAACATCGCGGAGCGCCGCGTGCCGCAGGACGGACGCATCCACATTCGGCACGCCGGCGATGACTTCGACCTCCGTGTGTCCACGATTCCGACGACACTGGGCGAGAAGTGCGTCATGCGGATCCTGGACAAGCGCGGGATCATGATGGGTCTGGCGAACCTCGGGTTCAGCCCCGAGATGATGGCGCAGATGGAAACGCTGATCCGTCAGCCCAACGGCATGATCCTCTCGACCGGCCCGACGGGAAGCGGAAAGACCACTACGCAGTATTCGATCCTCAACCGCATCAACGACATCGAGACGAACATCATCACGATCGAGGACCCCGTCGAGTATCAGATCGACGGCATCAGCCAGGTGCACGTGAATCGGAAGGCGGGTCTGACCTTCGCGATCGCCCTGAAGTACTTCTTGCGGCAGGACCCGGACGTGATCCTGGTCGGTGAGATCCGAGACCTCGAGACCTCGGAGATCGCGATCCAGGCCGCGCTCACCGGTCACCTTGTGCTCAGCACGCTGCACACCAATGACGCGCCGTCCACCGTTACGCGAATGATCGATATGGGCGTTGAGCCGTTCCTGATCGCGTCCTCGGTTATCGCATCGGTCTCGCAGCGACTGGCGCGCAAGCTGTGCGATGACTGCAAGGAGCCGTATAGGCCGCCGCGCGACCAACTGCTGGGTCTGGGCTTCGACCCCGACGCTCCCGAGAACGAGGACGTCACCTTCTACCGCGGCACCGGCTGCGCGTCGTGTCGCAACACGGGCTACCGGGGTCGGGTAGGTATCTTCGAGTTGATGATGCTGAACCAGGAGATTCGCGAGCTGGTTGTCAAGCGCGCCTCGGCGGATCAGGTCAAGGAGGCCGCGCTGGCCAACGGTATGGTGACGCTGTCGCAGGACGCGCTGTCCAAGGCGATGGCGGGTGTAACTGACATTGACGAGATCCTGCGCGTTGTATCGACAGTGAGGTAGGGCGGGGCCACCGCGATCTGACCATGGCGGGCCACCCAGGAGGAGCCTGATGGCGACAGAGCAAAGGACACGCGGCAAGCGACGGGTGAAGGCGATCCACGATGTACATCTCGATGAGTTGCTGGAACTCGTCGTTGAGCATAACGCGTCGGACCTGCACGTGACAGCGGGCCTCCCGCCCGTGCTGCGGATCGACGGAGAGCTGAAGAAGACGCGGTACGAGGAGTTCACTCCCGAGATCGCACAGCGGATGCTGTACGACATCCTCACCGATGACCAGGTGCAGCGGTTCGAGACTGACCTTGAGCTCGACTGTTCCTACGCGTACCAGGACATCGCCCGTTTCCGCGTGAACATCTTCCGTGATCGGGGCACCGTTGCGGGTGCGTTTCGATTGATCCCCCGCAAGATCCCGACCATCGACCAGCTCGGGCTGCCGCCGGTGCTCGAGGATCTCTCCCGGCGAGTTCGCGGGCTGCTGCTGGTGACCGGGCCGACCGGTTCGGGTAAGTCGACGACGCTGGCAGCGATGATCAATCAGATCAACCACGAGCGCGCCGAGCACATCATCACGATCGAGGACCCGATCGAGTATCTGCATACCCACAACAAGTCGGTCATCAACCAGCGTGAGCTTGGGCATGATACCCACAGCTTCAACAACGCCCTGCGGGCCGCGCTGCGCGAGGATCCCGACGTTATCCTGGTCGGTGAGATGCGCGACCTCGAGACCATTCAGCTGGCGGTCACCTGTGCGGAGACCGGTCACCTTGTCATGGCCACGCTGCACACGAACTCGGCGGCCGAGTCGGTGGACCGCATGATCGACGTCTTCCCACCCGCCCAGCAGGAGCAGATCCGCATCCAGCTGTCGAACAACCTCGTGGCCATTCTCTCCCAGCAGCTGCTGCGCCGTGCCGGTGAGCCGGGACGAGTGGCGGCGATCGAGGTCATGATCGCCAACTCCGCTATCCGCAACCTCATCCGCGAGGCGAAGGCCCACCAGATCACCTCTGTGATCCAGACCTCGGGTGAGACGGGGATGCAGACGATGGACCAGGCGCTGCGTGACCTGTATCACCAGAGTCTGATCACCTACGAGGACGCGATGCGCCGGGCGCAAAACCCGACAGAGCTCGAGCAGCTCATCCACGGGCAGGTCGACGAGTGAGGGAGCGATCTTCTGCGCCGCCCCCGGTGACGGGCGGCGCGTTAAACTTTGGCGGACTCGTTTCAGCCACGACGAGCGTGTGTACACTGTTAAGTGAGGGACCAGCCCACGTTCGGAGGAGCTGGTAGGCAATGCCGACATTCCAATACACGGCCCGGGACAAACAGGGCCAGCAGGTCCAGCAGACGATGGAGGCCTCATCCAAGGACGCCCTCGTCAAGGCGCTGCGGGACCAAGGGCTGACCCCCACCGCCGTTAAGGAGCAGAAGAGCTCCTCACTGGCAAAGAAGCAGATCAACATCAGCATACCCGGATTCGGCCGAAAGGTGGGGCTGAAGGACCTCGCAATCTTCTGCCGGCAGTTCGCTACGATGATCAACGCTGGCGTTTCGCTTGTTCGCTGTCTCGACGTTCTCGAGCAGCAGACGTCGAACGTCGGCCTCAAGGAGATCATCCGCGACATCCAGGCAGAGGTCGAGGGTGGAGCCACGCTCTCGAGGGCGATGGCGAAGTTCCCGCGGGTGTTCAGCGAGCTGGCCGTTGGTCTGGTGCGCGCGGGCGAGGTCGGTGGTGTTCTCGACGAGACACTCGAGCGTCTCGCTGTGTTCATGGAGAAGGACCTGGAGCTTCGCCAGAAGATCAAGTCGGCGATGACTTATCCGGTCCTGGTTCTCATTGTGGCGATTCTCATCGTGAGCGGTCTCGTCATGTTCATCCTGCCCAAGTTCATGAGCCTGTTCCTTGAGCTTGGGATGGAGGAGAGCGATTTCCCCGCTCCCACGCGCTTTCTGATGAATGTGTCGAATTTCATGATCAGCAAGTGGTACATCCTCCTGCTGATCATAGCCGGTCTATGGTTCGCGATCGGACGGATCAAGCGGACGAAGGTCGGCAAGCGGATCTACGACACACTCGTGCTGAAGCTGCCGGTCTTCGGACCGCTCAATCACAAGATCGCGGTGGCGCGGTTTGCACGCACGCTTTCGACGCTGCTGGCCTCAGGTGTTCCGATCCTGCAGGCATTCGAGACCGTTGCGGGCACCGTCGCCAACGATATCATCGCCGACGCGATCCTGCTGTCGCGCGCGAGCATTCGCGAGGGTGACACGATCGCGGATCCGCTGGCCGAGAGCCGCATGTTCCCGCCGATGGTCGTGCAGATGATCACCATTGGTGAGGAGACCGGTCAGCTCGACAGCATGCTCGAGAAGGTCGCGGACTTCTACGAGCGCGAGGTCGACACGGCGGTCGAGAGCCTTACGGCCGCGATTGAGCCTGTGATGATCGTTCTGCTGGGCTTTATCGTCGGCTTCATCGTCATCTCGATGTTCCTGCCATTGATCGGCATCATCTCGAACCTGAGCAACTGATGCCGGCAGGTTACTTGACCCGCAACGCCAAATGACACGGCGGCCGGCATCTCTGCCGGCCGCCGAATCATGACAGGAATCGAAGAAGCGGACCCGCGAGGTGAGGTAGCTGGGCCCGACAGTCGCCGCCCAGATTGCGCTGCTGGCCGTCATCTTCCTGATCGGCGCCGCGGTGGGCAGCTTTCTGAATGTGGTCATCTTCCGGCTGCCCCGGCGGGAGTCACTGATCTCGCCGCCGTCACGGTGCCTGAGCTGCGGTCAGCGGCTCGGTGTTGTGGACCTGGTGCCGGTGCTGAGCTACATTGCGCTCCTGGGGCGCTGTCGGCACTGCGGCCGGCGGTACAGCCCGCGTTACATGTTCGTGGAGCTGGCAACAGGGCTATGCGCGCTCGGTGCGTGGCATGTCTTCGGTCCGAACCTGCGGGCGGTGCTGGGCTTCGTCGCGGTCAGCTGCCTGATCGTGATCTTCTTCATCGACCTCGACCACTTCATCATCCCCGATGAGGCCGTGGCGATCATCGCGGGTGTGGGTGTGGTGCTCGACGTGATGCGGATGCTCGAACGCGGTGGGCAGGCGATGGTCGTGTTCGACGAGCGGCTGTCGGCGGCGGTCCACTACACCGTGCTGCTGCCACGGTCGCTGGTCGGTGCGGCGGTGGGTGCGGGACTGTTCGTGGCAATAGCCTTCGTCGCCGAGCGGCTGTTCAGGCGGCCGGCGATGGGCTGGGGTGATGTGAAGCTCGCCGGCGCCATGGGTGCGATCCTGGGGCCGGGCTTTCAGTTTCTGACGTTCTTTCTGCTGGCGGTTGTCACAGGTGCAGTGGTTGGCGTGGTGTGCATGCTGGTGGGGTCGTGCGGGCGGCGGGATTACCTGCCGTTTGGCCCGATGCTGGCGGCGTCGGGAGTGGCAATGATCTACTTCGGCGATGTTCTGACGCCGGCAGTGATGTCGCGTTTTCTGGTCATGTAGCTTCACAATTCGTTAGCGCTGATGGCTCCAGCGTAGAGGTTTAGTGACGCCCGTCGTCGGGTAGTACGCAACTGATAGGCGCGGGCGTCGGTCTCGACGACCGCGCCGCTGTTCTGAGGTATCGGTTGCGAGAGCGCTGGCGCCGCCAGCACCCATCCGGGAGGCGTTCGCAATGACGCGAGGCGACAGTCGCGGTTTCACGCTGGTGGAGATGCTGGTCGTCATCGGCATCATTGTTGTGCTGGTGGCCATCCTCGTGCCGACAATTCAGAGCGCTCGGCACAAGGCCGGCATGACGAAGTGCCAGACCCAGCTTCACAACCTGGTGCTGGCGCTGGAGGACTACAAGGATCGGTACAACTATTACCCGCCGCGCCCGGCGTGGAATGCGAGCGCTTCAATCTACACCGGCGGGTTCTCTGCGCTGTATCCTGATTTCATTGAGAGCTGGGAGGCGCTGATCTGCCCGCACGATCAGGCGATCTTCGGCAAACACGAGGAAGCGAAAGATCGCGTTTACAGCTCGTACAATGGGGTCATTAATTTCGCAGAGGATCCCTCCGCCTCCGACGGATGGGCATTTGCCGTTGACCCGGATACTGGCAACCAGATGATCACGTACAACTACCATGGGTACGATGCCAAGGGTTGGGACCGGAACATCCCGCTGGTGCCGACGGTCGCGGCCCCGAACCCGCCGGCGTGGCTGGATCGCGGCTGGCGGAAGTATCCCCGGCTGATGAATCGGTATGCCCCGGAGTACACCGTGGCGGTCCACTGTCCGCATCACCGCGATTTCTACACCGATGCGCAGGATGAACGGGACACGATGGTTCGGCTGTCAGGGGACTCCGACGTCATCGTCGTGCAGACGTGGCAGGCTGTTGACCCCGACGATGGCGCGACGCTGTTTGAGAAGCAGGACTGACGCATCGCCGCAGGGGCCGGAGCGGTGAGCCGGCTTCAGCAGCCGCGGTGCGCAGCGTGCACAGTAGCGTGAGAGCAACGGGAGCATGCAGATGGTGAGAGGCGGCATGGACGTGACACGACACCGACGCGGCGGCCTGACGTTGACAGAGCTGCTGGTTGCGATGTCGATCCTGCTTATCGGCATCTGGGCCATCGTTCAGGGATTCCCGCAGCTGTTCGGCCTGATCGACGCCGAGCAGGTCCGGACAGAGATGGCGAGGCTCTGTGAGGCCCGGCTGGAGCGTTTGAAGTCGCAGCCGCATCAGCTTCCCGAGGCGATCATGGGGCACGATCCGGCGGACGGTTCGCTGGTCCATCCCGACTCGTGGCCCGATGAGGACGCGGCTCCTCAGCCTGCCAACCCGCGCGACGACCTGACGTGGGTCGTGGGTGAGAGCTTTGAGGTGCCGGCGCCGGAGGCGGGCAAGACGGTCTGCGCGTACACGCTCGAGTTTGGCCCGGCAAGCATACAGGACCCGGCTGATCCGGGGGCATACCTGCAGGCCTGGCGGATGGCGGAGCTGACGCGTCTGGACGAGGCGCCTCCCGGCGGCAGTGTGCCGGAGGACAGCTTCTACCTTGACGCTAACGGTTACCTCTTCGCGCCAACGCAGTATCCAAGCGCGCGGGTAGACTACTGCTGGGTCGACGACGCCGGCATCCCGCACTGGGTGACCCACGAGATCGTGGAGAACCGGGCCGCCTTTCCCGCGGCGCTTCCGGTTCGTGCCACCGAGCTTACCGGCGCGCCGGCGTTCGCGAACGTGGTGCCGGAGATGTCCTCGGCGACCGCGATGGTCCCGTACACGGTCGCGGTCGGCGGCCCCGGCATGGTCGGTCCGGGAACCGTCGTGCTGGAGGCGACCTACGGCGCGACGCTGCTTCTGCCGGCCGAGGACGCCGGTCAGCCGATGCACATCAACTACCAGATGCGGACCGAGGATGACAGCGTCGGCAATCCGCGCCGGATGCCGATCATGATGGAAGAGATCACGGCGCCGACACAGCCGCCGTATGAGGTCAACCTGGCATTCGGCGGGATCGACGATCAGAATCCTCTCTACACGGAGGATGTGCTGGGCAATCCGCTGCAGACCGCTGGCGGCGCCCCGAGGCCGATCTTCGTGCTGGTCGTGGACAGCCTCAGTGGCATGGCGTGGGGGTGGTCCACGGCCGATCCGGCGACCTGGATCGGGCTGGACATGCTCGACGGCGTCCTGACGCTGGACTGGGAGCACGCGGACTCGCCGATGCTTCCCGCCGAGGCGCGCGGGCGCGAGCTGCGGGTCTACTACCGCGTGCTCGACGGCAACACGATCACGGTGCAGAAGGCGCCCGACTTCTTCGTCGAACAGATCGTTGCGGATACGTACTTCGATCCGGATCCGGCGCTGGACGAAAGCGCGATGGTGGACTATCGCACCTATACCGTGCGGCCGTATCCCGACGATCCGACCTACGCACAGCTTCTGTTCCCCGAGTCGGCGGTCGGACAGGCGGTCGTGGTTGACTATCTGGTCGGTGACATGTCGGCGGGGAACTTCGCGACGGTCGAGCGGGTCGGCGGCGAGCTGCACGTGATCGATGGCGACGCCGAGCCGAGCATCGTGCTGAACGTCCCCGCGCCGCCCGGAAATGGCGCCTTCGCGATCATGGGTGTGCAGGGCGTATCGCTGACGGTTCGCGGCTGGTGGCATGACGAACGCGGGCGCGTTGAGCGGCTCGGACTGGACACGATCCTGGCGCCGGAGCCGCTGTTGTGAGGAGAGGAAAGGACATGGCGGCCATGGGCGCCTGTAGGCAGGGAGAGAGGACCATGCGTCGAGGCACGGGCGGATTCACGTTGACCGAGCTTCTGGTGGTCATCGGGATCGCCGTGCTGCTGATGGGGCTGATGATCCCGACGGGCCGGGCCCTGCGCGAGAGCAACCGTGCCATCACCTGCCGCTCGCAGCTTCAGCAGATTGCGGTTGCGCTGAAGGCATACGTGGCGGACGAGGGCGCTGCGCCATACTACTATGTATTGCCGACCGAGGACACGTCGGCCGAGCCGAGTGGCCCGGGGCTGCTGGCGCTCTACGAGACGGGCTACCTGGGACGCCGCAACTCGCTGCACTGCCCGAGCGACGTCTACGCGCAGCCGGGCACGGTCGAGTACTTCATGAGCTACATGAACAAGGACGAGGAAGCGGCCGCTGCAACGGAGCTGAACAAGTATCCGTATCTGAGTTCACGCGGGATCGTGGATGACACCGACCCGTACTACCGTCGGCAGATTCAGCCCGCAGCGGTGACCGCGGCCGGTCCGACGCCGGTGCCCATTCCGATGCCGAACTGGCGCCCGGATGATGACACGGTCATCACGTGGTGCAAATATCATGTGGATTCGATGAGCGAGGGCGGCAAGGGGATGTACTACGTGCTCTTCTGGGACGGAAGCGTGGGGCGGGTCTTCGACGAGCTTATGACCGATCCCAGCGCCGGCCCCAGTGCAGCATGGAAGGTCGGCCACGACGACACGTCCGGATAACTGCAACCACCGCCGGGGTATAGATAGGCCGAAGCATCACTCAAGAGCCACGGTGGGGTCGCTCGCGAGAGAATAGCGCACACCAACAGGTGCGGCTGGAGACAGGCAATGAAGACAGGTTGCGCGCTCGACAGTAGGAAACATGCGACGATGCGGGGCCGAGCGGGATTCACGCTCGTTGAGGTCCTCGTCGTGCTGTCCATCCTGGTGATCCTCTTTGCCCTGTTATTCGCTCCGATGATCGCGAGCCTCGATATGGTTACGGTCGGACAGACGCGCGTGACCATGCAGAACGCCGTTCGCGGTGCGATGGAGGACATCCGCCGGGAGTTGGGCAACGCGATGTACGTCTACCCCACGCCCGGCGTGACCCTCAAGGGCTCCGACGGTCTGCTGGGGACGGCCGATGACGTGCGCATTCCCAACCTCTCCGAGATCGTCTTTGTCGGACCGGCGCGGACCAACACGGGCGAGCTGATCGAACCGCTGTCGCCGCGAGTGGACAGCACCGGTCAGATCGTGGCAACGCGCTTGCGGGTCGCGCTGCTGGATGAGACGCAGGCCTACGGGGAGTTCAACCCCTTCGTGCTGGTGCGCGAGGAGGGCTACTACGAGCGGTACGAGGACGCCAACGCGGTGTGGTGGGAGTTCACGAACCTCGGCGGCGCGACGAACCCGATCCGCAACCTGCTGACGCCGCGCAGCGGCTATGATATCCCGGTGACCTACTCGATCTGCGCCACGTGCGGCGAGGTCGTGCGAGGCTACATCGACAGCTGCCCCGCGGGCTGCACGGGAGATATCTACTATCAGCACGAGGGCGTGCGCTTCCAGCCCGAGCGGGTCGCCGGTGAGGTGCTCGAGCCGCTTGCGAACTACACGATCTATCAGGCTCGCCACGGATCCTGGGCCGGTCTGCACAACTCCGGGAACGTCGATCTCAACGACATCGCCCCGAAGGTTGCTCCCGGCATGGTCGGGACGCTTGGGATATCGGAGCTTGATCCGCGGCTGGTCTTTGTGAATCCGACGGACATGAGCGTTGTGCAGGACTCGGTCGACCCCACAACGGCCTCGAGCATGGTTGTCACATGGAACTCCGATCGCGGGGCCGTGCAGGTGGGCGCGCCGACCGCGACGTGGGTGAACGTGACCGATCCGACCGCGGCTGTGCTGCCGGGTCAGTACTACGAGATGCAGGTGCAGGGCGAGCGGCCCGATTTCGCGGCGACCACCGTGGACGCCTACGACAGCAACGGCACGCTCACGGGCGCGCGCCAGTGGGATCTGATCCCGATCTACCCGAGCCTCGGGCCACTGACCTGCACCGACTGTGGAGGCAGCTACAGCCCGACCCAGTACAACGTCGGCGATTCCTGTCCGAACCCGAGCTGCGCGGGGACGCTCATCTCCACGGCACAGCCGGGCGACCCGGCGATGCCGATCGCGTATCGGCTTGATGTGACACGCGCGGGCACGCTTGCTCCGGCGAAGATCGTGCCCGGAAGCGTTCACGTGGTGGTCTGGGCCGTGGACAGCAACGGCCAACCGTACCAGGAGACATACACGGAGACCACGAACACCGATCAAAGCCAGATCGGAGATCGGCAGTTCGCGGTCGTCTACAGCAGCCACAACCAGGTTGCGGAAGTGCGGTTCAATGAGCTGAGGCCGCCCAGTCCGAGGCTGTTCGACACGAACGGCGACCATGTGGTGGACAGCAGCGATCTGGGAGGCCCGACGCTGGAATACTTCGGGGTCTACATTCAGTACTACTTCCGCCGCAACTATGATCCTGCGGCGCCCGAGAACGACTACATCGTCCGGGCGGATTACTCGACGCAGGAGATCATAAACCTGCATCTGCGGCTGCAGAGGTACTGGGAGCCGGAGCCGGATCCGACGAATCCGGACGCGCTGATCATTCCGGCTGACGCCACGCCCGACCAGGTGTCGCTGAAGGACCAGGTAACGTTGCGGAATCTGAGCCCATGAGCAGATACCGGATACGAGACGGTCGTGTGACCACGCGGACGACCACCAGGCTGTGG
This sequence comes from Candidatus Zipacnadia bacterium, assembly GCA_029821265.1. Taxonomy (GTDB): domain Bacteria; phylum Armatimonadota; class Zipacnadia; order Zipacnadales; family UBA5352; genus JALGTR01. The sequence continues at coordinate 19,042 of JALGTR010000028.1, forward strand.
AGGCCTGAAAAGATGCGGCAGAGGATAAGTGGCGGAACAACAATGTGCCGAGGGCGCCGTGGCCAGGCCCTCCTCGTGGCAGTGCTGCTGATGATGGCGATCCTGCTGGTGGGGATCCTCTTCGTGGCGCTGGTCACGTACAACCAGCGTCAGTCAACGCGCCACGAGGACGTGCTTGCGGCGCAGGCGCTGGCTGAAGCCGGGATTCGTTACGCCGACCACATGCTGGAGCAGAACGGAGCGGACTGGCGGCCGCCGGAGCCGCCGGCGACCTACGTGGGCGGTGGTGCGGACGTCGAGATTTGGGGCCCCGACGGGGTGCCCGGCACCGATGATGACTACTATACTGAGATGGAGATGGCGCGGGGATGGGCGCCGGAGCTGGACACGACGAGCAATGCGTATGTCCGGCGCGGATACACGCGCTACCCCGAGCCGTGGGCGCCGGCAGGCCTGACGGAACCGACGCAGTCGCTGTTGATGGGCAACGGCTACTTCCTGCTGCGCGTCACGTACAACCCGTGGGAGGTCGGCGATCCGGGGACGCCGGAGCCGATGTCGAACTACATCCGCATCGAGTCGATCGGGCGCGTGGACGGCACGCAGGTCTACCGGAAGCTCGTGGCCTACAAGCCGCTGCCGATGCTCGACTACGGACGCTGGGTGCACAACGCGACCGATCACGATCGGCCGGCCGAGCTCGGATCACCGGGTATCATTGACATGAACGCCGGGCCGAACGCGGGCAACGAAGAGATGGACCGCCTGCGGACGATCTATCACGGGCCGATACGCGTCGACACGACCCTCAAGCTGGCGGGCAGCCCATATCTGGATGCGGGCGGCACCATCGCTGAGGCGAGCACCACCCTCCACCTGCTCGACGGACCCAGCCCGAGCGGCTATCTGCGGCAGGACCGGGTCCTGGCCACCGGAGGCATCTACCGCGACACCGAGCAGCCGGATGACAGAGATGACAGCGGGGACCGGCCCGCCCAGGTGCAGATCAACAACGACCCGCCGGTGCTGATGACCTACACCTCCGACGATGTCGATCCGGACCCGGACACATTCGACACGATCGGCGGGCATGTTCGGGACGGCCAGCCAGGGACAGCCGCCGGCTACCCCCGGTGGGTTGACCGCATCGAGCCGCCGACAATCGATCTCGACCGCTACCGGAAGCTCACACGGGACTCGGGCGACTTCATAGAGTATCCGCCCACCTCCGGGCATTACGTGGCGGGTGGTCAGTACGGTTATGGCGCGGGGATCTATATCGACAACTTCAACGACATCCAGTATGACCACGATATCGAGATGCTCATGGACGACTGGATGCGCCAGAACACGGACACGGGTACCCCGACCGGCGACAGCGGCTGGGATGCGCTGTTCCGCACATACGCGCCGCCGGCGGTGGAGATCGAGTTCCTGCCGAACGAGGCGGCGGCGGGCGATCCCAGCGCGATCTACACGGGCACCGATCCGGCCGGGATCGGCGCCGGGCAGGTGTGGTGGCCCTTCCACGAGGGGGGTCAGCCGGGCATTCGCATGACGCGCTACGACAAGACCTGGCGCGCGCCGGACGGAAGCGACTCCGGCCAGCGTACGATCATCCTCGATTACCCGACGCCCTGGCTTGACGGCACCACGCCCGATGTGCGGCATCCGTTGATCGTGGCGGAGGGCAACGTGCGGGTCTCCGGGCAGCTTCCACCGGCACTGCTGAGCGGTGGCGGAGAGCTGCGTCGCGCTTACGACATGACGATAGTCTCGGGCGGGACGATCTACATCGACGGCCAGTTGCTCTCGCCCAACGACTACATCGACCCTGACCTCGATCCAGCCTTCAACACGAAGGTCGCCCTGCTGGCATGCGACAGCGTCTGTCTGAATGCCACGCAGATCGTGCCGCAGGATACGCTGGGGACGGCGCCGGCGGTGCCGGATGATCCCGTCAACCCGTCCGACCGCGACAAGCACTGGCTGCTTGCGCCGGGCTCGGACGGCCGGGCCTACAGCTCGTGGTTCTGGGGCGATGTGCCCGAGGGAGACTCGGTGGCGCTGGTCGTCAGGCAGACGGCGGGCGATCCTGGACCGTCAGGGGTGGCGCTGACCTGTTGGGTCGCGGGAGCGGGCTCGACACCGTATGACTTCGGCAATCCGCCGGATCCGATGTCGGACTACACGTTCGCGCTGACGCAGCCGGATCAGCCGTTCCCGGACGGCTCGCTGCCGCCCCAGCCGTGGGGTGTCGCGGCCGTGGCGCCGAGCTGGGCGCCGTATGACCAGCCGGCGGCGAACCTGCCGTGGGACCTCGCTGGCTACGTTGACTCCACGATCGGCCTGCCGAACGCGATCATGCTCCGGCACTCCGATCCGCAGCTGGGGGCAGGATCGACCGGCTACTGGCTGAAGGCCTGGAAGATCGCGGAGTTCAACAGTGACGGCCTGCCGGTGGGCGCGATCAACGCTCGGGTGAACGCGGCTGTGTTCGCCGAGCGTGGCTGCTGGTTCGTGCTCACGTCAGGCTGGTTCGACGAGACCGCCAGTGACAGCCCGGCTGACCCGGACGCGCCCGATCCGGTGCGTTACCGCAGGTACAACTACAAGATCACCTTCAACGGGACGATCGCCGAGAACTACACGGCTCCCATTGAGGCGGCGCGCGACTGGACCGACAAGTGTGCCTTCCCGGCGGAGTACACGGGCAACACGACGAGCGATCTCGGCCGGTGGGGCACGATCGAATACTACTATGACGACACTCTGCGGCTGACGCGGTATCACGGCCCGGTGGAGGATCCGGCCCATCCGGCCGCGAATCTGCCCCGTATGCCTCTGTTGCCCGTCGGCCCGGACCTGGTCTACTACGGCGAATCTCGGTAGGCGCCGAAAGCCAGGACACGCACGGAGGTAAGAGTTATGCGGCTGTGCCGCAATCTCATGGTGTATGCAGTCGTCATCCTGCTCGTCGCCGCCACAGGTGCGTCGGCGGCGCGGACCAGCTTCCGCTACGATGCGGCCCACCGCGTTGTCAAGGCATGCGTGCTGGGAATAGGCGGGCAGCAGCCGGCCACGCATCCTAATCCCTACGTCATCGAGGGCCTGCGCAGGTCCGATCTCAAGCCCGACGACTGGGTGTTCGAGAACCCTCTGGCGCCGGCGACCGTGCGCGCTGATGACGCTTCGCAGGCCGATTACGCGGTCAAGGGGACGCGGAACTACTGGTTCGTGGAGCTGATCGACGAGACCACGCCTCCGGCCGGCCCCGCCCGCTGGATCCGGACGACCGCGGATGGCCTCGCGGGGATGGACCTCATCTACATCTGCGCCCCGGACCTCGACCTCACGCCCGCCCAGGCCGATGGCCTGATGGCGGCTGTCGAGGCCGGAGCGGTCCTGTGGGTGGACAACGACGTCGCCGGCGGCGGCACGTCGTGGACGAACTTCCCCTGGGTGTTTCAGTTCGACAACGCAGGCGCCGGCGGATATGTGCGGATAGCGCTGGACCGCCGCCACGGGATGCTCTCCGAGCCGCACTCGATAGGCCCCGCAGGCGTCTCGTTGCTTGGTCACAGCCCTGACTGGCGCTACTGGGAGGATGCGGGGGCTCCCCCGGTCACCGGCGATTACATCACCAACCTCGATGCGATCTTCAACACCGTGGTACAGATCGCCGACGTCGGCGGCGGCGGGCGCGAGCCATTCGTCGTGGCCGGCAGTTGGGGCAGCGGTGCGGTGGTTCTCACCACCGGCGGCGTCGGGCTTGACGTCTCCGACTGGCTGATCAACGCGGCGTCGGGCCAGACGGGCTTCACCGGACAGTCTCGCCCCTCGCCGAACCCGGCACAGGCTCCGGATGTGAAGCTTGCGCTCAACATGATCCAGTGGAACGATCGCTGGGAGCAGGCGCGTCGGACGCCACGGGCGGACGCCACGAGCGTCGCGCGCGCGCCGTTCCCGCTCGATATCAAGTGGCAGTACCCGGCTCAGACCGAGGATCCCACGGCGGGCGGCATGGGCGCCGTCGTGTGCACACCGGTGCATGACCGGGGCCTGACGTACATCGTCAGCCAGCCCTCGCCCGCGGCAGGAACGCCAGCCCGCGTCGTCTGCCTCGACGTGGACCCCGAGCGCGACCTCAACGGCGACGGCTTCGCCGATGACGGGGAGGGCGACTACGGCCAGGGCGCTCCGTACGACGTGATCTGGTCGCGCGAGCTGCCCGCGGGACGCACGCCGCGTTACGCCTCTCCAGCGCTGGCGACGATCTCGATCCCGGGCGCAGATTACGATATCCCCGTGCAGGTGCTGCTGGTCGCCAGCGTGGACGAGACGGGCGATTCGGGCTGGGTCACCTGCTTCAACGCGACCTACGATGAAACGATCCTCGACCAGGCGCCCGCTCCGTTCGACGTTCCGGGCGCGATCTACTGGGATCGCCCGCTTCCTGGCTTCAACGGCGCCGACGTCGTCGCGCTGTCCACGCCGGTGGTGCATAACGGCTTCGTCTATCTGCTGGCCTCGGAATTCGACCCGGGGCTTGGCGGAGTCAGCCCCGAGAACAACACATTCGGTCGCGCCTACTGCTTCGCGCTCAATTACGACTGGGATGACGACAACCCCGATAACGGGCTCCAGTGGGTGTATCCGTCGGACGCCACGAACCTCTACGGCGCCGGGACCGGCAGCGGTCCCGAGGCGCCGCGATCGCTCCCTGTGTTCCACGATCCCACGTGGGTGTCAACGCCCGGACGCACCCCGCTGCCTCCATCGCCCGGCTCGATGCCGGCGGTCTACGGCGGTGTGCGGACGGCCGACGGGCGGATGGTTGACGCGCTGATGACGTTCGGGACCGCGGTCACGCACCGTTACGACCCCGCATCGGGCGCTATCCTCATCGACAGTTCAGCGGGCGGGAGCCAGTACTGCCTGGTGCCGCAGCCGCAGATGCCCAGTATGCCCGGCTCGATTGCGCTGAACGCCGACTACCATGTCGTGCGCACGAACGAGGCCATTACCGCCTACACCGGCACGGCCGTCGCGGATGATCCGACACAGCAGATCGATCGCGCAGCCGTGCTGGACGCCAACCACGTGCGCTACGACCAGGCTGCGGTGCGCGAGGGCATCATCGACGCTGGCCTCAATCCGATCGAGGCGGCGCTTGGGTACGATGTCATCGTGGACCACGATGGCGTGCAGGAACGCGTGACGGTCCCCGGGCCGGTGCGCTGGCGGACGCCCCTGGACCGCCGCGACATGATCACGCAGCCGCCCGCGCTGAGCACGAGCGAGGTCGTGGCCGCGGCCGGTCTGCCGGTGCCGTACGGGCCGCCCGGGCCACCACCCAGAGGAGGTCTCACGGAGTTTGACGCCGATTCGGGCGCTGTGAAGTGGTCTTACGATCCGGCCGACTCGATGGCACAGCCCGGAGCGGACCCGCGCTCGATGAGCACAACGGCGGCGGCCATGGACGCCGAGACGGCGATCGCGGCGACGATGGTCAGCCCCGACCTCTGGCCGCCTACGGTTGTCAGCGGGAGCGTCGTGGGCCTGAAGCGTCAGGTGGAGCCCTCGGTGCACCTCGGGCCGGTGGATCCGACCGACGCGGCCAACGATGCGCTGTATCATATCTCACCCGACGCGGGCAGCTTCACCGTCGAGCTTCTGGATGGCGGCCACGTGATTCCGCCGACATACTATCGTGTCGATCGCTGGAACCGCGAGGTGATCTTCCCGGCCGCAACCGCTGGCGAGGCGCGGATCGATGGCGTGCCCGGCACGGTATCGCTGTTCGGAAAGGCGATCGTGGTCACATGGCGGCACGATGAGCAGACATTCGACGACGTGTCCGACGATCCGGCCCCGATCACTGAGCTGCACCGGATACCGCACGTCGAGCGCTTCCACCACACCTGGGGCTTCATCCGCCTGAAGTACTACCCGGTGGACTGGACGGCAGGTGTGGTCATCACTCGTCCCGACGGCACACCCATCGCGGGCCACGCCCCTGCGAGCGCGCTGGTGGCGTGGAGCGGGCGGGACCTTGTCGCCGACGGATGGATCGATATGACCGCGGCGACCGATGCCGACGGGCGGCCGGTGCTGCCCGGCGACGAGCTCCTCGTCGAGTATACGGCGTGGTCCGAGCGCGATCTAATGTGGATCGATGTGCCGAATGCGAACCTGAACATCCCCGCTGAGCGGCACCAGATGGCGATGCCCTTCGGGCCGTCACTGGGCGCGCCGGCGATCGCGGGAGACACGGTCCACCTGGGCACGCGCGGCTACGATCCCAACCTTGACGCAGTCTTCGACCCGCCGCTGCCGGGTCCGCCTGCGCGAAGCATCGACCGCACGATGCTGTCTCTGATCTGGGACCGGTCGTCGGACTTCGTGCGCAGCTCGCTCTCCCGGCCCGCCGAGATCTTCCCGGGCATCCCCGGGATTCCGGTGGTGGAATCGGGCCCCTCGATCGTGGAGGACAACGTACTGGTCGGGACACGCGTGCTGGACGCGCCGGATTCGCCGAGCGTTGATCTTGGCTACGTGAGCGCGCTGGCGCC
>JALGTR010000228.1 GCA_029821265.1 Candidatus Zipacnadia bacterium
CGGATCCACGACTGGGTGTCGGTGTCCCAGATGGTCGCCAGGACGTAGGGCATCGGCTCAACGCCAAGCTCGCGGCCGGCGCGCACTCCCTCGAGCAGGTAGGGATCAGGCGGCAGATGCTCGGGATCGTTGTCGTTGAAGGTCGCGACGTTGTAGCGGTACCAGTGTGAGGCCATCGGCACGCGCGTCCATCTGCGGTAGGCCGCCCACTCCGGCAGGACCTTCGCCGGCTCGTGGTAGAACTTGCCCCAGAAGCCGATCTCCCGGAACCACTCCGGTGTGTAGCGGATCATCTCCTCGCTCCCCGGCTCGGGGATCGCCGCAGGCCAGTCGTCCATCGGCCCGCGCACTGCCCACTGCTGGTCGTCCGCCCACTCGCGGTATATCCGCGCCGCGTCGAGCCAGTCGCCGGTGAAGACGGCCGTGACGGCCTCGTAGGGCATCTGATAGTGGACCTCGACCGGAGAATCGAGGCGGGGCATCGGCCATTCGGGGAGCGGTGGGATGTTCTCGATCCGCCACGAGAGCTGCTCACCCTCGTGCGTGCAGTCCCAGGCGAAGCGCTTGAAATGCACCTCACCATCCTCCGCGCCCCAGTAGAGGCCGGCTGCGTCGGAGTAGTCGGGGGACCAGCCGCTTTCCGTGTCCCGGCCCTCTTCGGTCGCGAGATCCGGTTCGCGATCATCCTCCACACCCCAGTAGGCGAACCACTGCATCGACGCCGGCTCGGGGTACACCAGCGACGCGGCGCGTCCGAGCTGCATGGGCTTGCGCACCAGACGGCCCCAGTACCACGGGAGCGACATCCACGCGTCGGGGAAGTCCCTGATGCCGAAGACGCGCGGGAAATCGACCTCCCAGAGCCACCCGCTGATCTCACCGGAAACCTCGAGGCGCCACCAGGCCTTCGTCGCGGTCTCGGGGAGCCGCACGGTGACGATCACGGTCAGATCGCCCGGCATCTCATCGCTCTGCACGCCCGACCATGTTATGGTGAGCGTGTCACCGTCGAGTTCATGGCTCGCCCGGGCGGCGTCCGCCGCGGTCAGGAGCTTCTGCCGATTTGGAGCACGGACCTCGATTTCCCATGGCGAGCGATTCTGCTCGACCCCCTCGGGTCGCGGCTGGATGAAATCCACCCCATGGGCGACGTTGACGAGCGAGGAGAGGGCGTAGCCATCTTCGGGGTCGAAGCGCAGCACCATGGCATCGTTGGCCAGCTCCACAGGCTGCGCACAGATCGCCCCGGCAGCCAGCATCGTGACACAGATCGCGAGTACCGCACTGCGCATGGTCATCATCCAGGCCCTCTGTTGGCCCGCGTTGCGGTGTCAAGGTAGCGAGCCATTCACGCCATCCGCCCGTTGCGCTCGATCGTGCCCTGGCGATGGCGCCAGCCCTCGCCACCGGGCCCCCAGTACTGCTGATGGCGTTCCTCGCTCATGAGGTAGACCCACTCGATGTCGCGCGACATCATGTCCCTGCAAATCTCCCGCGCCCCATCAGGGCCGGGATCCTCGAGCTTGCCCGGCGAGCGCTCCAGCAGGCGATCTCCGCCCTCGATCAGGTTCTCAATCTGTGACGCGACGATCTTCTCGCCCTCGGCGCGTGAGGCCTCGCCCGGCTGCAGCGCCGAGGCGTAGACGCGCTCACCGTCCTCATGCTCGGGGATGCGCGAGACATCGACGAGGTCCGGGCGCAGCGCCCACAGCTGCGAGGTCTCACACGGCCCGGCGTGGTCGCCCTTGTACTGCTTGTATCCGATGCACTCCCAGTCGGCCAGCACCCACACCGGCAGTGGAACATACTCCGTGAAGACGTCGGCCGCCGAGCGCATGTCAGCCTCCGTCCCCCCGTAGTGCCCGGTCATCGCGATGACGGCCTCGAAGCCGCGAGCCACCGCGGCCCTCAGGTGCCAGATGAAGCTCTGGACGAAAAGCTCGTGGCCAACGGAGGTAATGTAGGGCTGCGGCGCGTTCTGGCGCGCGAGCCACGGGACGCCAATGCCCTGCTCGCCGATATGCCAGAAGGTCAGCGGCGCGACCACCCCACCGCCTTCCTCGGCGGCTTTGACGCACAGCTCGTAGCACTTGATGCCGTCGAGGCCCAGTGCAGCATGCAATCCGTGGGGCTCGCACATGCCGTATGGCAGGTATAGCAGTGGCCTGTCCGCGATCGAGGCGTCCATTTCGTGCGGCAGCATCTCTTCCCACTTGACCGTTCGACGGCGCATTCATGGCCCTCCCCGGATGTCATTGCCAGCCTCTGCATACTTCCGCATCGGCAAAGATGCTTCCTTCCGAGGCGACAGCGCCCTTTTCGGCGGCGCGGGGCAACAGCAACGACCATCAACGACATACGACCAACGACTACCAACGACCGCCACAACCCGACATTTCTAGTCTGCCTTTACACGGCGGGAATTTGAACTTGCACTTGGTCGCCCAATATCCTATTATAGGATGGAGTATAAATGCAGTGCTGTTGTTCCGGGGGGCGCTGGATGGCGCCCACATGCGGACAGCGCACCAAAGGACGTGGGGAGGCATCCCCTGATGGCCACCGGGACAGTGAAGTGGTTCGACGACGCGAAGGGCTACGGCTTCATCGAGCGCGCGGATGGTGAGGATGTTTTCGTGCACTACTCCGCTATCGTCGGCGAGGGCTACAAGACCCTCACAGAGGGCTCCGAGGTGGAGTTCGATGTTGAGGAGGATCCGAAAGGGCCCCGTGCGGCAAATGTGGTCGTGACGAAGGCGGCGCCAGCTCAGGACTCGACCACGATGTGGTAAGGTGGATACCCCGGCAGCCCGTGAGGCGCCCGGTCTATGCCGGGCGTCCGTCTGTTTAACGCCTCCCCTCCCCGCCTGCGGGGGGCACCGTCCAGCGCAGACTTGCATGTCCGGCGGAGCCTGTGTTACGATATACATGGATGCGTGGATTTGGCGGACGTTTCGCCAGCCTCTTGATGTTCGGGGCGTTCGTGGCACCCGCTGCGAGGGCGGCCGGAGCACGGGGGAAAAACCAGACGGAGGATGTATCGTATGGCAACAGGGACGGTCAAGTGGTTCGACGACGCGAAGGGCTATGGCTTCATCGAGCGAGCTGAGGGCGAGGACGTGTTCGTGCACTACTACGCTATCGTCGGCGAGGGCTATCACACCCTCACCGAGGGCTCGGAGGTCGAATTCGACATCGAGGACGACCCGAAGGGCCCTCGGGCAGCCAACGTTGTGGTGACGAAGGCTGCGCCCAACGATGACTCGCCTCTCGTTTGGTGACCGCCTCGCGTCAACCAGCAGCGCCCGGCCCGATTGGTCGGGCGCGTTCATGTTCTTCGAAACGCCGGCGCCTCAGCGTCGGCTCTCTTCATGGAGGAACGCCCCATGAACTCATCACCAGTCACCGCCGTGATCGTCGGAGCCGGGCACCGCGGTCTGCTGTATGCACGCCTCTCACTGCAGCAGCCCGAGATGATGAAGGTCGTCGGCGTCGCCGATCCAGATCCGATCCGCCGCCGGAAGGCCGCTGAGCTCTTCGATATCCCAGAGGAGCATCACTACGAGACCGCCGAGCAGCTCGCCGAGCAGCCGGCAATCGCCGATGCTGCCATTAACGGGACGATGGACCGCCAGCACGTGCCGACCACCCTCCCGCTCCTGCAGGCCGGCTATGATGTGTTGCTCGAGAAGCCCATCTGCCCCACCCGCGAGGAACTGCTCGAACTGCTGCAGACCGTTCGCAGCACCGGCCGAAAGCTCGCAATCGGCCATGTGCTGCGTTACGCTCCCTTCTATGTCGGGATCAAGGAGCGAGTGCTCTCAGGCGAGATCGGTGAGATCTACGCACTCCACACCTGCGAGGCCGTCAGCTATCATCACATGGCCACTGCCTTCGTCCGCGGCAAGTGGAATCGGCGTGAGATCAACCCGATGCTGCTCGCCAAGTGCTGCCATGATCTCGACCTGATCGCCTGGTTCAAGAGCGGAGTGCGCCCGAGGTTCGTCTCCAGCCTCGGCTCCAGGACGGTCTTTCTGCCTGAGAACGCCCCTGAAGGCGCGGCAGAGAGGTGCCTCGTCGGTTGCGCCGCAGAGCCCGAATGCCCTTACTCGGCGCGGAAGATGTACCTCGACAGCGGCCGCTGGCCCACGTACGCGTGGGAGAGCATCGAGCACATCGATGAGCCCACGCTTGAGGACAAAGAGCGGTCGCTGCGCGAGGACAACCCGTACGGCCGCTGCGTATACGCGTGCGACAACGATGTGATGGACCACCAGTCGGTGGTCATCGAGTTCGAGGACGGCACCACGGCGACTCACGACATGGTCACCGGCACGCCGAAGCCGGGCCGCAGCATACACATCTGGGGCACCGAGGGCGAGATAGAGGGCTTCATGGAGGACGGCGTCTTCACGGTACGCCACGCCGACCCTCGCAAGGGCCACGAGTACTCAGAGGAGGTCGTGGACGTGCAGGTCAGCGGCGGAATGCACGGCGGCGGCGACATGCGCCTGGCCGAGGACTTCGTGCGCGTCGTCCGCGGCGAGGAGCCCTCGATCTCATCAACCGATGTCACCGACTCGATCTACGGCCACCTCATTGCCTTCGCCGCCGACGAAGCGATGATGCAGCGCCGCGTGGTCGAGATCGAGGACATCAGCTGACCGCTCGGCGCGAGCTGTCACGGGGCCGGGCGCCCGCCCGGCCCAATGCCCCCATCACCCCTCGATCGGGGTCGCCCTGCACAGGTTCTCCTCCTTCTCGGCGGTCCGGCCGCATTTCTTGCAGATGTATCTGGCGTTGCGCGCGAGTTCCCCGATCTGATCGAGCTTACCCCTCTTCGCAAGCTTGCACAGCTTCTTCGCCATTGCCATCCCCTTTTCCGTGAGTTCAGTTGCGGGCGTCACTCAGGACTCGCTCCATCGCTTCCGCGATGACGTCGGGCGCGTGATGGCGCTCGACGGCTTTCGCGGCCGCATCCCCAAGACCATCTGCGAGTTCAGGATCGTCGATGAGCCTGCGCAGAGCCTCAGCCAGCGATCCGGCGTCACGGCTGCCAAATAGCAGCCCGCCGCTGGTGAGGTCCAGCATCTCCGGGAAGACCCCCTCGTCCGGCGCGACGACGGGCACGCCCGACGCCTGCGCCTCGAGCGCTGCTGTTCCGAGGACCTCGGGCTTGATGCTGGGCTGGCAGAAGACGCTCAGCGACCGCAGCATGGCGATCTTCTGATCACGCTCGACCTCACCGAGGTACTCCCAGCAATCGCTGCCGGCACGCCTCAGAATGCCTCTGACCTGTCGCCAATAGCGGCCGTTGAGCAGCTGTCCCGCGATCTGCAAACGCACGTCTCGGCCCTCGGCAGCCAGCATCGCGAACGCCTCGGCGAGAATGTGCAGGCCTTTGCGCGGCGTGATGACCGACAGGTAGCCGATCGTAAAGGGCGCGCGCGGGCGCGGCCCCGCACGACGGAACTCCGACACGTCGATGCTCGACCGCACGACGGCAATCCTGTCGCGCTCGACGTCCAGAAAGCTGGCCATGTGATCGGCGTACGCCGGCGCAGGCGCAGTGAACACGTCGATGCTCTCGGCGTTGCGACAGATCAGAGCTCGCGCCTCCGACCGCTCAGGTTCGGGGATCGACTCCACGAAGCCGTCCTCGCCTTTGAGCTCGCAGGTGACCGCGCAGCCGAGGCGCCGCTTGATCGGGGGAGCGATGCCCGACAGCAGCGAGTTGGTGATCGTCACGACATCCGGAACACCCTGCTGCTGGAGGCACGTCAGCAGTCGGTCGAGCTCCGCCGCCTGCCTGCCGTCCTCGCCAGCCAGTACGGAGACCGTCATCGGCCCGAGTCGGGACGGATCCGTCCGGACCGCGAACCGTGATAGCCAGCGTAGCAGTGCCGGATGGTCGAGCGCCCTGGCGAACGCTCGGGGCAGCAGCCGGAAGACGCCCGAGATCTGTTGCAGGTAGGCGTTCATCGCACCGAGGTGCACGTCGGTGACAGGCAGCGTCTCGTCACCCTCGATGCGAAGAGGCGTGTAGAGGGGCACGATCTGTATCTCGTGACCGCGGGCCATGAGAGCCTGGGCCATCGCCACGTCTCGCGCACAGGCCCCGCAGTACATGTTTGCC
>JALGTR010000029.1 GCA_029821265.1 Candidatus Zipacnadia bacterium
CCCTGGACCATCGAGCGCCGTCGGACCGCGCCCGAGCTTGGCGATATCACGGTGCGGGCAACGTCGCATCTGAAGCGGGTGACGGCAGCGGAGGCCATGGTGTTGACTGACGTTCACGCCCGTTTTCCGGAGTTCAAGGCTCAGAACCCGCTGCAGGAGGGTGAGATCACGATCAGCAATGGCGTCATGACCATGCAGGGAATGAAGCGACGGATCGACCCAGCCACGGGTCTGGTGCGCGCGTCCAGCGGACGTCTGACCTTCGACTGCACGGCGACCATCGGCGACTTCGCGGCCCTGCCGCTGACGGTCGGCAGCAGCTTCGAGATCGTGCCGCTGGCGGACGCAGGCGTCGAGGAACCCGCCGAAGCGCACGCTCCTCGCCGGTCGGTCACGCCCGCTCGGGGCCCCGCCTTGCAGCCTCAGGAGACGCCGGTCTGGCGAATCGTCGAGTCATTTGGCGCCTGCATCGACCGTGCCTTCAGCTTTCTGGCGCGTGCCTGGGGGAGACGCTGAGATGCGTCGCGTCGCGCGCTTTAGCCTGCTGGTTTGTGCGGCCCTCGCCACTGCCGTATTCGCCGAGGCCCCGCGTCCGGATCCGGCGGTCGTCACGCTGCGCTCGGGGGAGCTGTCCGTCGAACTGGAGCGCTCGCACGCGTGGAACATCAGACGGATCAGCTTCCGGGGTGTGCCCGTCGGGACGGCGACGGGAGCCTACGGCACGCTGGTATCGATCCCGGCCGCCGGTGGATGGATCGGCGGGCCTCATACAGAGGGCGGCGTCGAGCAGGTGCTGGAGGCGAGGCTGATCGTCGATGGCGAGGAGGCGGCGCTGGAGGACGGCGCGGAGTACACCTGCGAGCGGGCGGTGTTTACGAAGCGGTCTATGCTTGACCGAATGCAGCTTGACGCGACCCTGACGCTGTCTGGCGGGCGGCTGACGCAGCATCAGCGCCTCACCGCGACCGAGGCGATTGTCGTCGACACGGTCTATCCGCTGATGTACTGCCTGTCGGCCGAGACTGCGGAGTGGCTCGGCGCGACAGCGGCCGGTGAGGAGGCGCGCGGCCTCTTCGATGGTTCGAGCAAGCTGCAGTGGCGCGAGGACTGGGCGTGGACGGCTGCGTTCATTCCGGAGAGCCGAACGGGAGTGGTCCTACGCGTCACCAGGCGACCGGAGGCCGGCCGGCTGCTGCTGAGGTACTGGGACCAGGAGCGTTACCACAAGCTGTACCTGCGCCTCGATGCGGACCAGCGGACGTGGGCCGAGGGGCATTCGGTGGAGGTGGAGGCGGCGCTCGAGTGCTTCGAGGCGCCGCCGGAAGAGTGGGCGAGCGCCGCGCAGAGCGTCGCACGGGGAATGGCGTCTGAATGAAGATTGTGGCCATCGCGGACCTGCACTACTCCATCGACAGTGACGAGTCCTCGCGGGCCGAAGCCATCGCGGCGGCGGTGCGAGATGCCGACGCGGATGTCCTCGTGGTCGCAGGTGACTGCGCCGCGGAGGGGGGCGACGCGGTCGGCGCGGCGCTTGCGATGCTTGCGGACTTCGACGGACCGCGCCTGATGGTGCCGGGCAACCATGACCTCTGGGAGGACCGTCCGCCATTCCACACGCGAAGGATCTACCAGCAGCGGCTCCCAGAGGTTGCGGCCGAACACGGCTTTACGATGCTCGACCAGGGACCGGTGGTGATTGCAGATACCGCGTTCGTGGGCTGCATGGGCTGGTATGACTACTCGATGCGGCAGCAGACGGCCCCGCGCGAGGGGCTGACGGTGACGCCGATCGCGGTCGAGCCGGGCGAGGAGAGCGGTGCTTCCTTCAGCGCGGTGCCGGGCGCGGAAGAGGGGTCCTGGGATGGGCTGGAAGCGGCTGACTACGCCGCAAACGGACTCGTCTGGCAGGGCGATGGCTCCCCGCGAGTGGCAGTTTGGAACGACGCGCTGCACCTCGACTGGGAACACGACGCTGCCGGGCTGGCACGCTGCTTCGCGGACCAGCTTCGCGCGCAGATCAAGGCCGTCGGCGACAGGGCGCGGCGGGTGGTGGGTGTGACACACTTCGTGCCGTTCGTGGAGCTGGCCGAGGCCACCACTGAGAACCCCACGCGCGCCTTCGCGAGGGCGTACCTGGGCAGTCCACTTCTGGGTGAGGCGCTGCTTGAGGCCAGGGAACTGGCGCTCGTGATCTACGGTCACCGCCATCATCAGCGTGTGGTTAAGGTGCGCGGCGTGCCGACCGCAGACGCCTCGGTGCATGGCCGAAACGAGGGTCCTCTGCTGCTGACACTGCCGGAGTAAGCACCAGCGGCTTACTCGTCAGTCGTCACGTTCCCGCTCCCGCACGACGAGCCGGCAGCGCGCCTCATCGCAGCCGCTGTCATCGAAGATGTACTCGAAGCCGAGGGGCTCCAGTACTCGCCGGTAGAGTGTATCGCAGTGCGCGCAGTAGTCATGGTACGGCTCCATCTGCTCGAGCTCGAGCAGCATGCCCTTCGATGGGCAGCGATGCATGGTGATCGAGAACTCGCCCGCGTCCTCGTCAAGCTCCATGGTGAAATCGGCGGCCTCTTCGTTCAGGGTGTGCGACCAGTACATCCAGCACCCGCGTAGACCGTGCTCCTCGACCAGCTCCCGGAGGTTCCCGAGGAAGTTGTCGGAGAGGTACTCCCAGAAGCGCTGGACCTCCTCGCGGCCGCCCTTCTCCTCGAGGTAGCGGAACAGCTCGGAGTACGCCGGGATGAACTCGGTGCAGGAGATCACTCGGAGCCCTCCTCGTCGGATGCGGTGTCCTCGCGACGCGAGAACCGACCTGTGCTGGCGCCGGTCAGCTCGTCGAAATCCAGCAGCTCGAACTCGAAGGCGCTGCCCTCGCAGATGCCCTCGTTTACGCTGCGGAGCGTCTCCTCCCACATCGGCGAGACCGCGTAGTTGTTCGCGCGCATGTGTGTTATCGCCGGACAGGCCTCGACGGTGACGATAAGCTCATCGTCGCTGAGCTTCATGCACACGTCTGCGCCCTCGGCCTCGTAGACCCGACGCAGACGGTCGGCGATCGCCTCCAGCCCGCGCTCGGCGATCTCCTCGCGCAGTGGCGCGTAGTACTTCGTGGCGAAGCCCCGCAGGTACTCGCGCACCGACTCCGGGCCGAAGCGCTCCTCCAGGTAGATCAGCGCGGAGGAGAGCGCTCCATGGAAGTCCTTGTGCATGTACTCGTTGTCCGACGCCTCGCGGTGCATCACTTCCTTGGCCATCGTATCGATCTCTCCTCAGCCTGGGTACGGGATGTCGCTCAGATCTTCGAGCACGTAGACGTCCATCTCGTCATCCCAGGTCAGCTCGACCTCGTGGATCCACTCAGAGGCGGGCGGGCCGACCCAGACCGTGACGCGACGCCAGTCGCTCGAGTGATCCTGCACCTGTGCGACCCAGTCGGGTTGCTCGACATAGCCGAGCGCAGCCTCGATGGCCACGTCTTCGCCTGGCTGGTAGATCTCCGGGATCGGTTCGCCGGGTTCCTCTTCTTCGTAGGCAATCGGGCCCTCGTCGATCAGCCGGTAGCCGGAGGTGGAGGGATCCCATTCAAGCTCCAGCCACGTGGTCCAGTCCGAGTCGGGCGGGGCCATCATCAGCCTGACCCATCGCCAGTCGTCGGAGTAGTCGTCAACCGTCGCCTTCCAGTCGCTGCGGCGGTTCCGCGCCCACGCGAGCGCCGCCGTCTCACCCGGCCGGCGGATCTGCTCCGGCTGCGCCGAAGGGACGGACGGCGGCGCCTCGCCCGGCTCCCAGATCTCAATCGGATCCCCCTGCTGCAGCGCGGGCCCCTGCGTCTGCTGCGTCTGCGACTCGTGGAAGTCCAGCCAGGCGAGTCCGCCGAAGAGTGCGAGCAGCAGCAATACGATCAGCAGACAGCCACAGCCGACCGCGAGTCCGACGATCAGGCAGGTGCGGTTCTTCCGCCCGCCCGCAGCCTCCTGCTGCGATGATGGGGGCTCGTGCGGGCGTTGCGCAGCGTCGGGGTCCGGCGGCGGCGTGGGCGTTGATTCCTCGGCGGCGACGCGATCAACGTCCCCTGACCCGGGGATCTGAGACCTCTCGTCAGTCATCGCCGGCCTCCCAGATAATGGATTGTCCTCCGCGCGGTACTTCCACGCCGCCGGGTCGGCTTCCTGTCTCGTTCATTGCTGGCATGGCGGGCACCAGTACGTCATGCGGCCGTTGGACCCCTGCTGGAATGCCTCCAACCTGCCGTTGCAGCGGCGGCACTCCCGTCCTGTTCGACGGTAGACCCACAACGCGCTGCCATCGTCACGCTGCTGCTCGGGGACCGTCGCGATGCGGCCGCCGCGCCCACGCCGCAACCCGGTGTCGCTCCGCCATGCCACCACTCCTCCCGCGAGGCCAGCGGGAATGCCATCACAGGCCTCCGCTCAGCCGCCGACCGTTACGTCCCCGGCGCCGAACGTGTAGACCGCCACCAGCTCTCCCGCGGGGTCGCGGCGCAGTACGGCCACGTCCGCATCGCTGGTGATCGCGCCGACCCGCACTTCGGCTGCATCGCTGAGCTTCCAGACGATCAGCGCGATCTCGTCATCCCACCTGAGCTCGACCGCTGCTCCGCCCTCGCCTTCGATCAGCCCCGCCTGCGGAACGCGCTCGCCGGAGCCCTCCTCCCAGGCGCTGAGCACAGAGTAGAATGTCACCGCCGGCGCCGGCTGCGTGGTCTCGGCCGTAAAGTGGAACTGGTCCGGCGCCTCGCGCTCGGGCGCGACGGGGAAGCCCTCCATCTGGCTGAACTGAAGCCCGGCCGGGTGCAGAATCTGCGTTGTAAGGCGCGCGTCGCCCGACGAGATAACGACGCTCTGCGCCTGCTGATCAAGCTGCATCTCGTTGCGGGCGTGCAGCAGCCACTGATAGGTGGATTCTCCAGCGCTTTCGAGCTCATCGCAGATCACGAAGGTATCGGGCCGGATAAAGAGCACGCGGCGCAGGAACTTCTCGAGGCGCCCGCCGTATGCCTCAGTCGCGTCGCCGACGGTGTAGCAGTATTCGGGCTGATCGTCGAACTCGACGATGTGCCCTCGCGAGCGCGGGCTGCGCTTGACCTGACCCTCGCCATCGACCAGGATCGAGTTGTGCGCGCGTGTCTCCCACGTCCACTGGGCGTGATGCGGGGAACCGTAGAGTTGGTAGTAGCCGGAGCTGATCGCAAGCGCCTCGCCGTAGGCGCCGATGGCGAAGGCGTTCTGCGAGGCGTGGCTGTGGCTGACCGAGCCGTAGGGGCTTGAGCGCAAGAGCATATAGACGTTCCGGTCCGGACTGGCCAGATCAGAGTGCATGCAGGCGAGGCCGATGCCGGGAAAGAGATGGCCCTGCGGAATATCAGTCGGCGGCTTCGCTGGCACTGTCGGGTCATAGAAGCCGAACTGACCGGCCTGGGTGCCGGGTCCGGCGTTCAGCGCCTCAGCGTACCAGCGCCAGTACGGGTTCCGATACAGCGTCGACCAGCGGTAGAGCGTGTAGCCGAAGCCGACGCTGACCGAGCCCGAGTGGCCGTCGCCGAAGGGCGTCATCCTGCCGCCGACTGGCACTGCGTAGAGGCCGAACCAGCCGTTGTTCTGGCAGAACGGCTTGTTCTTGAACGGGACGCCGATGTTGTCGAGCAGCAGTACGGTCGGCTGGAGCATGCCGATGTAGGCGTTCCAGTACCCCGGTCCCTCGGCCCACCCCCCGTCGGGGGTGCCCCACGCGGGGTAGACCGACCAGAGCAGTCGCAGCGTGTAGTCCAGCCACTCGCGCGCCTGTGGGACCTCATGTGCGAGGATGATGCTGTCCTCGACCACGAAGCCGATCATGCGTCCGGGATGCGAGGAGTAGGGGCGGCTGGTGAAGGGCATGCGGCGGTGCAGCTCGTTCATCTGCTCCACGCGTCGCCCGAGGCTTCGTCGGCAGGTCTCGCGCTCCTGGTCGCTGAGCAGATCGTAGATCCAGTCGTAGGTGCGCGGCGCTCGCTTGCCGAGGTCCATCGCGGCCTCGTCGTTGTTCCAGACGCTCGTCGGGCCCTCGGGGTCCCACGTCATAAAGTGCATCAGCCGGCGCCTCGCCTCGTTGCCGAAGCGCTCGTCGCCGGTGAGGATGTATGCCTTGGCGCAGGTCTCCATCCCCGCCGTGAACGGCCGCATGGTCCGGAAACACTCCTGATACGCCCGGCTTCGCTCGATTCCGCTCTCAGGCAGGTAGTCCGGTTCGGGGTAGAGATCCTGACCGATCTGACTCTCGGCGTTGCGGATGACCGGCTCTGCCATCTCGGCGTAGTCGGGATCCTCCCTGACCTTGCGGCGCAGCTCATCGAGATCATCGCGGTGGAAGTACGCGCGCGGGTGGATGTTGGGGATCCCGGCCATGACATCGTCGATGCGCGGCAGCGGAAATGGCTGGGCATCCGCGGGGATGGTGAACTGCCGGGTCCTGCCGTACACCGGGCCCGCTTCGGTCATAATACCGTAGCGCCACGCCCACTCACCCGGCGCGAGCAGTTCGTGGGGTGTATAGACCGTGCTCCCCCAGTCCTCAACCGTGATCGCGGCGGGGCCATCGAAGTCGCCGCCCGGCGCGAACTGAAGCGCGTACCGCTCGGCGCCCTCGACCGGCAGCCACACAAACGCGGGCGGATTGGTCGCGGTGAGCTCTCCGTCCGCCGGCGCGTAATCGACCTCACCGGGCTCGGGGGCTCTGTCCAGATTTTGTCCGGCCATCTCCCGGATCTCCTCTCGCGTCGCTTCGCGAAGCTGGATACTGTCCCACCAGACGGTGCCCTTGACGTAGAAGCAGAACAGCTCCGGCGCCACCGCCACGGCGTCCTCCGGCGCCATGAAGAGGGCCTCGAAGGGCGCCCACTCCTCGGAGGCCGGCAGCTCGAGGCGCACGTCGCCGATGAAGTCCCAGCCCTCTTCCGCCCGCAGCCATGTGAGGCGCAGCATCGCTCCGCTCTCGCCTTGCATACCCTCCGTGCGATACCAGCCGCTGGCAATGAGCTTCGTGCGGCCCTCGAGCGGCACGTTCTGCTGCCAGGCCCCGCGTTCTGCGTCGCTCTCACAGACGATTCCGGCCGCACCGGTGCCATTGCGGCCGCCGTCCGGGTCATAGGCTGGCGTTCCGCCGGTCCCGAAGTCCACGAAGCGCCACTGAGCGGGAGCCAGCCCGCTGTCGTCGGGATCAAAAGTGGGGTTGCCAACCATGCCCTGCCCGCAGACCGATCCGCAGGCAGCGATGAATGCGATGATGATCGCGCCCGTCAGGGAGATCATACTGCGGCGAACGTGCATCGTGAACACCTCCGGGCCATCTGTTGGGGAAGCCGCACTGCTGCGTACCATCGGTCTTCACGTGGGGTCTTCAACGGCATGGCAGACTTTCCTTCCCTCCGCAGGGGGCGGCGAGCCGCTGATGGATCGGCCTGACCATCACCGCGAGACGCGCAACACGCGCCAGCCAGCCTGGGGGATCGTGAGCCTGCCGACCTCCGATGTCGGGCCAAGATCGCGTCCGCTGATCATGTCCGTGGCGCGTCCCTCACCCTCGATGGCGACCTCCGTCAGGTCTTCGAGGTCCCAGCTCGCGATCATGACCATCAGGTCTCCGTCCTCCAGCCGCCAGCAGCAGCCGATCGCCCGTTCGGAGTACACGCGCACCGGCGCCTCGATCACAGGCTGCAGTCGCGGCGACAGTTTGCGGCGCACCTCAAACCATTGCTGCTCGGCGTAGCGCTCCTGCCGATAGCCCCGGGCGGCCCAGCGATGCCATATCAGTGGATCGCAGTCCGTGGTCACCATGCCTCGCATCGGCGGGCAGTCGCCGGCTGCAAGCACCAGCAGACCGCTGTCTCCGGCGGCCTGCTGCAGCGCCTGCATTGCGCTCTCGGTCAGAAAGCGCGTTGCAGGCAACACGACCGCGCGCAGCGTCTCGAGCCGCTTGGGCGTGAGCTCGTCCTCCATCACGACCTCGAACGGAATATTGCAGCGACGCAGAGCCCACGCCATGCCCTCGAACGCGTGCAGGTGCTGCCAGCGTTCACTGGTCCGCGTGCGCCATGACTGCTCGAGGATCTCGGTGGTGGTCGAGTAGACGAGGCCGATGCTCGCCGGGACTGGCTGGCGCGTGGCCATCGCGTCCTCGATCTGGCCCACCTCGCGGTAGACCTCGGCGAATGCGTCGAACGCCTCCGGATAGTGGGGGAGAGGCTCGGCCGGCGTCCAGTAGCAGATGGAGTTGGCGCCCTCAGTCAGCGTTATGCGGGCCATTCGCTCGATCTCCGCGGGGCTCATGTATCGGATGCGCCCGTAGATCGGCGCGTACGGCCCCTCGGTCTGCATCAGCATCTTCGGCGAGTCGCCTGTGATGTGACAGCCGGTCGCCCACGGCTGCAGCCCGCTCTCGCTTCCCTCCGGGAGCCGCGCGAGCGGGAAGCTCTGGAATATCGCCCAGTTGCGAACCTGGATCCGCTCGATGCGCTGAAGGCGCGCGCTGTGGCCGAGCATGGTCTCGGCGGGGTCGACCTCGACGTTGAGGAATCGACCGTAGAAGTAAGAGTCTGAAGGGATCGTGAGCATCAGGAGGTCCCCGGAGACCGACCGGACTGCCTCGCTCTGAGTGCGGAGGTAGATCTGCCAGCTCTCCTGCTGAAACGCGTCCCAGAGCAGGCGCGGATCGTCGCCCGGTATGCGGGCAGTGCCGGTCCGGTGCTCGAACCCGGGCGGTTCGACCCCATACTCGTCGCGAAACTGCTCGACGCAGCGGTCGCAGTAGCAGCAGTCAATCCGAACGTGCGGCCCATCGTCGAACACGAAGCCGCCGAACGCAGGGTAGCGGGACATCGCCCGCGCGATCTGCGCGATCTCCTCGCGCATCGCCTCCTGGAAGCCCGGATGTCTGAAGCACGCCATCGGATGCTTTCGACCGAAGACATCAACTGCCCGGTGCTCCTCGGCGGGGTCGACGTAGAAGTTCCCCATCACGAGCACGCGCACATTGCTCTCCGCGTAGGCCCCGAGCACCTTCTCCCAGCGCTCCCGCGCGCTCTCCGCGATGATCGGCTGGCCGTCCGCGCCGACCTCGATCTGCGGAGCGGAGGCATAGACATAATCGATCTGCGAGCGTTCGAGGTATGCAACTGGCAGCGGATTGCTGAGGTCCAGCAGTGTGACGCCGTGGTAGTGCTGTCCGGTCATATTCGGCTCCCCTCCCGCCGTCGCGTGCAATGCCGCGAAGACGGCCAGTGTGAGAGCGGCCCGCGCCATGAGGGCGGGTCGACACGCTCCACCGCCCGCTGACCTACTGGGAGCGGGTCGTCTCCCCATGCTCTCGAACGCCCCAGATCGTCACACGCGGCACGATGATCCCGTTGTTCTCAGTTCCCAGCCGAACCCTGCCGCCTGTGAGCGGATCGTCGTCGGTGTAGCTGAGCACCTCACGATCCCACACGCGCACGCTCACGGTCGCTCCGTCCTTCACGATGGTCACGAGCAGCCAGTTGTTATGGCGCTCGGCCTGCGGGAGACGGTACAGCTCGTCCCTGAGCACGGTCTCACCGTTCCGCACGATGCCCGACACGCGGTTATCGTTGCCGCCGAGCACGATCTCGTAACCGTTATCCCCATCGGCGCAGATGCCGAAGTGCAGATCGCGCAGCTCCTCGTAGTGGCCCTTGCCGTCGGGTTTGGGCATCATCCGGGCCGCGACGTAGACGTCGATCTGCTGCCGGCCCACAATCCGCCAGGTGTTCTCAATCATCGCCGGTCCGGTCTGATTCCACCCCGCCAACCACGTCCACTCCGGGGAGCAGGACCAGCGGTTTGCGATCTCCCACTGGCCGCTGTGCGCGCGCCATTCGACCGGGGCTCGCTCGAAGGTGTATGTGCGCACTGCCGGCGACAGCACGACCATATCCGCGGCGTCCACCACCGCGTCATCGCGCCGGAAGCCGACCCGGTCGAGCTGGGCAGGCGGGTAATCGTCGCGGAAGGTGCAGACGGTCTCGCCATTCACCGATGCCGCAATCGTGGCGCCCACGCGCTCGAGCGACAGCACGTAACCCTCGGAGCCCCATGCGCTCGTCTCCGCCGAGGCGACCTCATCACCGGCGCGCAGCAGGCGAACTGTCACGGGCTTGGTGATGCTCGGCTGGTCGGCCTCGACCCGATAGCCCCCATCGACGCTCTCTCCGTCGCCGACCATCAGCGAGGCGCAGGCCGCTCCGTCCGCGGCGCGGTGCACGCCGAGGCGGATCTCCACGTCTCCGACGTAAAGGCCGCGATGCCAGAACGTGTCGAGATCCTCAGGCATCGGCTGCCAGCCGCTGCCGGCCCCCGCCCATGTGTGCTTGTCGATGATTCCGGCGTACTCCGGCGTTGGCGGGTCCACCCGATCCCGCTCGCGTTCGATCGGCCAGCACGTCACGTTTGCGAAGCTGGCCTCTCCACCCGAACAGGCAAGCCCGAACGCGCCCGAGGTCACCCGATCGACGCCCGCTTCGAGCGTCGGCCGTCCGTCCACCAGCACGCGCACCACCCGACCCGTGGCGGTAGCGACGATCTCGCGCTGCCTGTCGGAACTGCCGTTCAGCGAGGTCTCCGCCAGCACGTGCTCGTCCCGACCGTCGCGCTGAACGATGCGCAGCGTCTTTCCGTTCCTGCGCGTCAGCTCAATGGCGAGATACTCGCCCCGCCCACGGTAGCGCAGCAGCATCGCCGCGGTCTGCGCATCTCCGGCTCGCAGGAGCGCTGAGGCGCGGAAATCCGTGAAGCCTCCGGCGGCGGAGATCGCCCGGGCCTCGCCGGCCGGCCGGAGGATCACACGATCGCCCTTGACCGTGACCTCGCCGCGCTCGGCCAGCCACCCTCCGCTGTCGCCGAGCGGCAGCGGCGTGGCATTCCAGTGCGAGACGCGCACGTCGTCGAAGAACGCGTGGCCCTCCGCAATCTGCAGGCCGATCCTCCCGCGCCCGCGCAGGCTCTCGTCGGAGACCTGCATGACCTCCTGGCCGTTGAAGCCACATGATGCGTGGCCGCGCGAGAGCCGCAGGCGCAACTCGTGCCACTGCCCCGCGGCCGCCGCCACGGGGCGGGAATCGAGCACCTGCGTCTCGCCGGCTTCTGTTACCGTCAGCTCGAGCGTCGCCTGTCCCTCCTCGGGCAGGCGCAGGCGCAGTGCCACATGATCATCCGGCCCCTGCCAGTGACCAAGGATGGCCGCCATCCGCGCATGCGGTTCGACGGCGACCCGACACTCGTAATCGTCCCAGAACCAGTAGCCGGCCACGGCCGTCGCGCGGTCTCCGGCCTGGGCACGGTACGCGAACGGGTTCGCGCCCTGATCGGCCTCCCCCTCGACCTGGAACACCTTCCAGCTTCCATCCAGCGTCTCCCACCCGCCGCCGTTCCCGGTGCGCATGAAGTCATCGGCGAAGCTCACAGGCGCACACGGCTGCAGGAACGGGTCCTCGAAGCCGCTGGCCGCGATCTCACCCGCCATCGGCTCGAGCGCCTGCAGAAGCACCGTTCGACCATCCGCGGCCACTTCCACGCTGTTGGCGCGATGCCGCACCACTACCTCCTGTCGTTCCCTGTTGCGCGGCAGCGCGGCCACCGAGAGCACCTGCTCGCGGCCGTTGATGACCTCGAGCAGCTTCGCCTGGCCGCCCTCGATGCGCAGTTCGCGGTACCATTGGGCGTTATACCAGGGAAGCAGCATACGGCCGGTGGCGTGGGGCGGCAGGGTGCCGACAAGCACGAAATCCCGAGGCGCCTCCTCGGCGGTATCGAGCCCTTCGAAGCCCTCGGGCAGCCCGGCGGGCTCTTCGTCGCGCGGTGTGCGCGGCACAGCGATCGGCTCAGGCTCCGGCTCAAACTGCACCGTCGGCAGCAGCCGTTGCGATGGCTGCTTCGCGCTCAGACGCGGCACCAGCTCCCCGTGGCTGAAGTGCTCGAGCGCCGCGAGGATCGCCGGCTCCGCCTGCGGTCCGACAAGCGCCAGGGAGATTGCGATGGGAGCGCCGGAGTAAAGCCACTGTCCCTTGCCGTGTTCTATCAGCAGCACGGCGGGCATGTCCTTCGATCCGCCCGTCAGCTCCCCGCGGTACTTATCTGGGACGCGTTCGTCGGTGAAGGTGGCCAGGCGGGTTACGGGGTCCTCCTCGGATGGGATGATGGCGATCGCGGGCCAGGCGCGGGTGAGCACCAGGCCCCTGCCGCGCATCGCCTTAGCGATGGGATGATCGACATCGTCGAAGACGATGTTCGGGCTGCGCTTGGGGCCGATTCTGCGCCCCGACACCACGCCACGCGGGGGAAGCGCCTGCACCTCGGTAATGGCGTAGCCCCCGTCGGCGACGAAGTCCGCGATCGCGCGGGAGACGGCGTTGGCGTTACGCACCGGCGCGGTAACTATCACGACGTCGAACTCAGCCAGCCGTTTGCGATCGGCCAGCTCCTCGTCACTGAGGATCGTGCGCGGCAGGCCGTTGCTGGCCAGCAGCCCCATGTACCCGGTGATGCGACCGCCGCCCAGCGCGATCCGCCAGCTCTCGGCATGCACCGCCGCCGTCCCGATGATGATGATCGCAGCCACGGTGATGAACGTTCGTCGCATTACGCCCATGCAGTGCACCTCGCCCGGGTTGGGGCCTGACGGTCCGGGAGGCCCCGGCTTGCCGTGTGATCGTGGCCTACTTCTCTTCCTTCTGCGCCTCACGTACCGCCCCCATGTCAGTCATTTGCGCCGCACGGGACTGGCGGATCTCATACTGAAGCTCCTCACCCTTGAAGAAGCGATCGATCTCCTCGAGCATCGCCTCCATGTAGTGGGCGTCGCGCCCCGTTCCTGCGTAATGGGGGCTGAGGATGACGTTGTCCATGTTGTTGAAGGGATGGTCCTCGGGCATCGGCTCCTTCTCGAACACATCGAAGATGCCGGTCCAGCGCCCCTTGCGCAGCTCCTCGATCAACGCGTCGGGCTGGATTAACGGCGCGCGGCCCACGTTGATCAGCACTGAGCCATCCTTGAGCGCTGCCAGCTGCTTCGCGCCCACGCGCCCGGTGTTGGCGACGGTCATCCCCGCGAGTGTGAAGACGACGTCTGCCTGCTCGAAGAGTTCGTCGAACTCCACCTTCCGCATCCCCTTCTCGGCCGCGTCATCCTCGCTGAGGTGCTCGCTGACCACGAGGACCTCCATTGGCTCGAACGGGCGGAGCATCTCCAGCACCCAGCGGGCGGTGTCGCCGAAGCCCCATATGCCAATGCGGCAGTCCTGCGGGACGCGCACCTCCCAGTCCCGGCCCCAGACCATGTCCTCCGAGCGGGTGCCGAGCTTGATCTTCGCGTGAGCGCGGCGCAGGCCCATGAGCATGAGCATGATGCAGTGCTCCGCGACGGTGCGGGCCATCAGCGGGTTGGCGGTGCAGACCCGCACGCCGCGCTCGAACAGCACATCGGAGACGTAGGGTGCCACCGAGCCGCCGACATGCGCGACGATCTGCAGCGAATCGTTGCTCGCGAGGATGGTCTCATCGAGCTTCGGGGAGCCCCACGTGGTCATAATCGCGTCGGCGTCGGCGACGATCTCCGCCCACTGCTCGGGCGTCCGTGCCTCGCCGGTGTCATTGACGTTGATCTCCCAGCCCAGTTCCTCGGCCTTTGCGACAGAGGGTCCGCGGAAGAACCACTCAAGGGTGGTCTGGTTCTGGTTCATAAAGTAGATCTTCGGTGCATCAGCCATCACGGGTCGTCCTCTCGTGTTCTTTGTCCCATCGATATCACAGCTTGCAGCCTGTAGCGTTGAGTTTCGGCGACCCCCGCTCAATTCCCTCCGCTGCGGTGGCAACGGTCGCCCGATTCGCCCTCACGGGGCATTTCGCTCAGCCGTTCCGTCGTCGGTTCCGCGCCGCCGCAACTGATTGCCAGAGGCCCCGTTGACAGCCGTTTTCCCCTTGCCTTATAATCTTGTTGCCTGTAGACGTGGCGTCCGCGGGAGGGGCCGCCGACGACAACTGACGGGGCGAGGTGCTTGACTGTGAGCGGCTTTGGAGTCATCGGCACTGGCGTATGGGGCGAGACGCATCTGAAGGCCTACTCGACGCACCCGGGCGCGGATCTCATCTGCATCTGCGACCTCGACGAGGATCTCCTCAAGCGACGCGCCGACGAATACGACGTCGGCTGCTGGACCACCGACTACGAGGAACTGCTTGCCAACGACGAGATCGACGCCGTCTCTGTGGTAACCCCCGATTTCCTCCACCGTGAGATCGTTGTGGCAGCGGCTCAGGCCGGCAAGCACGTGTTGCTGGAGAAGCCCATGGCGACGACGGTCGAGGACTGTCAGGCCATGATCGACGCGGCGGAGGCCAACGACGTCACGCTCATGGTGGACTTCCACAACCGCTGGAATCCGGCGATGTGGGGGATCAAGCAGGAGATCATCTCCGGCGGCATGGGCGAGCCGCAGATGATGACCATGCGGCTGAATGACACGATCTACGTCCCCACCGAGATGCTCAGCTGGGGCGGGGACTCAACGGTCGTGTGGTTCCTCGGCAGCCACGCTGTTGATCTTGTCCGCTGGCTCTTCGATGACGAGGTCAAGCGCGTCTACTCCGTCTCGGGCTCGAACGTGCTGAGAGCCCGCGGCATCGACACCCCGGACTATTTCCTGACCATCCTCGAACTCGAAGGCGGCGGAGCCGCGCATATCGAGAACTGCTGGATCATGTCCGATGAGATGCCCACGGTGTTCGACTTCAAGGTAGAGATGGTCGGCTCCGAGGGCACCGCGTTTGCCGACGCAAGCTCACACCGGATGCTGCAGACCTACACGCCGGAGGGGCCGAGCTACCCGGATGTGGCCGTTGTCACGCAGGTCCACGGCGTCCCCGCCGGCTTCGGGATTCAGAGCATCCGTCATTTCGCGGACTGTGTCATCAGCGGCGCCGAGCCTGCCGTCAGCCCCCTGGACGGCCTCGAGAACACGCGAGTGCTCGTCGCCATCCATCAGTCCGCCGAGAGCGGACAGCCGGTCGAGATCGAGCGATAGGCCGACAGCCGACAGAGGCATCCGGCGACAGCAGGAAGGCGCTCGCCGGGGTGCGTGGCCGCACATGAGGTCCGCGGGGAGAAAGGGACGGCGGCAATTGTCTGAGGACAGCGCGCAGGTGAAGACGGCTCTTTGCACCATCGCCTTCCGCGAGCGTCTGCTCGAGTACAGCCTCGACATCGCCTGCGAGGCCCAACTCGACGGCGTTGAGATCTGGGGCCGCGAGCCCCACATCTCTGAGCAGTACGATTCCAACCGCGTCGCGGCGGCGCGCAAGATGGTCACCGATCGCGGCCTCGAGGTCGCGGTTTTCGGATCGTACCTGAGGCTGGGGGCGACCGACACCGAGAGCATGCCGTTGCGCGACACGCTACAGATAGCGGCCGGCCTTGAGGCGCCCATCATCCGGGTCTGGGCGAGCGATGTCGGCTCCGAGGAGGCCGACGAGGACCTCTGGCAGCGAACGATCGAGGAGTGCCGGGAAGCGGCGGCGGCGGCTGAGAAGATGGGCATGCGCCTCGCGGCCGAGATGCACAGCAACACCCTCGCGGACACTGGTGAAAGCGCGCGCCGGCTGGTTGAGGAGGTCGACTGCGAGAACTTCGGCCTCAACTACCAGGCTGCCCCGAGCCTCAACGGCGAGAGCGCGCTGGAACGCCTGGAGGCGGTCATCCCATGGGTGATGCATGTGCACGCCCAGAACTACGGGCCGCTTAACGGCGACCTCGAGAAGGTCGAGCGCGTGAGCCTCGCCGATGGAGTGATCAACTACCAGCCGCTTGTCGATCGTCTGCGTAAGAGCGGCTACCGGGGGTACATCGCCGTCGAGTTCAGCCCCTCGAGCGTGGAGGACAAGCGCTCGGCGGTGCTGCGCGACTGTCTGTACATCCGCAATCTGTGATGGTGAGCGCTGTGCGCTGGCTCTGGATACCACTGCTTCTGGCCGGAATCGCCGCGATCGTCTGGGGTGTTTCGCTCGGGCAGGATGCGATCGTGCTTGCCCACGCGAAGACGCTCTGCACGGCCTGCATCGGACTTGGGTGAGTTCCGGCCATGGCGGAGGACGACCGACCGCGCGTTCCGCTGTATCTGCGTATTCGCCGCCACGCTCAGGTGGCGGCGACTGTTCTGGTCAACGCGCGTTTTTTGGTGGACCTGCGCAGCGTCTGCTTCCCAGGCCTCAACTGCTGGGCCTGCCCGACGGCCGGGATGGCCTGCCCTCTGGGTGCCCTGCAGAACCAGATGCCCCAGCTGCGCGTGTCGCTGCTCCGACCGCTCTACGTCCTCGGTGGCATCCTCGCCGTCAGCGCCATCATCGGGCGCGCGATGTGTGGCTGGCTCTGCCCGTTCGGGCTCCTGCAGGACCTCATGGCGCGCATCCGCAGGCGACACTACAAGCTCCCCCGTTGGTTCGGGTACTTCAAGTACGTCGTCCTCGTGGGCCTTGCGCTAATCATTCCCTACCTCACATTCACCCCGTGGTTCTGCAAGCTCTGCCCGCAGGGCGCACTGCAGGGAGGTATCTTCCAGCCGCTCGTTGACGCCTCTCTGCGGCCGCTGATCGGCACATGGTGGTTCATCAAGATCGGCATCCTCGTGGCGTTTCTCGTCGCCTTCGTCCTGTTCCGTCGCCCGTTCTGCCACGGCTTCTGCGCCCTCGGAGCGCTCTTCTCGCTGTGCAACCGCGTCAGCTTCATCCGCATGCATTACGTGCGCGAGAAGTGCACCGACTGTCTGTGGTGCGTCCGTGAGTGTCCGGCGGGGATCGATCCGCGGACGGAGCTTGAGAGCAATACCTGTGTGAGCTGCATGGAGTGCGCGAAGTGCCCATTCGGCGCGATCTACGTGACGACCGCGTTGCACCCTCCCCGGCAGTTTGAACTCGACCAGCGACCCTCTCCCGTGGAGGACAGGCCGTGAGTGCCGTGGAGCCACACTGGGAACGGTTGACCCCCGCGGACGTTGATGATCTGACCGTGGAGGTGTTGCGCCGAGCGTGGCGTGCGCGACCGGAGGTCAGACATATCCGTCTTCAGGGCGAGGAGGCCGTCGTCAAAGACTACGGCCGGGGCGGCAGCTTCTTTAAACGCTGGATCCTCGGCACGTTCCTCGCCCGTCGGGAGGCCACGGCCCTGCGCCGGGCGGAGGGAATCCCGAACATCCCCCGCGTTCTTGCGACCCCGCAACCGTGGTCAATCGTCATAGAATACGTGGAGTCGACTCCGGTGACCGCACTGCGGAACCAGGAGCTGGCGCCGGAGTTCTTCGAGGCGCTCTCTCGTATGGTCGAGTGTATCCATCAGCGCGGCATGGCGCACGGCGATCTTGAGAAGCTCGACAATGTGCTCGTGACACCCGAGGGCGAGCCGGCGCTCGTGGACTTCGCCGCCGCGATAATCGCCGGCGCTAACCCACTGGCCGCACTTGCGCTGCCCTACATCCGCGAGAACGACCGACGCGCGATCTGCAAGCTCAAGCAAAAGTTCGCGCCGGAGCTTCTGACCGACGACGAGCGGGAACGGCTCCAGCGCCGGAGCACTGCGGAGGTCTGGTTCCGCCGGGTGCGCAAGTATATACGCAGGCCGGTCAAGACGCTGGCCGGCGTCAACGGCGATCGCGACTGACGCAGCTTCTCGGCGGTCGGGGAACCGCCGTTACCTCTCGCAACGTTATCATCATCGAAGGTCCCTGCCGGGACCTGTCACGGGGAGCGCCCGGATGACGCTCAGGTTGATAAGTTCGGACGACAGCGGCGCCGACAGGCGCCATGAGTTCGAGCGGCTGGTCAGAAAACACGAGCGCGACATCTTCAACGCCGCTCTTCGCATGGCCGGCGATCACGCCGATGCCGAAGACGTCGCGCAGGAGGCGCTTGTCAAGGCCTACGCCGCCTTCGACTCGTTCGAACTCGGGACGAACTTCCGGGCCTGGATCCTGCGGATCGTCACGAACACCTACATCAACGAATTCCGCAGGCGCCGTCGAGCCCCGGACATGACGACCTGGGATCTGCTGGCCCGCGAGGACCTCGGAAAGGCCTCGCGCGAGCGGGGCGACGACGACCCGCAGGATGCGGTGCTCGAAAGCCAGCTCGACGCTGAGGTCGAGGAGGCGCTTGCCGGGATCCCGGACGTCTTCCGCGAGGCCGTCGTGCTGTGCGACATGCAGGGGATGTCATACCGGGAGATCGCCGACGCGCTCGACGTCCCCATCGGCACGGTTCGTTCGCGGATCGCGCGCGGTAGAGGCCTTCTGCAGGAGAAGCTCAGGGAGTATGCGCAGGCGCGAGGGTTGATCTGAGCATGAAGAACACATGCGAGGACGTCAGGGAACTTCTGTCGGCGCTCGTCGATGACGAACTTGACGCGCAGTCGCGCAAGTTCGTCTCCGCCCACCTGCTCAACTGCCCTGACTGTGCACATGAAGCCGGTCGCATGTTCGGGGCCAGCCGCCTCGTGCAGCGCGACGCCACCGACGCGGACGTCCCCGCCGGTTTCGGCGAACGCCTCAGCCGGCGCCTCGACGAGATCGATGGCGTCAGGCGTCATGTTCGCAGTACCCCCGCGGTTCGCCGGCTGGTCGGAATCGCCGCGGTCGGAGCAATCGCCATCAGCCTGGCGATCATCCTGAGCACCGTCTTCTTCATGAACGCCGACCACGCGCTGGAGCTGTCGAACGCGCACTTCCAGCTTGCGGGCATCACCGGACCTCTCGCGCCCGACGGCGTGACCGCCGTTTCGTGCAACCCCTTCACGCAGCACTGGGAGCAGAGCCGCAGCGCGATCGTGCAGATCGATGGCCAGGTGGTCGCCTGGACGCTCTACGAGGTGGGCTCGTGCCCGGTGTCGGTCTTCCAGGGCCCTGCCGAGTGGCACCCTTACCGGACCGGATGGCTCGTGAGCGAGAACATCGGCGGCTTCGAGGTGCGTGAGGTCGGTGACAACTCCATGACCTCATGGACCGAGGGGGACACCCGCTTCGTAATCGTCGCGATGGGTGGCCCCGAGCGTGTGGCAGACCTCGCCGCCGCGTGGGTGAACCGCCACCGCGCCCGCAGCCTGTAATCCCCGGCAGGTTTCTCGCCGGGACGAACGCGACACCCAGGTCCGCCACCCCGCGTCGACGAACCTTCCGCAACCGCACGGATCGGAGGCGCCCACATGCGCGTTGTCACCGTCACGTCCCCGGAGCCGCTCGTCGCCGGATCGCTCGCGACGTGGCACTGCCGGATAGTCCACCGCGGCGCTCCTGTTGAGGTCGGAGGATGCGTTAAGATCGCGTGGGACCTGCGCGGCGAGTCCGGCTACGACGCGTTCCCGCAATGCCACGATCCGGCGGCCGAGAACTTCACGTCCGTTACGGGCCCCGAAGACCTCACGATACGCCTGGAGGGCTACCGCTCACACCACGCCACCCATGGCGCCGACCGTCTCGCCGAGCGTATCATCAGCGAGTCCTACCTCTGGCGAGATCTCCTGGGCATCTACGCATCGCTGAATCTGCACATCCTGCGCATCGAGGTCGTTCAGGGCGCGCTACGGTCAGGCGACGTCCTCGAGGTCACCTTCGGCGACAGAGGAGGCGGCTCTCCGGGCATGCAGGTGCCCGCGCAGGCGAAGTCCGACTGGCGTCACTGGGTCTGCGTCGAGCGCGCCCCGGGTGCTGACCTCGAGCTGCTTGGCGGCGATGTGCTGGTCATCCATCCCGGCGAGCCCGAGCGCCTGTACGTGGTCGCGCCGTCGATCGTCACCCCCTACGAGGAGATCGCTGTTGCCCACGTGGCGCTTGATGCCCACGGCAACCCTCTGCGCCGCGTCCGGGCGCAGTTCCCGGCGTCCGCCGCCGAGCCCGAGCAGTTCGAGGTGCCGAATGGCGCGAACGTCATCGACCGGGTGCGGCTGGAGGACGACCGCGTGGGACTGGAGGGCCAGTCCAACCCCGTGGAGATCGCGACAGACCCAGAGTATCGGCTGTTCTGGGGCGAGATCCACGGGCACACCTGTCTGTCGGACGGCGGCCAGCGAACGCCCGAGCAGTTCTACCGGTGGGGTCGCGACACGGCCCTGCTGGACTTCTGCGCCATCGCCGATCACGATTTCGGCATCGCGCTGTACGATGCGGCGAAGCACTGGCAGATGGTGCTCGGCGCCGCGCGCGACTTCAACGAGTCCGGGCGCTTCGTCACCCTCCCCGGCTGGGAGATCTCGCACGCAGGGCTCGTTAATGGCGAGGCCTACGGCCATAAGAACGTCTACTTCCTCGACGATGCGCCTCCGTTTCACTCCTCGAGCCCCTACGGCGCCGAGCGTGCCCACCCCGATTACGTGCATATCGAGGAGCTGGTTGAGCGCCTGGAGGCGTGGGGCGGGCAGTTCATGCTCGTCGATCACACGAGCCACATGGCCACAGACTGGTCGCGCTTCGTGCCCGGTCACACCCGTCTGGTCGAGGTGTACTCGCTCTTCGGGGCGTCTGAGGCGCTGGATACACCGCATCCGGTCGGTTCGCCGGTTGAGAGCCGGACTGCCCGCGCGGGACTCGACCTCGGGCTGCAGCTCGGCTTCACCGCCGGCACCGACACGCATATGGGCGCGCCGGCGGCCTTCCGCGAGACCAGCTTCGGGCGCGGTGGGGTCGGCGGCCTGACTGCTGTCTGGGCCACCGAGCTGTCGCGCCACGCCATCTGGGATGCTCTGTACAACCGTCGGACGTACGCCGTTCGCGGCGAGAGGATCCTGCTGCACACGGCGGTAAACGGCGCAATGATGGGTGAGGAGACGACGGTGAATTCGCCTGACGATCCCCGTCAGATCGCCGTTTCGGTCGCCGGCACCGCGCCGATCGAATGCATCGACCTCATCCACAACGGTTCGACCCTCCGCACATGGACCGGCAAGGGCCGCTGGGAGATGTCGCTGGACTTCGAGCATACCGATCCGCTCGAGGGGCTCGCCGCAGCCCCGGACCTCGCCTACTATTACGTGCGCGTTGTGCAGGAGAATGATGCGGTCGCGTGGTCGAGCCCGACGTGGCTGCGCATGCCGTGAATCCGCGGCGGAACTGTGGCGCGCCCGACCGCACCGGGCCCCTCGCTGTTGCAGGCCCGCTCCGCGTCGGCGTCGAATCGTTACCCCATAGCTTCCGGACGCGCGGCTTGAGGTGATTGTGCGGTGCATGGATGGCGGATCGGCAGGATCTTCGGCATCACGATCGAGATCAACTTCACGTGGCTCATCATCTTCGGGATGATCCTCTGGCTGGTGACGCAGCAGGAGCTACCCGGCGCGGCTCCGGACGCGACCACTGCCGAGCTGTGGATCACCGGGATCATCACCACGCTTCTGTTCTTCGGGTCACTGCTTCTGCACGAGATCGCGCACTCGGTAATGGCCAACTCACTGGGAGCGGACGTCTCACGTATCACCCTGTTTCTGTTCGGCGGAGTCTCGCAGATGAAAAACGAGCCGAACAGCCCGATGAGCGAGTTCAAGATCGCCATCGTCGGTCCCCTCACCAGTGTTGTCCTCGGCGGCGTGTTCATCGGCCTGCACTTCGCGATCAGAGCGATCGGCCTCAGCGGCGTCTGGGCGGCGGCCCTGCTGTGGGTCGGTGACATCAATATCCTGCTCGCGATCTTCAACATGCTGCCCGCCTTCCCGCTCGATGGCGGTCGCGTTCTGCGCTCGATCCTCTGGGGCGCGTGGGACAACCTCGAGCGCGCCACGCACGTCGCCTCAAACATAGGCCGCTGGTTCGGCTACACCATGATCGGCTTCGGGCTGCTTGGCATGTTCGCGGGGAACCTCAACGGACTGTGGTTCGTCGGCCTCGGCTGGCTGCTCTCCAGCGCGGCCGCGGGCAGCTACCAGCAGATGCAGCTTCGCAACACCCTCGGGGGCGTCCACGTGCATGACATCATGAGCAGCCCTGTGCAGACCATCCCCGGGGACGCGAGCCTCGCCGAAGCAGCTCAGGATCACTTCATGACCAAGCGATTCAGCGCCTTCGGCGTCGAGGATGAAAACGGGCGGATCACAGGCCTTATCCGCATGAAAGACCTGCAGGGCGTCCTGCGTGAGCGATGGAGTTACATCACCGTCCGCGAGGCCATGCAGCCGCTTGATCGCGAGGCCATGATGGTACGCAGCGATGACGAGGCGGTTGATGCGATGATGCAGATGGCTCGCAATGACCTTGGCCGACTGCTGGTGACCGACGGTTCCGGTGAGGTCGTTGGCATCATCAGTCTGACCGACATCCAGCGGCTCGTGAAGGTGAGGGGCGGACTGGGCGTCTGACGGGACGCGTCTACGAAGCACAGCGGGGAGCCTGACGTCAGGCTCCCCGCCTCGCTCTCAGATCGGACGCCATCACTCTCCGGTGTGGAAGTATCCCTCGGGCCTGAGCCCGGAGAGGTCCGCGCCCGTGGCGCCGCGCTCGTCCCACCACAGCAGGTACCACTGCCCTGAGCGCTTTGCGGGCATGTCCCGGAGCACCGTCTCGTGCGTTGAGGCAGCCTCGAAGTCCACCTCGCGCCAGTCGGCGTCACCCGGCACGCGGTAGAGCAGCATACCGGACGCGGGGCGGTCGGTCTCCCACTCACACCGCACTCCTGCCGGGATCGCCTCGAAGCTCGGAGCGGCGGTCAGCTTCGGTGGGTTCTCGCCGCAGTGTCGTTCCACCACGTCCAGCAGCCGCGCGCGGATCCGCTCGAATGCCTCCACGTCCTCCCGGTTCGCGATCGCCTCATCGACGAGGCTGTCGATCAAGGCCGTGACGCGCGCCGCGGTCTCAGCATCGGTTGCTCGCGCGGCTTCGCGCAGCAGCCACATGGTCTTGTAGTCCTCCCGGCCGTCGCGCGTGGCCTCCCAGCGTCGCGAGGTGATCGGCTCGCCGGGCCCCTCGTAGATCGCGCCGCAGTCGGCGATCTCCCCGTCAAAGTCGTTCCACGGATCGCCGCGCCACGAGTTATACGCCCAGTAGCAGGAGCCCTCGACGCCGAGGTCCCACACGCGCCACTCCTTGAGCCGGTAGTAGTCCAGCGGATCGAGCGCCTTCATCTGGGTCGAGCAGGTGTAGGTCCACACGGGCTCGCCGCGTGCCGACAGCTCGGAGTACAGCCGCCGCGCCTCATCCGACCAGGCTCGCCCGTAGAGCGCGTTGTGATGCGGGATCCACACGTCGATGACCGGGTCGAGCATTCGGATCTCGTCCGGGTCCTGCATCCCGTCCATGCACAGGCTCATGTTCGGCGCGAACTCGCGGATGAAGTGCCCGGCCTCGGTGGTCATCTCCGCGTTGTGATGGGTGGCCTCATCCCAGAGCTGAACCGTGTACTCGTCGTAGTCCATGCCGATGTCATCGCGCATATGGCGCTCAAACTCCAGAACCCACGCCCTGAAGGCGCGTTTCCACGGTTCACTCATGAACTCCCATCCGTGGCGACCGCTCATGACGCGATGGAAGTCGCGCACGATTCCATATGAGAAGACGACGATCCCGCCACGCTCACGCGCGGCCCGCAGCTTCACCTGCAGCAGCTCGTCGTAGTCCGACCAGTCCACTTGCCCCTCCGGGTTGCCCTCGTCGTCGAAGCGCATCCTCGGTGAGGTGCTCATCAAGAAGCACGTGGTCTCGTGCTCGGCGAGGTCCTCTACGTAGCGTTCGTTGCGCGCGTAATCCCAGTTGAAGACAGAGATCGGCATCAGCTCAGGCAGCCGCGCGGGCAGCACTGTCAGCCGCAGAGGCACCACCTTTTGCGGCTGGCGGTGGTCGTACGGCCGGATGCGGATCGAGGTCGCGTAGTCGCCCGGCGGAAGGGTCGCGGTGTCCAGCGTCAGGAACACCTGCCGGCTCTCGCCCGGCGCGACGAGCAGCGAACGCGCCTCATCCATGACCGGCAGCGGGTCGGCCACCGACTTGCCGCTGCGCAGCGGCTGATACTCCGCCTGGTAGGCCGTGAGGCTGTGCGCGGGGTCGAACTCCGCGGTCTCCACGCCGCCCTCAACCAGTCGGATGTTGTGGAAGCGAACGGTCCCGCCGGTGTCGTTGTCGAGACGCAGCACCACCTGGAAGAAGTCCGCGTCGGGCGCCACGAAGGAGCGGCTGTACTGCTGGCGCGGCGAGGTCGGCGTCAGCGGCGTCACTGACGTTGACCATGTCCACCCGTTGTTGATCACGTGCACATGCGCACCGCCGACGACGTCCTGCGCGGAGATCTCCGCCACGAGCGTGTATCGCTGTCCGGCCTCGAGATCCACCCGCTGTCGGAAGTTCACCGACGTGGGGCCGTTGCCTGAGAGCACAAATGCCGTTGACCCATCGGGCTGTTCGACCATCGTCCACTCGCCATTGGTCGCGTTGGCACTCCATCCGTCCGGCGTCCCGTCGTCATCGGCATCGGCCAGGAAATCACCGTTCGCAAGCAGGTTTTCCTCGGCGGACGCGTCGAACGCCTCGCCACCGACCAGGCGCAGGGGATCGACGGTGAAACGCCCCTCGAAGAGCTCCTCCGACAGGTTCGTCACGATGAAAGCGCCCGATTCGAGCTCATTGCCGCACGCCCGCAGGTATATCGTGGGGTCGGGCTTGAGCGATGGCGGCATCTGGTCGCGTGCGAGGTCGAGCAGCGGCGACTGCGTCCAGACGATATACGAGAGGCCCGAAATCTGTGCCAGCAGCGCCTCCTGCATGCTCGCGATCTCGGCCCACTGCTGCTGCGGCATGGGCCCTTCGCGCTCGAGGTTCTCCTGCACGAACGTATCGATGGCCGCCTCCGAGTCGGCAATCAACGCGCGCAGCTCGCCCGTCAGCGGCCCAAGCTGCTCCGCCCGACCTGCCAGCGCCAGCACGCTGCTTGCAAGCTGCGCGGTGCGCGGCTCCGGCGTGATTGTGATCGGGATCGTCTGGCGGAAGAGCGTGGCATCGCCGGCCGCCTGCTCGACGACAAGCGCGTATTCCGAGCCATCGACGATGCGGTAGCGACCGGTCCATGCGATGTCGAGACCCTCGATCATCGCCTCCTCCACGCCCGGCGAGATCTCCGGCGCCGGTGTCGGCCAGTCACGCTCAAGGCCCTCCGGCCAATCGCGCATGAGCCTGAGCGCCGGAGTGACGTCGCGGTCGGCGAACAGACCGATGTCGCAGAGGCCGAAGGCGGGCCGATCGAGCAACTCCCACTCGAACCCGCCCGGCTCGGCCGCGAAGAGTATCTCGCCGAAGCGCTGGGGCTCGAGGAACTTCGCGTAGGTCGGCGACCAGATGCTCAATGGCGCCTCCTCGCCGGCCCGGCGTTCGCGGGCGAGATTGAAGCCCCAGACCTCACCGGGCTCTGGCGCCCCGCCGAGGCTCTCGAAGGTGATCGCCATCTCGACGCTCCAGCCCGTCTCATCGACCGAGGCGGCCGTCTCGA
>JALGTR010000030.1 GCA_029821265.1 Candidatus Zipacnadia bacterium
CGCAAGCCCACGACAGATGGGGGCGATCATCCAATGGACCTGCGAATGATGCTCGCCCTTGCAATCGCGCTGATCGGATGTGCCGTCTGCGCGCCCGAATCCTGCGCAGCTACGTGGGCGGGAACATGGTGCGGGCGGGTGCGGAGCCGGAGATCGCTTCCCCGTGGGACCGCTCGCCGGGGCCGCCGGCGTAAGCTCAGCGCACCAGTCGGCGGGCGCCCGTGCGCTCAAGCAGCAATCCCTCGCGTACACCGCCGGTGCTGATGGTGAGCGAGCCGGCGGCCCGGGCGAAGATGCCCATGATCGCCAGCGCGTCGGCCGTAATGGTGTGATCGCCGGTCAGTGCCAGCACCGACTGTGCGGTGCCGCCCACCGCGACGCATGTACCGGACGCGCCGACGACCTCGGCGGCATCCCCAAGCACCTCGACCACGCGCAGCCCTGCCTGCAGCAACTCGGAAGGCTGCGGCGGGTCGGAGCGCAGATATCGTTCGGTCAGCGATCGGGCGCCGATCTGGTAGCTTTGCGTGGCGAGATGATCGCCTGCTGCGGCCACGATCTTCGTACTGTGGCCGCCGATATCCACGACCGTGGACACATCCACGTCATCGAGCGCTGCAACTGCGCCACGCCACGCCAGCCGCGCCTCTTCGTCCCCGGTGATGACCATCAGTTCGAGTCCGGCGCGTTCGCGCAGGCCCTGCGCCAGATCCGAGGCGTTCGTTGCGCTGCGAGCCGCCGCGGTCGCCACAGCCCACGACTGCTCCGGCCGCCAGCGTGCGACAGCCGAGGCGACGAAGTCCACCGTAGCAGCGAGGCCCTCGGCGTCAATCCGCCCTGCACCGGACAGTCCGCGGCCGAGGGCGGTCATCCGCTGCGCTTCATCGAGCACCTGCGCTGTGCCATCGCCGACGATCCGCGCGAGGATGCCCCGTGCGGTGTTGCTGCCGATGTCGAACGCCGCGACGCGTGCGCCGCTGTCCTCAGTCATCGGTTACGCGGAACACCTCGCTGGAGCAGGCAACGTAGATGCTGCCGTCGCTGTCCACCGCCACGTGCGTCACGTTCGCGGGGAGTGTCACGACCTCCGTGACAGCCCCGGAGGTGAGGTCGATCGCGTGCAGGACCGCCCCCGTTCCGTAGAGCGCGCGTCCGTCGCCCGGGAGCGCGATCTGGCTGTTGACGGTCGGAGCGCCGTCGAACTCCGTGACGAACGCCTTCGCCGCCGGGTCGAAGACGTGCAGCTTCCCGCCGACGGACATGACCACGCGGCCGGTTGCCGCGTCCTGCTGCACGCGTGCGACCTCACTGGCGCCCTCGAAAGTGCGCTGAAAGAGCAGCTCACGCGTCGCGAGGTCCAGCATGCCGAATCGCGGAGCCTCATCGGGCTTGTTCGCAAGCCCGTTAGCCGCGAGAGTCGTGCCGATGTAGAGCGCGTCGTCGCCGACTGCGAGGCCCGAGACCGCCTGCTCGCCGAGCGGGTTCTCAATCAGCTCAGTCTCACCCGTCTCGGGATCGGTGATAGCGATCGCGCCGCCGTACGTCCCGTAGCGTGCCATCCAGCCCGAATAGAGCATCCCATCGGGCGCGACGTGGATGCCCGCGACGGGCCGGATGTACTCAGGTCCGACCGACGCGACAGGCCTCGGATTCACGTGGTTCCACTGATCCCACGGCTGAGAGGGGTCGTAGCAGGTGATGTCCCCGCCCGCGTACGATGCTGCGTAGACCTTGCCGTTGAGGAACGCGACATCATAGACCTCCCCACCGCCGTCGCAGATCACGTTGGTGTTGTGATACTCCCCTGTGCGCGTGTCAAGCCAGAAGAGCGTCTGCCCGAAGTGCGGTCCGCCCCAGATGCGGTGCTGGTCATCGATCGCGAACGGCAGGATCGGCCGCGGGCCGGTCTCCACAGGGATGGGTCGGAGCAGCGGATCGGCCGCGTCGGCGGTGATAACCGCGTAGTCCTGCCCGCGGACGCCGACGATCTTCCCGTCCCGCGTGCTGCCGAACAGCCGCATCCCGCGCAGGTCCTGGTCGTTCATCAGCGTGAGGCCATCCTCACCCTCGCGGTAGCGGAGGATGCGGTTGCCCTGCGAAAAGAACAGCGCCTCCTCGCGGGTGATGTCGGCGCGAGGCGTCCACGTGCCTGGATCGCCGGGCGGCAGCGGGATCGGCGACGGGGTGATCAGTTCGCCCTCGAGGCCGTCATAGACGCCCGAGGCGGTGACGAAATAGCCATGCCACAGCACGCCCCGACGCAGGTCATCGGGCACCTCGCTCAGCTCACCTGTCGCCGGATCGTAGAGCATGCTGATGAGGTTATCGTTGCGGAAGTGGACCAGCAGGCGGCCATCCGGAAGCGCCTCGACGCTCGCGTACATGTTGGGCTCCGGGGAAACCGCGGCCTCCTCGATCTCCAGCGTCTCCGGGTCGAGCGCGGCCACCTTCGCGCCCGGGTAGGTCCCGCCATAGACCCGGCCGTCACTGCCGCGAGCGATTTGCCAGATGTACGATTCCCCGGGGAAGTCGATGACCTCCGCGAACGCCATCTCGTTCAGGTCGAAGATCACGTACTTCCCGTCGTAGTAGGTGCTGATCACCAGCCTGTCGCCAGGGATCTCCATGATGCCCCAGGAACCGGAGCCGGCCGGAGCGACGTACCTCTCGGCGGTATTCGCCGCGAGGTCGACGAGGATCACCTCGAGACCGACCTCCTCGTTGGAGCTGGTGAGCGCGAGAAGCTCACCGTCTCCGTGGCGATTGTCGATGACGGTCCCGGCGAGCACGTTCTTCGCGCGGCAGGGCTTGCCGAGCGATTCGACCTGCGCCGCGGCGGCCGGCACCGCGACGATGAGCACCGGAAGAAGACACAGCAGTACAAGTATCTCAGCGCGTAGCAGTGACAACGCAATCACTTCCTCAAGTCAGATCATCCGCGGGGCGGGAGAGATTCCCTCGTTGATCTGGAAGGATAATCCGCCGTGGCGGCGCAATATCCCTTCCGGCAGTCTCATGGAATCGCGTCAGCCGCCGATTGAGTCAGGCGGAATGCTCGCTGCGCAACACCGGTGCCCGCACACGCCCACACCGACCTCCGCACGGAGGGATGCTCATGTGCAAGTCCAGCGGGTCCTACCCCGGCAAGCTGTTTATCGTCGAGGGAATCGATGGCTCGGGGAAGAGCACGCAGATAGACCTGCTGCACAAATGGCTGCTCTCGCAGGGCTACAGCACGTTCTTCTCGGAGTGGAACTCCTCGCCGCTGGTCAAGCGCACGACCAAGCGCGGCAAGAGCAAGCGCCTGCTGACCCCGCTGACGTTCAGCCTGATCCACGCGACGGATTTCGCTGATCGCACCGAACGCAATATCGTCCCGCCGCTGAAGGCGGGCGCGGCGGTACTGGCGGATCGCTACGTGTACACCGCCTTCGCGCGTGACGTCGCGCGGGGGGTCGATCCCCAATGGGTGCGCGAGGTGTACTCGTTCGCTGTCAAGCCGACGGTGGCGTTTTACTTCCGTGTACCGCTTGAGGTTGCGCTCGATCGCATCCTGACCGGTCGGCCGGAGCTCAAGTGGTACGAAGCGGGGATGGACCTCGGGCTGTCGGAGGACCCCTACGAGAGCTTCAAGCTCTTTCAGGGGCGCATCCTCGAGCAGTACGACGCGATGGTCGATGAGTTCGACCTGCAGGTCATCGATGGCACGTTGCCGATCGCCGAGCAGCAGCAGCAGGTGCGCAGCATCGTCCAGCCCTACCTGCAGCACCTGCTTCGCCGCCCCGACGACGCATTCACCTATCGCAGACGGCAGGCGGGTGAGTGAAGATGGATCCGCGGATGGGGCCCGTTCACATCCCGGGCATTCCCGATGAGGAGCTCCCGGGCAAGCTGATCGTGCTGGAAGGCACCGATGGTGTCGGGCGCTCAACGCAGATGCGCCTGCTGCGCAACTGGCTTGAGAGCTCGGGGCTGGCGGTCTACGACACCGGGCTGTCGCGTGGACGACTGGCCGGGACGCACATCCAGAAGGCCAAGGAAGGCCATACGATGGGCCGCCGGACCCAGGGGCTGTACTACGCGACCGACTTCGCCGATCGCCTCGAGCGGGAGATCATACCGGCGATGCGGTCAGGCTACATCGTCCTGACCGACCGCTATATCTACTCGCTCATCGTGCGCGGGACGGTGCGCGGGCTGGAGCCTGACTGGCTACGCAAGCTCTACGCATTCGCGCCACAGCCGGACATCGTCCTGTACCTGCGCATCTCCATCGACAAGTTGATCCCGCGGGTGCTGGCCAGCGGCGGCTTCGACTACTGGGAGTCGGGCATGGACTACCTGCAGGAGGCCACGCTCTACGATGCATTCGTGAAACACCAGAGCAGGGTTCTCGCGGAGTTTGAGAAGATCGCGAAAGAGTTCGACTTCACGCCGATCGACGCCGAGCAGGATATCCGAGCGGTCTTCGACGATCTGCAGGAGCATGTGGAGGAGATCGTCGCTGATATGGTCGATGTGCAGCGGATGAGCGACTTCGTTGCACCGATCATCTCGGAGCCCACCCGCGAGCCACGGCAGTCGCTGGCCGACTCGCTGCGCGATCTGCTGAGCTCCTTCCTCGAGGAGAGCTGAGCGCTAAGCGAGCGTGGATTCCGCCGGTGCGAGGGCCTCGCGCATCTCGTCGGCGAGCTCCGGGAAATGCTCCTCGGCGAGCGGCAGATGCACGCAACGGCTCGCCTCGAGGAACTTCCGGCGGTTCGCCTCGGGGCGACCGGCACTGCGGCTGATCCCGTCGAGGCGATCGCACAGGCGCAGCAACAGCGCATCCCGGCCGGAGTCGCGAGCGCGCAGTGCCGAGTCGGCGGCGCTCTCGCCCTCGCGGTTGGTGACTGCATCCACGAGGTGCGCGACCTCGTCGCCGAAACGCTCGCGCACCCGCTCGAGCGGAACGTCCGTCTGCTCGACGAGATCGTGGAGCAAAGCGGCGGTCAGAAGCCGCGGGTCGGGTTCGCCGAAGCGCTGCACGTTGCGCGCAACGCCGACGACGTGGTCGATCAGACGCGCGCCGTCCCTGCGCACCTGTTCCACGTGCTGCGCAACCGCCCAGGCGTAGGCACGGCGAACCGGTTCAGGATCTCCCTCAGGAAAGAGAGCAGCTGCGAGAAGCGGCTGGATGGTCCTCATGGTATCTGATGACTTCGGCGCCCGCGGCGGGAGTCCTGCCGGGGCGCCGCACACGCAACGAGTGAGGAGTGAGGCTGTGATGACCGGCGACGAGCGCCACTTCATTGGGGTGGACGTCGGAGGCACCAAGATCTTCGCGCTCGTCGTGTCCGACCGCGGCGAGGTGCTCGCCAGGCACAAGACGCCCACAGAGCGCGAGGGCAGGCCGATGGCCGAGCAGATCGGCGATGCAGTCGATGGTGCACTTGAGGAGGCGGGGCTGGCCTTCGAGGCGATCTCGGGCATCGGCGTCGCGATGCCCGGCTCGGTGGACAGCGAGACCGGCTACCTCGGCTCAGTCCCGAACATCGAGATCGACGACCCGAAACTGGTGGACGCGCTCCGCGAACGCTATCCGGTGCCGGTGGAGATGGGCAACGACGTGAACCTCGGCACGCTCGCGGAGTGCTGGCTGGGCGCCGGCAAAGGCGCCAACACGGTCGTTGGGATGTTCGTAGGGACAGGGATCGGCGGCGGAGTGGTGATCGACGGGCGACTTCGCACCGGGCCGGAGGACCTCGCGGGCGAGATCGGGCACATGGTCATGATGGTGGACGGTCCCGAGTGCGGCTGCGGGAATCGGGGCTGTTTTGA
This sequence comes from Candidatus Zipacnadia bacterium, assembly GCA_029821265.1. Classification (GTDB taxonomy): domain Bacteria; phylum Armatimonadota; class Zipacnadia; order Zipacnadales; family UBA5352; genus JALGTR01. The sequence continues at coordinate 5,821 of JALGTR010000030.1, forward strand.
GGCTCTGGCCTCGCGGACGGCCATGGAACGGGCGATCCGCGAGGGTATCGCCGAGGGACGCGAGTCGCAAATCATGCAGTTCGCCGACGACGGCAGAATCAAGAGCGGAGCCCTCCGCGACGCCCTCGCCGCCGGCGACGAGCTGGTGACCGAGGTCATGACACGGGCGGCGCATATCCTCGCCCAGGGAGTGCTTACGATCCGCCACGTCCTCGACCCGGACATGGTCATCCTCGGCGGAGGCGTCATCGAGGCCTGCGAGCAGTTCCTGATGCCGCAGATCGAGCGCGAGGTGCGGGCATCACACATGAAGGGCTCCCGCGACACGCTGCAGCTTGCGGTCTCCACGCTCGGTGATGACGCGGTGGCGCTGGGTGCGGCAGCGCTGGTGGAGGCGGCGATCAGCGACGCGCCCGTCCACGCGATGTGCGGCGATTCGGCGGACCAGGAGGCGCGGCTGGAACAGCCACAGAAGCCGCCTCTGCTGGAGGCCGCTGCCGAGGAGATGGCGCAGGTCGACTACCCACAGATCGAGGAGCTGCAGTTTGGCGCCGTGACCGTCGACGGCGAACGCTGGGAGAGCGACCTGCACATCCGCGCCGACGGGAAGGTCAAGAAGCGGAAGAAGAAGTGGGCGCGCAAGGACTACGGCACATCCCACATTCTGGGTCCGCGGGAGCTGAAGAAGGCGCTGAAGGGTGGAGCTGATACGCTCATCATCGGCGCGGGCTTCGACGAGATGGTGCGGCTCAGCGACGAGGGCCGCGAGATGCTCCAGCAACGCGGCCTACGGTGGGAGATCATGCCCACGCCGGATGCGGTCGAGGCGTGGCGAAAGGCAACCGGGCGGAAGGCGCTGATCCTGCACGTTACGTGCTGAATGCGGAGTGCTTCCTCGTGGCCAAACCAGTCAGGCGCGCGAAGGTCAGCGCCGAGATGCGGGCCGGAAGGGCTGCCGGACGGGTCTTCGAAGCCACGATCGCCAACGTGCGCGAGCACGCCCCGGCGGCGATGCTCGGCGACGTGGACGGTATCCACGATATGCGGGTGGCGGTCAAGCGCCTGCGGGAGGCTATGCGGCTGTTTCGCAGGCTGCTGCCCACCAGACGCCGGGAGCGGATGATGCCCGTCGTGGAGATTCTGAACGACACCCTGGGCGAGGTGCGCGAGCGGGATGTATTGATACGTGACGCCCAGCAGCTGCGCGGCGAACTGGAGGATGACGGCGAACTGACCTCCACCGCCACGGAGGCCTGGAGGACGGAGCGCGCAGAGGCGTTCGAGCATCTGCTGAGGACGTGGGCGAAGATGACCGGCGATGGCTTCTTCGACGCCCTCGAGGAGATCGCGCGGAGGACCCGCAAACGCGGGCGCATGGTGAACAGGCTGGACTACGAGCAGTTCGCCTACGCGGAGATCATCCGGGCCCTCGAGCGCGTGCGGGAGCGCCTGGGACCTGCGTTGGAGAGCACGGAGCCCGCCCCGCTTCATCGACTCCGGATCGGGGTCAAGCGGCTGAAGTACGCGATGGAGCCGTTCCGGAGGATCTTCCCCCTGATGCGCGAGCCCTACAGTGTGGTCTCGGAGGCGCAGCAGATTCTGGGCCTCGCGCATGACCTCGATGTGCTGCGCGAGCGGCTGGCCGAACACCTCGATTGTATCCCGGGCGACGGTCGCGCGGCCGCCGGGGCGACGCTGGAGGTGCTCGATCGCCGCCGCGGGGAGCGGTATATGGTGGCACGGGAGGTCATCAGGGCGTTCGCAGACCCGGAGTTCGAGCGGGCGCTGCGGGACGCGATCGACTGAGACTTACGCCCGGAACGCCTCGTTCGGCCGATCCCAGCGCACGCGCGCGCACCAGATCGTGTTGTCGCTCCCGTATCGCTCGCAGCCGGCCGGCTGCATCCACTCCGCGGCGATAATCCAGCTTTCATCCGCGCTCACGTCGCACACCCCGAAGTTCCCCAGCCGAGCGCCGCGCTCGGGAACGGCCTCGCGCTCGGTCTCCCGGATCACACAGATACGCTCGGGATCGACCTCCCCGACCATCAACGGAGCGCGGTGGCGGAAGACGTGATCGTTCTCGAGGCCCCGGCGAGTGTACACCAGATACAGCGCGTCCGAGTGCGTCAGCCAGTGGGTCTGCGTGTTGTAGCTGCCCAGCTCCTCCCCGTCGTCGAAGCGCCACGGGATCGGCTCGCCGAAGTTCAGGCCATCTTCGGAGGCCGCGACGTATCCCCGCACGTCGTTGCGCAGCGTCATGAAGAAGCGGCCCCCAAAACGCGTGATCGACGGTTCGCACAGCCCGCGCGGGTCCTCGCAGGCGAGCGCGTTCCCGAGTTCGAGCAGCTCCAGCGTCTCCCCGTCGAAGCGGCAGCGCGCCGACACGGTCTCCATGTGCGCCACCTCCATCTGCGGCCGGTAGCACAGCGGGAGCAGGATCGTGCCGTCCTCGAGGTCGAATCGCTGCACGCAGCCGGCCCCGGAGTTCTGAAAGCGCGGCTCGTCGGGCATCTCCATGAACCGCGCCTGAGACCAGCTGCGCGCCTCCGGGTCGTAGACCGAGTAGGCGGCTTCCCTCGGTCGGACGTGCATCGGGCCGCTGTCATCGCGATAGTACACGGTGTGCCCGGTGCCCAGCAGCGTCCCCGTCTGCGCGTGCCACTGCGGCGTGAAGTCGCAGACTGCTCCGGTGACGCCCTGCCCCGCGTCCCAGCGGCCGAGCCCTTCGTGCGGGGTGGGCTCAGACCACGTGACGCCGAGGTCGTCGGTGCGCATGTCGTGGATGGTGAAGAAGACGTCGCTGCCGCTCAGCAGCAGCTTCTGCATGGTGACGACCACCGCCGGCGCGCCTTTGTCGCCTGCACCGGGGATCGCTCCGCCGCGCGCATGCACCCAGCAGGTCTCGCCATCAAATCCGCTGCGGATCGCCTCGAGATCAATACTGTAGTCCACGCTCATCTTTGGTCCTCCCGAACAGGGTCGCGCGCCAGCAGGCAGATTCGCCGCCAGATACATCCGCCCTCCGTGAGGGCCGGGTGCCGGTCGGCCATCTGTGCAGGCATGGAACCGTTAGGGGGCGAACTCGGTCAGAAACGGGCGAGGACCTCGATCGCGGACGGTGGAGGAGAAAAGCCATGCGACCGATGCGTGCGATGTTGATCGTGATGCTCATGGTTCCGCTGCTCTTTGGATGCTATCGGACCGAGCGCGACGTCGTGTCGGCGGACGACGGCGTGGAGCTGGACATCCCCGAATTCGACCCCGAGACGCAGTTCAGTGGCTTCTTCGCGCCGGTGGAGGTGGACGTGAACGCGCAGACGCCGGGCTACGATCTGCCGCTGGACGTGGACGCGTGCTACATCGCCGATGCGCTGGCGGGGAGGCTCAGCGACGAGGCACGGGAGGTGATCGCGCGGCAGGGCTTCGCGGTCCTCGATTACGGGACGCGTGATGATATTGCGACCGTGTATGAGTGGGCCGATGACATGGCCATTCCGCCGTTCGTCACGGTGGACACCCTCCTGCACCTGTATCACCTCCAGTTCGACCAGACGCTCAAGACGATCGAGGAGGATGAGTTCGCGGGTGCGATGGCCGACTTCGCAGGGCGAATGATGCAGCAGAGCGAGGATCAACGCTCACGGTTCTCGGGCGACCTGCGCGAGGCGGCGCTGCGCAATGCCGCATACTTCGGGGTGGCGCTGAGGCTGCTTGAGCCAGAGGCCGAGGTACCTGCGGAGGCCCGGTCGCTGGTCGAGGCCGAGGTGGAGCTGATCGAGGCGCAGGGCGGCTTCTCCCCAAGCCCGATCTTCGGATATCGCGAGGACTACTCGCAGTATGTCCCGCGTGGACATTACACGCGTTCGGAGACGCTCGAGCGCTACTTCAAGGCCATGATGTGGTTCGGGCGCATGCCGATGGTGCTCAAGGGCGGTGATGATGCGCTTGTAAGCGAGGACGAGGCGCGCCTGCAGACTCAGCAGGCACTGCTGATCGCGGCCACGCTACATGATGACGCCTTCGCCGAAGAGCTGCAGACGTGGCAGCGGATCTACGCGGTGACCGCGTTCTACGTCGGCTTCGCCGATGACCTGACGCCGCGGGAGTATGCGGAGGCGATCCGGGATGTGGCGGGGGTGAGTCTGCAGTGGTCGGCGCTCGAATCAGACGAGATGCTGTTCGACCTCAAGAGCAAGCTCGCCACGTTCCGCGCGCCCCGGATCTACGGCGGAACCGGAGAGGTCGTGCTGAACCCACCCTTCTCGCCCGAGCAGCTCGATGATCTGCTCACTGACACAATGGGCATGCGGCTGATGGGACAGCGCTTCATCCCGGACGGCTATATCATGCAGGAGCTCGGCTTCCCCAGGGTCGGCGACTTCACCGGCGAGGGCCGGCCGTTCTCGCTGGAGATGACGGCCGGCGGTCCGCAGCGGGTCTTCCCGCGTGGCCTCGACGTGATGGCCGCGCTTGGCTCTGAACGCGCCTATGCGCTGCTCGATGACGCCGGCGATACCGCGTGGGCGAACTACGACGAGCAACTCGCGAAGATGCGCGGCGAGTTCGGCGAGCTGTCCGCCGAAGAGTGGCACCGCAACCTGTATTTCGGCTGGCTGCGCGCTCTGCAGGAGCTTGTGACGCCGGTCGGCGAGGGCTACCCGAGCTTCATGAGAACCGATGCCTGGCTGGATCGCTCGCTGTGGGCGGCGCTGGCCTCGTGGGCCGAGCTGCGCCACGACACGATCCTCTACGCGAAGCAGCCGTACATACCCGTTGCGGGCGAGATGCCGATGCAGGAGACTGAGGAGCCGCCTCCGGGGTTCGTGGAGCCGCGACCGGGGTTCTACGCGCGGATGCTCGAGCTAGCTCGCATGTCCCGGGAGGGCCTGACGGAGATGGATGTTCTCAGCGATGAGGCGTCGGCCCGGATGCAGGCGCTCGAGGAGATCATCCAGCGCCTGCTGACGATCTCGCAGACAGAGCTTCGCGGTGAGGCGATGAGCGACGAGGACGCCCGGTGGATCAAGGGCATCGCGTCGCAGCTGCGACGCACGATCGTGGGCATCGAGGATGAGGAGGATAAGACCACGATCGTGGCCGATGTGCTGACCGACACCAACACGCAGCAGGTGCTTGAGGAGGGCGTGGGCCACGTCAAGCTGCTCGTGGCGGCCTATCAGTTGCCGGACGGGCGGACGGCCCTCGGCGTCGGGCCCGTGCTGTCATACTACGAGTTCAAGCACCCGATCGATGACCGCCTTACGGACGAAGCGTGGCGCCGGATGCTCCACCAGAGTCCCCCGGAGCCGCCCGAATGGACGGCGAGCTTCTACGTGGGCGACTGACGCGGTGCCCGCGCACAACTGCGCTCGGGGCGCCTCGCAGCGCCCCGAGCGCCGGTCTACCTGCTCAGTGCGCGCCACCCCAGTCGGCGATCTTCTCGCCCAGCGACCAGTACTCCCCGAAGAACGACCAGACCGGATCGGTCTTCGCGTAATCGATCCGCCGGCCACTGAGGATCTCTTCGTCGATCCACGCCAGCTTCGCCTCGCCCATCACCCAGTCATGGTTGCCCAGGTGCGCAATCTCCACGATCTCGCACTCGATGCTGACCGGGCACTCCTCGATCAGCGGCGATTCGATGATCTCCGAGGGCTGTGGGGTCCAGCCGAGGTCCTCAAACTTGTTCGTGCTTCGGCCGGAGACGCGTCCACAGTAATCGCTGCCGGCAAGCTGCTCGCGGTGCGGGATGTTCACGCCGAAATCACCGGTGCGCTTGATCAGCTCGTAGGAGTACTGGTGCACGCCCATCGCGAAGCCGATCACCCAGGGGCGCGCGCAGCAGACGCTCGAAGCGCCAATGGTGATGATGTTCGGCTTCCCGTGCTCGTCGATCGAGCTGACGAGGATCAGCGGCCACGGATAGAAGTGCGGATTGCCCGGGTTGTCGATGCGTTGTTTGGCCATCGGGATGCTCCTTCTGGATCAGGATCGTCGCGGGCGACCCGCCCTTGCCTTGTTCACTCGCCCATCCAGATCTCATACTCCTGGAAGTGCGGGTTCATGAGCACACCGCGGTCCTGCGAACGCGTGACGGTGATGTCCTCGGCCATCTCGCGCGCGGCCTCGGGGCTCTCGGCATCCAGATGCATCCTCCAGAGGGTGCCTGCCTCCACGCTCTGCACCGCGTCGTAGTGGTGACGATCGTGCAGCGCAGCCCGAATCGTCTCGCCCGAGGTGTCATCGGAGTTTCTGATGAGAACGCTGACAACGTACTTGCCATCGCGTTTTGGGTTGCCGTCGCGCCCGTCCGCGAGCCGCACCTCGTAACGGTGCTTGTTGGGATTGACGAAGATGTTCGTGTTCTCCGCCATCTCGCGGGCAAGTGACAGGGCCTCCTCGGGGTCATCGAGGTCGAGGTCGAGCCGGTAGTAGTCGGCGCGTTCGAGCGCCAGCAGGGTATCGGCATAGCCCAGCCGGCGGCGAATCGCGTTCGCGGCCGTCAGGGCCGTAACATCGGGGATCTTGAGACTGACGGTCAGTTCGACGCTGATCATTATGTGCATACCTCCTGCCCGGACGTTCGCCAGCCATGGCCCGTCTCCCTCCACGGCCACGAAAGTCGAATCCGGAGCAGGTGCGATCAGCGCTCGTCGGCGGCCAGAGCCGCAACGATCATCGTACACGGATCGAGACGTATCAGGGCATCCACGCCCCCCAGCATGAAGCGATCGGGGTCACCAACGACAATCTGGTAGCCGCTGGCCTCCATGGTCAGAGGCAGTGCGATCTCCGTGGGGGTGTGCGAACAGCAGGCGGCCACGAGGTACCAGATGTCATCGCGGCCGCGGACGGTGAACGCCAGCGCTCCACGCTCCCGGCGCGCCGGTCCGATATGTCTTGCGGGCCAGCGAGCGGTGTCGCGGGCGTCTGAACCGGCGATCAGCGCGACGGTCGATTCCTCGATCGTGTTGTTCTTCTCGACGAACCGCGGCGTCCGCACGAGCGGATGCATGATGACGTCGTAGCACAGGCTGCTGCAGGTGGCGCGGCGGTGGCCATCGATCAGCACCGAGAAACGATCGTTGCCGTCGAGGGCAACCACCCCGAGCGTGTCGTCGACGTTGACCCAGGGGCTGTGCATGGTCAACTCCTCACGCTGGGCCCCAACACCGCGGATTCTTTGCTCGCCGTCGTGATAGCGGAGCGTGCGCATGTTGCCGTTGTAGATGTCGTTCGCCAGATTGAGGTGCAGGCCTTCGAGCATCAGCAGCTCAACGTCCTGCACCGCGCGTCCGTGTGTGCACAGAACAGCAGTCCGGCCATCCGGCAGCGCCACGAAGTTGAGATGCTGCTCGATGGCATCGTCGCAGGCCGCGATCCGGCCACAGGTGGCGATCCCGCCCTCGAAGCTCCACTCCTGGTGCTCGAGGACGCGACGATCATCCGACGTCCCCCGGCAGTAGTACCGGCTGACCAGGTTGCCCTCCCATTCGGCGAGGTCGTCTCCACCGGCCGGCAGGACCAGTCCCTGGACGAAGCTGCCATTGGCCCGCCAGCTCCACGAGGCGAATCTGTGCTCATTGCGCTGGAAGGCCAGACCACACTCAGCCTCGACGAATGGCTCGCCTATCCGGGAACCGATCTCCGGGCTACTGATGGCCTGCATATCCGGGATTGCCTCGCGATCGAGCCACCACGCGAGCGTGAGGTAGTAGGCCGGATCAACCAGGCTACGGTCATACAGCGCGGCCTCCTCCCGCGGAGGCGGCACGGGCCCGTCGATCCGCTCATGCCACTCCCGCAGCCTGCTCGCACAGAAGGCGCCCTCCTCACAGAGCTCGTGCTCGTGACGGATGAGATCGACAAGGCGGGCCTCAGCCTCGCGCGCCAGGTCGTCACCCGTGTAGTAGTCCATGAACACCAGGATCGGCAGCAGGTGCATCTGATCCCACAGGTTGCGCGGATAGTTCTCGCCCGCAGGATACGCGATTCGGCCGTCCCACAGAAGCAGGCGCCGCTGCACGTCCCAGACCTCCGGAACGTGGCGGAAGAGCAGCTCCGGGGGCTCCACGCCCGCCTCGTCGTAGACCAGCCAGGTGTTGATCAGCGACTGCAGGGCGCTGTTGACCCCCGCCGGGTGGAAGAAGCCGTCCTGCTCGAGGGCAAAACTCGGGTGGAGATTGGCGCCTGCGTGCCACTCGGCGATCGGTCGCCCGTCGTAGATGGTCTCATCCACGGCGTCGGCCGGCACCGAGAAGACATTCGCGAGATACATCAGCAGCGATTCCTGCCAGGCATCCGCATGCTCATGGTTGGGATTGCGCAGCAGTGCCCTGGCGAGGACGTTCGCGCGCCACGCATTGCTGTCGGCGTACGACCGGCCGAAGCGTTCCGTTGGCACGGGAGGGTGCTTGCGGTAGAAACCGTGATCCACGTGCTCCAGAAGCCAGGGGAGCCGTCGATTCGCATCAGCCTCGTGCTCAATGACCGCGTCCAGGGCCTCACGATCCTCGTCGGTGAGGACATCGCAAAGCGCGCGAGCGGTGACCGCGAGCTGGTCGACGAGCCTCAGGGCCAGATCGTCCTCACCCCAACGAGGCGCACCGGGGACCGGCTCAGGATGGGACACGTGCGTGCGGAGGCAGTAGCGGAACGCGGCGCGGGCGTCATCGCGGCAGTGCTGGTCGTCGAGCGAACAGGCGCTGAGGTCAAAATCCTGATGGACCCCGGCCAGTCCGTTCACGAAGCTGTAAAGAACGGTGGCCTCAACCGTCAACGCGCCATTGTTGTGAAGACCGAAACGCCCAAGGTTTTCGGTACCGTCAATGCGCTTGAAGAGGCGGCCGCCAAACTCCAGCCAGTCCGTCACCAGGTCCGGGTACTCGCTCCGTCTTGTTCGGGCCTTCGCTCGCGTCATCTGCCGATTCCCCCATTGGTACTGCCCTGGTGTCACGTCTGCGGCGAATGTCGCAACGGCCGCAGCCGTCTGAGGGGCGGGCTGTCCGGCGCGCAAGGCGGCCGTACCCCACTGGGTTTTCAAAGGTATATACGAGTTGAACGCGAATCTGTTACCTCACTGCGGAAACATCACCGCCATCTGAGCCGGATTCGGGGCGGAACCGACAGGTCGGGAGGACCACCATGACGGGAGCAGAGGCGCTTATCAGCCAGCTGCAGCAGCGTGGAGTGCCATTCATCTCCATGCTCTGCGGCAACGGAACTGAGCCGATCATCGAGGCGGCCGACGCGGCGCAGATGCCGCTGATCGACACGCGCAACGAACAGGCGGCGAGCTACATCGCCGATTCCTACGCCCGGCTAACGCGACGCGTCGGGGTGTGTGTGGTCTCGAGCGGCATTGCGCATGTCAACGCCATGGCGGGCCTGCTCAACGCTCACTACGACGGGGCACCGATGCTACTGATCACCGGCGCGACCGAATCGCCGACACTCGGCCGCGGTGGCTTCCAGGACGTCGACCACGTGGCCATGTGCCGGTCCATCTGCAAGCGCGCCGAGCAGGTGGAGCGGCCCGAGCGCATCCCCCAGGCCGTGGCGGAGTGCTTCCACGCGGCCACCACCGGCAGGCCGGGGCCGACCCACCTGACGATCCCCCGTGACGCTCTCCGGGGCGAGATCCCCGCAGACCTCGCGCTGCCGAATCTTGGCGAGCGCGGGATCGCGATGCAGTCCGCGCGACCGGCAGAGGACGACGTGGCGCGGGCCGCCCAGATGCTGGCCGCCGCCGAGAGGCCGCTGATCGTGGCTGGCAGCGGGTGCTTCTACGCCGACGCGGGGCGAGAGCTGCTAAGCCTCGCGCAGGTTGCCGGCGCGCCGATTGTGACCCCGATCTGGGATCGCGGGGTCGTCAACGAGCCGAGCGACTACTTCATGGGCGTAATCGGGGCTGCCTCGGGTGAGCCCGCCCTGCTCGAGGAGGCCGACCTGCTGATCATCGCGGGGGCTGATGTCGATTACCGCCTCCGATACATGGATCGCCCGCCGCTGTGCGAGGACCTTCGGGTGGTGCGCATCGATACCGACGCGGGCCGCCTGTATCAGGGGATCGGGCCGAATGTTGCGATGCTGGCCGACCCCAGGAGCGCGTTCAGGCTGATCCGCGAGGCCTACGATGGCGGCGGACACGAGGCGTGGCTCGAGAGCGCGCGGCAGATGCACACTGAGTTCTACGCGCGGTGGGACGAGCGCCCGGACGCGCCGGAGGGGGCGATGGTCGGCTGGGACATCGCCAACGCGGTCCGTGAGGTGCTGACCGAAGACATGATCTTCGCGATGGACGGCGGGAACATCGGCCAGTGGCTGCACATGACGCTCTGCCGCAGCTCCTACCCTGAGGCACTGCTCACCTGCGGCGCGTCCGGCGTCGTGGGGTACGGCGTGCCCGGCGCAATGGCCGCGAAGCTCGCGTTCCCCGAGCGCAGAGTGCTGCTGGTTACCGGCGATGGCTCGCTGGGATTCTGCATCCCGGAGCTGCAGTCGGCGGTGCGCAACGAGATCCCGTTCGTGGTGGTTGTCGCCGACGACCAGGCGTGGGGCATCGTCGTGACCGGTCAACAGGAGCGTGGCGCCAGGTGCGTGGCCAGCCGCCTCGGCGAGTGCGGCTGGGCGCAGACGGCGATGGGCCTCGGGGCGCGCGGTGTCAAAGTCTCCGCGCCTGAGGAGATCGCGCCTGCCATCGAGGACGGCTTCGCCTCCGGCCAGCCGACGCTGGTCGAGGTCCCGATCGCGGTGATGTCCCCCACGAGCTGCACTCAGGCGCCGTGAGGACGTTGGCACCTTGAAGACGCGCACCTTCTGCCGACACGAGATGGCGGGCGCCCTCGCCCGCCATCATTGCACGTGCACGCCGACGCACTACCTGTCTGTCGCTGGGAGGACAACGCAATGCACGTTCGATTCGTAGATGCGCCGTCGGCCCCGTCAACCAGCCACTGGTATCCCGGCAACCGCAGCCCTCTTGTCGCGAATCCGCTGACCCGTCTGCCGCTTGGGGCGGTGCGCGCCCGGGGATGGCTGCTGCATATGCTTGAGCTGATGCGTGACGGAATGACCGGCCACCTCACGGAGTTGAGCGACTTCCTCGCCGACAGCAACGGCTGGTTCGGCGGCGATGAGCCCGGCTGGGAGGAGCAGCCGTACTGGCTGCGCGGCTTTTACGACCTCGGGGTGCTGCTCGACGACGCGCGGATCCAGGCCGAGGCCGGGCGCTGGATCGAGGCTGTCTTCGCGTCCCGGGATGATGAGGGCTATTTCGGCGCCACGATGCACAAAGCGCACGAGGTGCCCGGCGGCACCGCGCCCGACCTCTGGCCGCATATGGTCATGCTTGATGCGGTCATCGCGCATCACGAGGCCACCGGCGACGAGCGCGTTCTGCCGCTGATGCGCGACTTCTTCGAGTGGTGCCGGCGCCTCTCCGACGAGGAGCTGATCCCCGCGCTCGATCCCGAGCAGACGCACTGGAAGCTGCGCGTTCAGCGTGACCGCTCGGGCGACATGATCCCGCATCTGCACTGGTACTTCAACCAGACCGGCGAGCGCTGGGTGCTGCCGCTGGCGCGCCGCTTCTTCGAGGCCATCAAACCGCCCGAGGACGAGTGGTTGGACCATCACATCGTCAACTTCACGCAGCGCTTCAGCTACCAGGGCCTCTACTCGGCGCAGACCGGCGAGAGCTGGCGGGCAGGCGCGTCGGAGTTCTGGTACCGGCAGCACATGGCCACGTGGGGACAGCAGCCGCGCGGGATCTTCGCCGCCGACGAGCGCGTGCGATCGGGGAAGGTCGATCCGCGCCAGGGCTTCGAGACCTGCGGGATGGTGGAGTTCGCGAAGAGCTTCTACATGCTCGGGCGCCTCAGCGGGGACACGCTCTGGGCCGACCGAACCGAGGACATCATGCTCAACCACTTCCCGGCGGCCAGCGACCCGTGGATGAAGAGCCTCCACTATCTGACGGCCTCGAACCAGCCGCAACTCGACGCCGGTGAGGAGCACGACTTCTTCAACAAGGGCCGCCAGATCTGCTATTCGCCGCACATCTACCGCTGCTGCCAGCACAACGTGGCGATGGGCTGGCCGTGGTATGTGCGCAACCTCTGGCAGGCGACCTGCGACGACGGACTCGCTGCGTGGCTCTACGCGTCCAGTGAGGTTACGGCGCGCGTCGGCGAGCGCGGGGACGAGGTGCGCATCGTCGAGGAGACCGACTACCCGTTCTCGGGGAAGCTCGCGCTGCGGATCGAGAGCGGTCGCGAGGTGGCGTTCCCCCTCTACCTGCGCGTGCCCGGCTGGGCGACGTCGTTGCTCGTGGAGGTCAACGGCGAGGTGGTCGCATCCGGCGACGCGCAGGGCCCGTGGTTGCGCATCGAGCGCATCTGGCGGCCGGATGACACCGTTGAGGTCGAACTGGGCATGAAGATCGGGCTTACGCAGTGGCCGCGGCACGGTGGGGTGACGGTGGATCGCGGCCCGCTGAGCTACTCGGTGAAGATCGGTGAGCGCTGGGAGCGCTGCGGCGGGACGGACGCCTGGCCGGAGTGGGAGGTCTTCCCCACCACCCCCTGGGACTGGGCGCTGGCGATCGACCGCGACAATCCAGCGCGGGACCTGCGCGTCGTGGAGGTCAGCTCCCCGGGCAGGCAGCCGTGGACGCCCGACACCGCGCCGATCGTGATGGAGGCCCGGGGATGTCGCATCCCCAGCTGGCAGATCGGTGAGGACGGGACCGTCGAGGAGATCCCCTGCAGTCCCGTGGAATCACACGAGGCCGAGGGCACTGTCACGATGATCCCGATGGGCTGCGCGCGCCTGCGGATGTCGGTGCTGCCGGTCGTCGAGGAGTAGCGGCCCGTCAGGCAACAAGGAGCCGCGGATCGGCATGATCCGCGGCTCTTTCGCGTCACTGCCTGCGTAACAGCCGATCGTCAGCAAGGCCTCGTCGGTCAATCACCCACCGCCGTGCCGTGCTCGCGCCACGACGATAGGCGCGGACACCGACAACGCCTGAGGGCAGCGATTGCCCTCACTTCGCGAACGGCTCATACTGCGGCTCGTCGGGCCGAGGCAGGCGCTCGGCGACCGGCAGCAGCTCCGGGAACGGTTTGTGCGGCTCGGTTTGATACCAGTACGCGGTCGATGAGTAGTCGTTGCTCAGGTTGTTTCCATGCCCGTGCTCGATGCTCACGTGAATTGACTTGCGGAAGTGGATCGGATCCTCGATGTGATAGCGATACAGGGAGTTCTTGCCCTTGAACGGCCACTGCTCGGTGCCTGAGTAGAGGATGATGCCGTGGTATGGCGCGTTGAACTCCTGGCGCGGGCAGTAGGCGGTGTTGAAGTAGTCCTCCGTGCCGGTGCCATGCATCGACGGCGGCCACGGCTCACCGTCGATGAAGATCATGTCGTCGCCCTCGCCGTACCAATCGTTCTTTTCGCGGGCGAAGCAGTCGATGTCGAGGTGGCAGCCCACGTAATGCCCGCGGCCCTCGGCCTCGAGGATCACGTAGTTGCCCGCGCCATCGAGGTTTTCGATCTCGCCGCGGCGACGGATGATCTCCTCCCGCGAGAGACCCTCCTCGGGGACCCAGCCATCGGTGGGGTTCTGCCGCCGCCACTGCGCGTGCAGGTACCCGACATCGTGCGGCGCCTCGTCATACAGTTCGTGGTCGAGGTAGAAGTAGAGGTTGAAACGCTCCTCGCACTCGGACTGCACCTCAAATCGAGCCCTTTCGGCGAAGGGCATCGGCCAGTAGCAGTTGAAGCCCTTGCCATCCTGCGGGGACATTGTCAGCGGCAGCGAGGTGAAGTTCTTGCGTATGCCATGACCGAGGCCGAAGAAGTCGCCGATGGGGACCTCGATCGATGGCTCGTCCTCGCTGTCCCACCACGCGCGGAGGACGATCCTGCGCGGGAACGCATGCTCCCGGGAGCCGATCGTCATCCAGATGTGTTTGATGCAGCCGGGCCCTTCAATCTCGCCGAGCGTCTTCACGTCACCCGGCTCGAAGACCCAGAAATCGGCGTTGCGACCGCTCGTGTCGAAGCTGGAGATGCGCCTGCTACGCGCGTCACGAAGCATCGGCAGGCTCGCCAGTGTCCCGTATCCCATCATCGTGTGCTTCCTCCCTGCATGTGCGTGTCAGCGACGGCCCTGGCAGTTTCGGCCCGCAGGCTACCGGACCTCCGTGCGGAGAGCGCTTCAGTGCGCGCCGGCACCCGCGATCCCGGAAGGGCCCCTCGGCGCCTCCGGCGAAGTATCCCCGTAAGAACCGCACTGCGTGCAGGGAGGCCCCCCTACCGATGAACGTCATCCTCATCGTCGCCGACAGCATGCGTCGTGACCACCTGGGCTGCTACGGCAACGCCCGGGTGCGCACACCGAACCTCAACCGTCTCGCCGAGCAGGCGTGCGTCTTCGAGAACGCGTACGCCGCGAGCTTCCCGACCGTCCCCAACCGCCTTGATATCATGACCGGGCGCTTCTCCCTGATCGAGGCAGGGTGGCAGCCATTGCCACGAGACGCCACGGTGCTTGCGGAGGTCCTCAGCGACGCCGGCTATGTCACACAGATGATCAGCGACACCCCGCACACGCTGGCGAACGGGTACAACTATCAGCGCGGCTTCGACGGCTGGGAGTGGATCCGCGGGCAGGAGACCGATCGCTGGCGAACCGCGCCGGCCGATCCGCCGCTGCCGGCCTCTCCCGAGAAGCTGCGCAGGCCGGAGACGGTCAGACAACATCTGCGCAATATTGCGACACGCCAGGGCGAGGAGGACTGCTTCTGCGCCCGCACAATGCAGGCCGCCTGTGACTGGCTCGAGGAGAACGCCGGGCGCGATTTCTTCCTGTACGTGGACACATTCGATCCGCACGAGCCGTGGGACGCGCCTGAGAGCTACGTGGCGATGTACGATCCGGGCTACGAAGGCGAGCGCGTGACATACCCGCTCTACGGCCTGGCGAACTACCTGACCGAGCCCGAACTGAACCACATCCGCGCCATGTATGCGGCGGAGGTCACGCTCGTGGACGCCTGGATCGGGCGGGTGCTGGTGATGGTCGAGGCGCTTGGGCTCGCCAATAACACCGCGGTCATCTTTACCTCCGATCACGGCTTCTACCACGGCGAGCACGGCTTCACCGGCAAAGCGTTCAGCTGGGAGGGCGGCCACGCGGACATGCCCCTGTACTCGGAGGTCGTGCGCATCCCGCTGCTGATCCGGTTGCCGGACGACGACTGCGGCCGTCGCCTGCAGTGCTTTGCGCAGCCGCCGGATCTGATGCCCACCATACTCGACCTGCTCGACGTGCAGAGGCCCGACAGCGTGCAGGGCATGTCACTCGCACCGATCATGCATGGCGCGCGCGATCACACCCGACCGCTGGCGGTTTGCTCGCCGTCGCTGGCAGGAGCACCGCTTGGTGGCCGGCCGACGACCGTGGTCGAGGGCGACTGGCTGCTGGTCTACTACGGGTCGCCTGATGATCCGCTCGTGCCGGGGCTGCACCACGACCCAGCCGATCTGCCGCCACACGTTGAGCTGCCGACGGCGGTCCCATCGCCCGAGCTGTATGATCTGGCGCACGATCCCGAGCAGAAGTACAACGTGTATGAGGAGAACCGGGACATCGCTGTGAAGCTGCACGCCGACCACGTGCATCTGCTTGAGGAACTGGGGATGGCTGAGGAGTATCTGTGCCATCGCAGAGCGCTGCGGAGCGGGCACTTCCTCGGCGGCCTCTTCGAGAGCATGGACGACTGACCGGCCGGCTGGCCGACCTGACATCGACGGTGAGAGGACGAGCTGAATGACCGGGCGCACCGCTTCGGACGAGTGGCTGGAGCGAATCGAGCGGATCCACGACATCGGCTGCTCCGACTGGCTGACCGCCGCGTGGATCACGATGCTGCTCAAGCAGGGCATCGTGCGGCAGGAGCACGTCGCTGATGTGGCGCGCGTGACCCTGGAGATGCTGGAGGACGAGGCACCGCACTGGCGCGAGGGCTACTTCTACAGGCGACAGGACTGGCTCATCGAGCGCCTTGGCGAGGACCCCGGCGGCAACCTGATGATCGCGCGAACGATGCCGCCGGGAGAGCAGATGCTCGTGGTGCGTCGGCAACTCATGAAGTGCATCTGCCAGATCCTCAGGATGCAGGACGCGCTGCTGGACGCGGCGGAGAAGCACGCAGATGCGATCATGCCCGGCTACACCCACACCCGTCACGCACAGCCCACCACCTTCGGACATTACCTGCTGTCGGTGCTGGACGCCGTCATGCGCAGCACCGAGACGGTCGAGTCGGGCTATCACTACATGAACCTCAACGAGATGGGCGCCGGGGCGCTGGCCGGTACGAGCTTTCCCATCGATCGGGATCGTGTCAGCGAGTACCTCGGGATGGACGCGCTGATCGAGAACGCGAATGACGCGGTGAGCTACACGGACGGCTATCTGGTCGTCGCCAGCGGCCTGACCAACATCACGAACGTCCTCAGCCGAATGGCCCTCGATCTGGCCTACTGGTCGGGCGATGAGTTCGGCTTCCTCGAGATGGGCACCCACGGCGTGAGCTTCATGATGCCGCAAAAGAGCACGAACCCCAACAGCCTGGAGTTGATCCGGCTCTACGCCGGACAGATGATCGGCCACCTCACGGGCGTGGCCATCGCGGGACTGCGCGAACCGCAGGCTGATACCCATGCGATGCTGCATATGGAGGACGCCACGCTTGAGGCGATCGGGACGGCCGAACGCATCTTCCCGGTGGTCACGGAGGAGATGCAGCAGCTTCAGGTCGATCGCGAGCGAATGCTGGCCGTTGTCCGGGACTCCTACATCGCGTCCACCGAGCTGGTCAACGAGATGGTCCGCACGCACGATGTCGACTACCGAACCGGCCATGAGATCGTCAATCGCTTCGTGGCCGCCTCAAACGAGCTGGGTATTCCCGCCAGGGAGGCGCGCGCGGAGATGCTCGAGAGCGTGGCAGAGGAGGTCATCGGCAGGAGGCTGGGGATGACCGACGAGCGACTGCGCGAGCTTCTCAGCCCGGAGCACTTCGTCGAGGTCACTGACAGCAGGGGCGGGGTGGCGCCGCGGGAGATGGCGCGGATGATCGCCGACCGCAGAGAGAAGCTCCAGGCGGCGCGTGACCGCCATGAGGCGCGGATCGCGGCGCTGGAGCAGGCGCAGGCGCGAATGGTGGCGGACCTGCAGCAGTTCTGAACACGGCGCGATGCCGGCGCCGGGCACTGCAATGAGCTCATACCGGGGGGGCCGTGTCCCGCTTCGTGCCGTTGCTCTCTCGCTTTGACTCCGCCCTTCGGCGGGCGTATAATCGGCCCGGGGCGGCGGTCCCGTCGCCCCGTTTTCTGTGTCTTTAGCAGCGAAGAGGGAGGACCAGCCATGGCCCGGATCCGCCGCGCCCTGGTGAGCGTTTCCGACAAGTCCGGCATTGTCGAGTTTTGCAGAGCCCTGACTGAGATGGATGTCGAGCTTCTCTCGACCGGTGGCACCATGCGCCGGCTCGAGGAGGCCGGTGTGCCGGTCACCGCGGTCGATGAATACACCGGATTCCCCGAGATGATGGACGGTCGGGTGAAGACCCTCCATCCGAAGATCCACGGCGGCCTGCTGGCGCTGCGCGACAACGAGCAGCATATGGCCGAGGCCGAGAAGAATGGCGTGCAGATGATCGACATGGTGGTGGTCAACCTCTACCCGTTCGAGGAGACCATCGCGCGGGAGGGCACGACCCTCGAGGAGGCCGTCGAACAGATCGACATCGGCGGGCCCTCGATGGTCCGGTCGGCGTCGAAGAACTTCCGCGACGTCACCATCGTCCCCGACCCGTGCTACTACGATCAGATCCTCGCCGAGATGCGGGAGAACGACGGTGAGACGACGCTGGAGACGCGGCAGAAGCTTGCACTGGCCGCCTTCGAGATGACCTGCCGCTACGACGCGGCGATCTCCGGCTACCTCCGCCGGCAGTTCACGGAGGAGACGGGGTTCCCGATGATCCTCGCGCCGAAGCTGCGCAGGAAGGCCGAACTGCGCTACGGTGAGAACCCGCACCAGAGCGCGGCGCTCTACGAGGACCTCGACGCCCACGAACCGGGCGTCGCCGGCGCCGAGCAGCTTCACGGTCGCGAGCTCTCGTTCAACAACTACCTGGACCTGACCGCGGCGCTCGAGTCCGCGCGAGATTTTGATGATCCCACAGCGATCATCATCAAACACCTGAACCCGTGCGGCGCAGCGTCCGCCGACACGCTGGCACAGGCGTTCGAGGACGCATACACTGCCGACCCCGTCTCTGCGTTCGGCTCGGTGCTCGGCTTCAACCGCGTGGTCGATGCCGAGACCGCCGAGTGTATCTTCAACAACGAGTGGCTCGACGAGGTCATCAAGCCCCGCTTCTACGAGGAGAGCGGCAAGACCGACGTGACGATCATCGGCGCGTTTGTCGAGGCGATCATTGCGCCCGGATACGAGCCCGACGCGCTGGAGATCCTCAAGAGCAAGTCCAAGAACATGCGCATCATGCTGCTGGAGGACTTCTGCCCCGAGAGCCGCCGCAGGGACTTCGATATGCGCGCGATCCCTGGCGGGATGCTCGTGCAGGAGCGCGACTACGCGGCCGTCATGCCCGAGAACTGGGAGATCGTGACCGAGACGAAGCCGACCGACGAGCAGGTCCGATCGATGGTCTTCGCCGATCGTATCGCCAAGCACGTGAAGTCCAACGCCATCGTGCTCGTTCAGGGCACGCACATCGTGGGCTGCGGGGCAGGCCAGATGAGCCGCGTTGACAGCTCGATTATCGCCGCGCGCAAGGCCGGGGACCGCGCGCAGGGCGCGGTGCTGGCCTCCGACGCCATGTTCCCGGCTCGCGACGGCCTCGACGCGGCCGCCGCGACCGGTTGCTCGGCGATCATCCAGCCGGGCGGATCCCGCCGCGACGACGAGGTCATCGAGGCCGCCAACGAGCACGGCATCGCCATGGTCATGACCGGCATGCGGCATTTCTGGCATTGAGCGGCCGATGGAACGAGTGAGATGCAGAGGCGGGCGCCGCGGAGGCCCGCCTCTGCTGTGTGATCTGATGAGTGGCCGACGGACGCCCGTTCGCCAGCACCTCTGAGGGGGCAACGATGACGGCGCAGGAACCAAGCGCAAGCGAGCGAGATTCGACTCGACGCAGCGCCCTCCGGGGTGCCGTCGCGGGCGCGGTGGCGGGTCTCGTCGTCGGTGCACGTGATGGCCTGCTGCGCCAGGGCGACGTCCTCGCGCGGCCGCTGGAGTTCGCCGGCTGGACTTCGCTGGCGATGCTGGCGCTGGCGGCCATCGGAGCGGCTATCGGCGCGCTCGCTGGCAGGTTCAGTGGGCGATCTCTTCGCACCGAGCCCGCCCGAACAGCCCCCCCGTGGACCACGATCATCGCCCTGACAGCCATCGCGCTGGCGCTGCTGCTGGGCTTCGACGCAGAGCCCATGGCGGGCGGCTTCGCCAACGGCCTTGTCGCAGGCACCGTTCTCGCCATCGCCGCACTGATGG
>JALGTR010000229.1 GCA_029821265.1 Candidatus Zipacnadia bacterium
ATCTCTTCCATCGACATGGATCTGCCTCCTCAGGTGTTGGGCCGTGCGTCAGACTCGCTCTGCGCCGGCCAGCAGCGTAAGCTGCATTTGCAGGTTCTGCAGTCCCTCAGCCGCCGTCGCCAGCGGCCGCTCGACGTCCCCACGGACAGCTCCCACGAAGCGCTGGAGCGAGGTCTCGACGAAGTCCGTGTCACAGATCTCCCGCCCCTCGTGGGAGAGATAGGCCCGGTAGATGCCTTTCTCGTCGTTGCGACCCTCATAGTCCACCAGCACGTCATTGACGCCGAAACGCCGAATCAGCTCCCCCTCCGGCCGGTTGCGGCAGACGATGTACACGTGGCAGTCGCCGCCCTCTTCGCGCCGGTAGACGAACTCCGCCTCAACACACTTCCGCTCCACCCGGCAGGACTCGCTGCCAGCGACCATCTCACCGGGGCCGCAGAAGGCCATCAGCAGGCTGAGCGGGTGGGGGCCGAGGTCGATGAAGATCTGCTCGTAGTCGGTCCCCTCTGCCCCACCGCGTGACTCCATCTGCATAAAGAACGAGTCGACCTGACCGATCTCGGCGCCAATCTCCCCCATGAGCTTGCGGTAGGAGGCCGCCGCCGCGACGTACTGCGTGTTGATCGCTGCGACCCGTCGAGCATCACGTGCGGCCGCGACCATGCGCTCGCCCATGTCCAGCATCGTGGCATGTTCGAGGGCCGGATCGAACACGATCGGCTTCTCGACCATCACGTGGGCACCGTGATCGATCGCGCGCATGAAGTGATCGTAGTGCAGATGCTCGGGGGAGCATATGCTGATGATGTCCCAGCGGCCGGCTTCCAGCATCTGCTCGACGGACGGGTAGCCCGTTCCGTCGAATCCGAAGAGATCCTCAAGCGTATCGGAGGTGCTGGCGACGCTCTCAGGTGAGGTCCCGGCGAATGCGCCCACGTTGCAGCCGAGTCGATGCAGCCACTTGGCGTGATGCTTGCCGATCCCTGATGCGCCTATGACCGCCGCTGTGAGAGCTGGCACCGCAAGTCAGGCCTCCCCATCGGGTTGATCGTCGTCTCCGTCAGAGCCGCGCTCGCCCGCGGCTCCGTCCCCCGCATCATCGGCGGGTGTCTCTGCGCCATCGCTCTCATCGGCGAGGCCCGCTTCGACGATCTCAATCTCAACGGACTCCACCGAACCGTGCGCGGTGATCGGAAGCGCGAAAGAGGCCGATTCGCCGCCCGGTATGGGCTCGAGAGGGACCCGATTTTGCCCCTTCATCGAGCCGGTACGACTGCGGAGTGTCACGACGACCTCCGCCTCCGGCGTGGTCATCTCGCCGGTGTTTCGTACAGACCCGATAACACGCACGATCTCCGAGTCTTCGTCGATCGCGTAGCGATACTGCACGACGACAAGCTGATCAAGACTTCCCTGTGGGGCCCTGCGTGAGGGGCAGCCCGGGAGGGTCGCCACGATGGTAATCAGGATCAGCGTGATGATCGAGATATGCCCTGGTCGCATGTCGGATTCGGGTCGGAGTATACCACACGCAGAATCGCCGTCAACCGGAAGTGAATTGCCGACGGGGGGCCGTGGTGACGCGCTGCAGGCGATTTCGCCCCAGCGACACCTGAGCTGAACCACGCGTGAGGCTCACCAAATGCCCCGGCCGCGCGAGCGGGCTGAGGGAATGCGATGAGGGCGTGGACGAGGGCGCGCGGGCGGCCGCCGGAGAGAAATGTTGGTGACGGAGGAAACATTTATCGGGCGCGCGGGTATAGTATGTTATAGGATTGGCCACCGTTTGTGGTACGACATATCGCCTTCGCAATCATCTGCGTTTCATCTGTCGCAGTCCGCCCTCAGGGGGTGAGACGGATGCTGCGAGGCATGGTACGGTTGACGACCGGTGGCGACGTACTCGTTGCGGCGATTGCCGTCGTCGTGGCCGCAGGGCTCGGGACGATCGTGGCTGCGGAAATGGCCGGCGCGGGCCGCCTGTGTGTTCAGTGCATCGTCGGTGCAGCGGCGCTGGGCGTGGTGGTACACAGGGCCCTTGGGATCCTGCGACGCTATCAGCAGCTTGCGGCCGGCAAGTGCCCGAACCCGATGTGCCGCGGCGTGGTGCGCAAGAGTGAGCTGGCCGGCGACGACGAGGTGGTCTGCCCCACCTGCAAGAGCCGCTGGCCCGAGCTCACGGGGATGCATTTCCGCGTAACCGCAAGAGGCTGACGGCCAGCCGTTCATGCGGCCGGCATGAGGCCTCGCTCAGGCAATCTGTGATCGGCTCATTGCACACATATCGTATTCGTCCCCCTGTCTGACCGTCGAATGCGAGGGGTGAGACGGATGCTGCGTGCGATAGTGCGGTTGACGACCGTCTACGAGCTGGCTGTGGCCGCCCTCGCCATCTTCATCGGCGTGGGGTTCGTGCTGCTCGTGAGTGCCGGGATGGTCGGCCCCGGGAAGACGCTTGTGCTCGGAGCCATCGTCTTCGCGACGGGCGGGCTCGTGGTCTACAACGGGCTGAGCATCTACCAGCGCTACCGACGCCTGATCTCCGGCCACTGCGGGCACCCATTCTGCCACGGCGTGGTGGAGGAAGCGGACGAGCACGTTCGCGAGGGCAACGTGATCTGCCACACCTGCCGGCGGATCTGGCCCCGTCTTGACGGGATGAAGATGGAGCCCGCGGAGCCTCCCGAGGAGCGCACGGCGAGCGTGGGCTCCTCCTGAACGAGGTCGGCCGGGCGAAGCGGCTGCCCCGCAGGGGCGATTGCCTCGGGAGCCAGGGCCCGCGGTCGCATATACACGTTCATGGCCCCCGCATAGCTTGACCCGGAGTGACCGGGCGTATACAATCGCTGCAGTGACCGCACCACTGGCGTGCCCGGAGGATTCTGCATGCGCTCCCTCGTTATCATCTTCTGCGCGGCCGTCGCTCTCTGGATGTCGGGACCTCGAGCCAGTGCCCAGCTCAGCCCCGAGTTGCGGGAGCTTGGCGCGGAGCTCGATGCGCTTGCGGCTGAGATCAGGCTGATCGAGGACCTGAACACCCTGCAACTGACCGACGCGCAGCTCCAGCAGCTCATCCCTGCCACGCAGGAGCTGCACGCCACGGCCATCGCTGCGGAGCAGGAGCGCGTCGCGATCCTCACCCGGCTCAAGCCGCTGCTTGAGCAGAGGCGGCAGCATGCTCTGCGCGACGAGCCTGTGCCGGACGAGCTCTCGGATCAGATCGGCGAGCTTGAGGACCAACTGGGCCAACTCGACGCCCAACTCGACGAGAGGCTCGCGCCTCACGCCGTGGTCTTCCGCGAGATTCTGAGCGAACCGCAGATATCGATCATCACCGGCGAGGAGGCGGCGCGGCGGCAGGTCGTCGAACTCATCGAGTGGGTGCGCGAGCTTGACGATGAAGCATTCGAGGCCGAGGTTCCCCCCTACGCCGCCGAGCTGGCCGATCCCGAGGGCGACCTCGGCGAGGCGGAGATCATCGATCTGCTCGCCGTCGCCCGCGCGATGTCCCCCGAGCAGTACGAGCGCGCCGGTGAGGATATCCGCGGCAAGCTCATCGAGCTTTTCCGGCCCACCCACGAGACGGCCGATCGCATGATCGTCGGCCTCTTCCTGCACGAGGCGATGCCCCGGGTGCTGCAGGATATGCTGGACGTCGCCGGATAGCCGCGGATCGCACGGGGGGGAGCGCCATGCCCGCTGCGGTCGCGCACCTGCGCGACCGACAGGGAGACTGGGCGGTATCTCGCCCCGTCCCGCAACGGGCGTGATGCCCATGCGACGATCTTCTCTCCTCTCTGGCCAGACAGAGAGCCGTTCTCATCAGCTCCCGCTCCGACGGCCAGGGTGATTGCCCGGAGCTGGCTCCCCCAATGCAGTGCTGCCACCGACTGCCCCGAAGGACATACCTGCGCGCCCGACGAACCCCACACCATCGCGAGCCGGACAGGCATCGGCTCACACAGCAGCCGTCAGGTCAATGGAGGTGCAGCATCGTGGAGGCTCTCAGGGCCGCCGTCGTCGGCGTGTCCGGCATCGGGCGGTATCATCGGACGATCATGCACGAACTGGACGACGTCGAGCTGGTCGCCGCGGTTGAGAAGTACCCGGACCACGAGAAGGTCGCCGAGCACGTTGCCGAGGTCAAGGAGTGGGGCGTTCCGCTCTACGGGGAGATCTCGGATATGCTCGACGAGCTGGGCGACGACCTCGACTACGTGGCGCTGGCGGTCCCACACCACTGGCATGCCCCGTACACGCTGGAGTGTCTCGATCGCGGCATCCACGTGCTATGCGAGAAGCCACTGACCGTGCTGGCGCAGGACGGCTGGGAGGTCGTGCGCAAAGCCGAAGAGACGGGGCTCTACGTACAGGTGGACTTCCAGTACACCTCCTTCCCCCACTCCCACCGGCTCAAGGAATTCATCGCCGACGGCGGGCTTGGTGAGCTGACCGACGTTATCGGCGTGATGCAGTGGAAGCGCACGAACGAGTACTACGAACGTGGGCACTGGACGGGGAGACGCGAGGCGGACGGGCTGCCGGTCTGGGACGGGGTGATGATGAACCAGGCGGTGCACCTGATCAACACATCGCTGCAGATGGGCTCCCGCGTGGACGACCACGCGTGGCCCCGCGCGGTTCAGGCCGAGCTGTACCAGGCGCACCCGAACATCGAGGTCGAGGACCTCGCGGCGATTCGGGCGGACCTGGGCGAGGCGACCCTGCACTTTTACTGCACGACCAACTGCGATCAGCCCTATCGCACGGACCTGGACATCTACGGAACGAAGGGCCGGGCGAGCTGGGATACAGGGAAGGCGACGGTCTGGCTGGAGGATCAGGAGGAGCCAATCGTTTTCGAGGAGCCGACAGATCGCGACGAAATTCATCGTAACCTGATCGCGTGCATTCGCGGCGAGGAGCACAGGCTGCACGCCCCCGCGAGCGAGGCCGTCAAGGCCACGCTGCTGATCAACGGCGCCTACGCCTCGGCCGGACAGATCAGGAAGGTCCCGTGGGCGGACATGGCGGGGATCAATGGGCTGATCGACTACGCAGCCGAGCAACGTAGGCTTTTCAGCGAGCTGCCGGGCTGGCCCTATAGCTCGGACGCGGTCACCATCGACGAGAACTTCGCGTTTGAGGGCTTCTGACAGCGACGACGCCAACCACAGCGGGTGACAGAAGGAGAGCGTGATGATGGCTGACTATCAGGTCGGAGCGTTCGCGCGGCCATGGACGCAGTTCACGTGGGATCAGTTTCTGAGCGGAGTGAAGGGCGCGGGCTACGACTACATGGGCTTCATGCGCCACCCTGAGGCCGAACTGCTTCCGGGCCTCAGCGACGAGAAGATCGCGTGGATCAAGCAGACGCTGGCCGAGTATGGCCTGACGCCCACCACCGAGATAAGCCTGCACCACACCTCGCGATGTCCGCTGCAGCTCGGCGTTGACGCAGCGGTGGAGGAGGCCTGCGGGCAGATCGACGTGATGGAGGCCGTCGGTGTCCCCTACTACGTCTCCTGCGGGACGCCGGACGAATCTCTGTATGACACGCTGTTCACCGTGATGCGGGAGGCCGCGGCGTACGGCGCAGAGCACGGCGTGACAGTCACGCTGAAGCCGCACGGTGGCCCGGTCGCGACCTGCTACGATCTCGTCGCGGCGGTCGAACGGATCGACCACCCGAACTTCGGGATCTACTACGATCCGGGCAACATCCTCTACTTCACCGGTGAGGACCCCCTCGACGGTCTGGAGGAAGTCGCGCCACACGTCGTCGGGGCGATCATCAAGGACCAGACCGGCGGCGTGCGCGGTCCGGTGACGATTGAGCCGGGGACGGGCGAGGTAGATTTCGAGGCGGTCTTCGAGATCCTGCGCGAGGGCGGTTTCACCAGCGGCCCGGTAATGGTCGAATGTCTGGGCGGCGACGGTCGCGAGGATACGAACATGCGCGCCGCCCGTGTCCGCGAGAAAGTCGAGGCCTGGCTGGCTGGCTGAGACGCGCGTGGCCATGCCGGCTGACCGTCCGCGAAACGGGGCGCCCG
>JALGTR010000230.1 GCA_029821265.1 Candidatus Zipacnadia bacterium
CCTGAAGATGATCGGTATCTTCGGCTGGCTGGGGCTGCCGCTGTGAAAGAGACGGTCATGCCCGCCCGCATCGCCGAAAGTTGCATTCTCTTCGGAGTGCCGCCGCCGGCGGGCTCTATCTGTCTGCGCTCGATACGCTCAGGCGCAGAAGGGCATCGCGGCTGATCATGCCCTGATATCGCCCCTCATCATCGAGGACCGGAAGGCGTTTGAGTGAGTGCTCGACCATCAGGCGGAGGGCGTCCTCTACCGTGGCGTCCTCCGTCACTGTGACGAGGTCGGTCTCCATGATCTCACCAGCAGTCGTGTCGAGGGTGATCTCGCCCTCCGCGCGCTGGCGGCGTCCGGGCAGGGGCAGTCGATCGATGATCCCCCGAACCAGCCCCTCGGGACGACGATCGATGGCGGCAAGGATATCCCTGTCTGTGAGCAGACCAAGAAGATGATTGTCCTCGTCGACAACAGCCACGCGCTGAACTTTGTGCTCGTCGAGCGTCCGCAGCACCTCGCCGATAGACGTCTCGGGGCTGACCGTACCGGTCTCGCGCTTCATACAATCCCGAACGTGAGGAACGCCCTGCCACTGGACATAGCACGACTCTGCCGCGGGCGTCTCTCCGGGAGGCCCTGACATCGCGGCACGGAAAACGTCAAGTCGCGTGATCACTCCGACGAGCGTCCCCTCCTCCCCAATCACTGGAAGCCGTTTGAGGTCGTGCCTGTTCATGACCTCTATGGCTCGTGACACCGGCTCGTCGGCGCGTATGGTCTGCAGCGGCCGGGTCATCACCTCCCGGGCCGAGATCTGCTCCGCGCGCTGGAAGAAGTCCGTCACCACCCCGTGGTCGAGCTCCTCGAGCAAGCCGAGCCGCAGCGGCATGTCGGCCCTGCGGACAAGATCTCCCTGCGTGATTATGCCGACGGGACGACCGGCCTCATCAGTCACCGGAACGCCGTTAAACTCGGCCTCCAGCAGCAGACGCACGACCTCACTGACCGGAGTGTCCTCCGTAACGCTGACCGCGGGAGTTGCCATGATGTCCCGGACAAGCAACTGGCGCGGGATGAGCCGGTAACGCGAGCGATGGCTGCAGACCTGCATGTCCTCAACGACGACGATGCCGTCGGTGACGATCTCGGTGATCTGCGGGAGAACATGCTCCAGTTCCGGCGTGGGGAGGATAACTTCGATCTTCAGTGGCAGATTGGATGAGAGAACCTCCAGCCGAGCGCTCGTTACCTCGCCGTTCTCGTAGTACCCCGCGACGCCTCGGGACACGATGCACCGGGCGGCGATGCGGGTACCCCGGAGAGTGTCGATGACGGCGTCCGCCACGGGGCGTCCCCTGAAGCGTGCTTCCTCGCTGGTGAATATCTCGATCACATTGTACGGAACCGCCATTGCTCGTCCCCTCGCCCCTACGACAGGATTCGCCCGAGCATCAGCCCACCGATGAAAAGCAGCAGACCTCCGCCGACATTACAGAGCACGTTGAGGACCGGGGGCCAGGCCGAGCCGGCCATCGCCAGGGTGGACGTTTCAAGACCAAAAGCAGAGAATGTGGTCAATCCGCCCAGCAGCCCCGTCATCAGGAACAGGCGAACGCGCGGGCCGATGGCGCTGGCCTCGACCCCGAGGGCATAGACGACCCCGATCAAGAAGCACCCCGCGAGGTTGACAATCAGCGTTCCCCACGGGAAGGATTCTCCCCAGAGTCGAGCCGCAAGGTGTGCTGTGGCATAGCGGCAGAGGGCACCAGCCCCACCTCCGAGCGCCACAAGCACCACTTCGATGGTCAATAGTAGTCCTCCTTTGGTCACTCGTCGAAGGAGAGCGTCGCTTGAGCTGGCTCAAGGCCCCGACGCGCCCAGCGCCTCGTCTCAGAGACTACGCGAACCTGATCCACATCCTCAAGCTCACCGGCCGCGTACGTTGCGGCGAACCGTCTCCACCGTTCCAGAAGACGGCGGACGCTCGCAAGCACGTCCTCCGCCTCGTCAGAGGGAAGAGGCTCAAGCGGCGCGCCGTACCCTGTGGGCGAGGTGCCGTGGCAGAGGAGATCCTCAAGCTGCTCGCACCACCGCGGCGCCGTCATCAGTTGGGTGACGAGATGGCGGCGGCGCTGGTTGGCGAGCATGCGCGGCAGGTGATTGGCCATGTCGGGAGTCTCTCGCAGGGCCATGCAGTCCGTTCAAGCCTCCGTTATCATTCACCGGAGTCATTGTGCGCGGACAGGAGTCATCAATCCCGGGGGATGGTTGGGACGGCTGTCGCCGTCCGGGGCGAACTCCATCGCCAGCGCAGTAAGTCTATGCATCCGGACCGGCCGCGTCAAGTGAG
This sequence comes from Candidatus Zipacnadia bacterium, assembly GCA_029821265.1. Lineage (GTDB taxonomy): Bacteria > Armatimonadota > Zipacnadia > Zipacnadales > UBA5352 > JALGTR01. The sequence continues at coordinate 2,342 of JALGTR010000230.1, forward strand.
GATCGCTCGGAGCACGAGCGACAGTCGCCTGCCTTCGGCCTGCCATGCAGGAGGCCTGCGCGACGCCGGCGCAGCACTCGCAGCACCGGGCCGCTCGCGCGAACTTGAGGTCGCCGCAGCGTGCGGTGCTGGTCGCCGCGGTGTTTACCGCAAAGACCAGGGCGAGAGGCAGGATTGTCAGCGACGAGTGTCTGCGCATGGCGATCCCCAAATCGGGTCACTGCGGGCGACCCGGATCGACATGCACCTGTGGCTGCCGTCGACGGCGCTCCATGCTACGCCAATGTTTACTTGAATGATGGTGCTTTCTGATCATCCCCGAGATCTGCCGCGGAGCCGGCGCCTGCCTCCGAAAACGGGAGTGCCGTGCGCCAGGTCGTGCATCTGCACCGAAGAGAGTCATTTCCTCTGGAACCCGAGGCCCTTCCTGACGCGTTGCACCGACAAAGGAAGGATGGCTTCTGACTCGGGGCGACGTGCCTGCGACCATTGCCACGTGGATATGTGTTCAGTCCTCGTCATCTCAGGGTGAGGGATCTGATGGCGGACAGACAGCGCTTTCATGCACTCAGGCCGGTTCTGTGGATCGTCGCCAGCATGACGCTCGTCGCACCGACACTGCGGCGGACAGCGCCGGCCCGCCGCCCGAAGCCGGGGAACTTGAGCACGGGGCCTCCGGCGACGAGATCACCGGTAAGATGGTGATCTTCCACGCAGCCAGCCTCGCCCGCCCGTTCGAGGCCATGGAGAGCCTGCTTGAAGAGCGACACCCGGGCCTCGATATCATCCGCGAATCGTCGTCCAGCCGGATCGCATGCCGCAAAGTCTCCGAGCTCGGCCGCAACGCGGACATCCTCGCTTCCGCCGACTACACGCTCATCCGCGACCTGCTCATGCCCGACCATGCCTCGTGGTACGCCGCATTCGCCCGTAACCGCGTCGTCATCGGCTACACCGACCGGGCCCGCTACCATACCGAGATCAACGCGGACAACTGGTACGAGGTGCTCGCGCGCGAGGATGTGCAGTTCGGGATGGCCGATCCGGACATGGCTCCTGTCGGCTACCGGACGCTGCTGTGCTGGAAGCTCGCTGAGATCTACTACGGCGACGACAGCATCTTCGAGACACTCCAGGCCTCCGTGCCCGAGGACAACGTCCGTCCACACTGCAACGAATTGATCCCACTGGTGCAGTCGCTGGAGCTTGACTACATCTTCGAGTACCAGTCCGTCGCCAAACAGCACAATCTGCAGCACCTGAGACTGCCTGATGAGATCGATCTCTCCAACGAGAAGCTGGCGGACTACTACGCGCAGGTCAGCGTCGAGATCGAGGGCGACTCACCCGGCGAGACGGTAACCAGGACCGGCAAGCCGATCGTCTACGGTATCACGCTGCTCGAGGACGCGCAGAACCGGCCCGCGGCGATGGCATTCCTCAAGCTTCTGCTCAGCGAAGAGGGCCAGCAGATCATGCGCGACAACTACCAGGAGCCGGTCGTCCCGGCTATTGCACCAGATATCACCGCCATCCCGGAGGAGCTCACCCCATTCGTCGGGCAGGCCGAGCTTTAGACCGTGCGCGGGCAACTGCTGTCCCCGAAGCTGCTGGTCATCGGCCTGCTTGTGCTTGCGGCCATCCACGCCGCTGCGTGGGCGATCTATCCGGACCCGGGAACCCTCGCCGTAATGTTCTGCGTCAACGGCTTCGTGTGGGCGATGGGCCTGATCTACGCCGGCTCCATGCCCGCGATGCGGCTGGTCTGGTACGCGGTCGGCTACGGGATTCTGTTCGGTGTGATGGTCGTCGGAGCCCAGGCTCCGCTTCTGCTCGGGATCTTTGGACCGCTCTACGCCGCGCTCTATCGCACTCCGAAGATCCTCGGCTACCTCCTGATTCTCGCATTCTCGGTTGTCTTCATACCTGCCTACTGGTTCCAGACGGTCGTGCTCGTCAGTGCCCTCTATGCGGTCGTGGTGCAGATCCTGCCGCAACGCCACCAGCATTTCGCCGTTGGCGCGTTTGCGTTCGGCTTCATCCTGCTCGCCGGTGTGCTCATGCCGCTGTTGTATCTCGCGCTGCAGAGCTCGCCACAGACGCTCTGGGTCTCGGCAACCCGTGAGGACTTCGTCGAAGCGCTCGCCAACAGCTTCCTGACGTCCACGATCTCCACGCTGATCGTCCTGCTCTTCGGCGTCCCGCTCGCATACGGGATGGCGCGGCTGCAGTTCCGCGGCAAGGAGATCATCAACTCGCTGATCGATCTGCCGATTCTCATCCCGCAGTCAGTCGCCGGCATCGCGATCCTCGTACTGCTCGGGCCGAAGGCGCCCGCCGGCCAGTTCCTGCTCGAGCACTTCGGGCTCGAGGTGTCCGGCAGCTACCTCGGGATCATCGCCGCGCAGATCTTCGTGTCAAGCCCGTTTCTGATCCGCAGCGCCATGAACGCGTTCGAGGAGATGGGACCCGGGCTTGAGAACGTCTCCCGCAGTCTTGGAGCGCCGCCGCTGAGCACGTTCACGCGCGTGGTGCTGCCACTGGGCTCCGGCGCGATCTTCTCGGGCGCGATCCTCACATGGGCGCGCGCAATCTCCGAGACGGGGGCGCTGATGGTGCTGGCCTACCGCCCGTTCACGGTTCCGGTCTACAGCTTCGATGTGTTCACGCAGTACGGGCTTGACGAGGCACGTCCGGCCTCGATCGTTCTGCTCATCGTCTGCCTGTGGGCCTTTATCGTCCTGCGCTGGATGCGCTCCAGCGTGGCCCGCGGCTTCTTCGGCCGGGAGGCGGTCAGCTGATGATCCGCGTGGAGAACCTGTCGGGGCGGTGGGGCGACTTCTCTCTTAAGAACATCACGCTGAGCCTTGAGCCCGGCGAATACCGTGCGATCATCGGGCCCTGTGGCGCGGGCAAAAGCCTCCTGCTGCAATGCGTTGCCGGCCTCCACCCCACGCACAGGGGGCGCATCTTTGTCGGCGACGAGGAGATCACGCGCCTGCTCCCCGAGCGACGCACATTCGGCTACGTGCCACAGGAGCCCTCAGTCTTCCCGCATATGTCCGTCCGCGCGAACATCGCCTTCGGCCTGCGCTACCATCGGGTCCGCGGGGAGGAGGCCCGTGAGCGCGTCGAGGACGCCATCGACCTGCTGCATCTGCGACCGATCGCGGATCGCACCGACCCAACGTCGCTGTCCGGTGGCGAGGCGCAGAAGGTGGTCCTCGCCCGAGCGCTGGCGATCCACCCCCGGGCGCTCTTGCTCGATGAGCCGCTTGGCTCCCTGGACTACCAGTCGAGGATCGAGGTCTCGGAGGCGCTCACCGAGATCTCCGACGAGCTGGACATCACGGTGCTTCACATCACCCACGACTACCACGAGGCCGCCAAACTCGCCGACACCGTGACGGTCATGCGCGATGGCGCGGTGATGCAGGTCGGATCGGTCGAGGACATCTTCTGGCGACCGGCCAACCACTTCGTCGCCGAATTCGTGGGCGTTGACAACATCATCCCGGTGCGGTCGAGCAGTAACGGGACGCTGGAGGCCGAGGGCCTGACGCTCCACGCCTCCTGCCCGGTCCCGCGCGGGGATCTCTGGGCGACTGTGCGACCGAGGGACATCGTGCTCGGGGAAGCCGCCGCGGCAATGGCGAACAGCTTCCCCGCCACCGTTCGTCAGGTGGTGGACGAGGGCTTCGTTCTGCGCATCGTATTGCAATCGCCCGGCCCGCAGCTGGTGGCGTCGCTGCCCAAGCGAGCGGCGCTCGTGCCCCCGCGCGTGGGTGAGGAGATCACGGTGGGCTTCTCAGCCGAATCCGTGCACTGCTTTGCGGGGGAGGAGGACTGAGCGGCGTGGAGCTTTACATGCCCCTTTGGAAGATCGTCAAGCGTCCGCTGCTGCCAATCCGCGACAGTTGGCAGGATGCGATGCCGCTGGTCCTGCTGTTCGTGCTGATGTCGGTCGCGGCCTGGGGCGCCTATCGCCTGCAAGGCAGCAAGCGCCAGTGGGTGCGTCGGGGCACGCAGGTCGCCGCCGCGCTCGTCTTCGTCGTCTTCCTCCACCGCTGTCTCTGCGCGCTGCGAGGCTGGGTCTTCGGCCTCGAACTGATGGGCCGAAACAACCTGATCGCCTTCGCGCATATGGCCATCTTCATCATCGTCATGGCGTTCACGATCGGGATGGGACGGCTCTTCTGTGGCTGGCTCTGCCCTCTCGGGGCCGCCAGCGAGGCGATGCGCTGGATCACCCGATGGCGTGAACGCCTCGGCAAACGTCGCGCACTGATCTCGGGCTACCTCATGCTCGCGGGCCTGCTGATCCTGATCGCGTGGCTCGCGTGGATGGTCGCGCCCGACACCGGCTTCTTCGCCGAGAATGTCGCGGCGCTTTGGGGTGTCGGACTGCTGGTTCTGCTGTTCTTCGCTCTCCCCCGCGCCGAGGACGATGCGCGCCTCAAGCGCGTGAAGTACGTCTCGGCCATCGGCTGGCTGGGGCTTTCGGTCATCGGCGTCTTCGTCACCAACCCGTGGTGCGTGCTGATGGGCGATGAGCTGGATTACTCGTCGATGGTCTCGATCCTCGCGGTGCTTTCCGGCGGGATGATCGTGTCGATGGCATGGTGTCGGTACCTCTGCCCCCTGGGGGCCACGGTCGGCCTGCTCGCGCTGCTCAGCCCCATAAAGATCAGGAACTCCCTCTCGCCCGAACAGTGCACGGACTGCGGTCAGTGCAGGCAGGTCTGTCCGATGAACGCCCTGGATCGCACGCAGGTCGATCACACCTCGTGCATCTACTGCGGTCAGTGCACCAACACGTGCGGCTTTCACTTCGAGAACGAGCTTGCCCGCGGGGAATCCGAGGCGGAGGTGGGTGAGACATGAGGCGGCTTACGCCCATCCTCGCGCTGTCAATTCTCTGCAGCGCGACGGCGCTGGCGCAGAGGGCTGACTGGCCGACCTTCCACTACGACAATGCACGGCGCGGGAACTCGCCCGCCGCGTTCGAGACCTGCGCCTTCGAGGAGGCCTGGCGCTTCAACCTCGGGGAGCACACCTGGCGATACAGCAAGGGCACGAGCGTCTGGTCGGCCTCCCCGGTGATCGCAGATGTCGATGGCCGTACGATGCTATTCATCGGCGCCTACAACCACAACCTGTACGGTCTCGACGCCGCGACCGGCGAGGAGCTCTGGCGGCTCACGACCGGCGGGCGCCTGAACGCCCCGCCGGCGTTTGGCGTCGCTGATGGCCGACCGATGGTCTTCATCGGCAGCGGCGACCGCAGCATGTACGCAGCTGATGCCGCGACCGGCCAGAAGCTGTGGCAGCACGAGACGATGCCGTGGTCCTACACCGTGGGCCTGAGCGCGCCAACCGCGCCGCTTGTCACGCAGCTCAACGGGCGTACGGTGGTGGTCGTCGGCTTCTGGAACAGCGACCGACGCTCGTTGCGCACGGTTCAACGCAGCGATATCATCGTCTTCGACGCGAAGACGGGGGACCTCATCTGGCGCCGGAAGGTCGCCGATACGCCGATCACCACGCCCGCGCTACTCGACGTGGACGGCATGCCGCAGATCATCGTTGGAGCTGAGGATGGTCGTGTCTTCGGGCTCGACCTGCGGTCCGGGGATGAGCAGTGGAGCTTCACCTCCGGCCACGCCGTGACCGCCGCACCGATGGCGGCCACGCTCGGCGAGCAGCCGGCGGTCTTCGTCGGCGACAGGTGGGGTATGGTTACCTGCGTCAGCGCGCGCTCCGGCGCCCCGATCTGGGAGGCGAAGACAGGCCACGAGGTGAAATCCACGCCGGCGCTGACTCACGTCGACGGACGCCCGAAGATCTACGTCGGCTCCTCCGATCGCTACCTCTACTGCATCGACGCGAAGACGTCACGCACACTGTGGCGCTATCAGACCGGCAAGTTCGTGGTCTCCAGCCCGCTCGTTGTGGATGTCGCCGGGAAGCCGGCCGTCATCTTCTCATCGCTCGACAACCGCCTCTACGTCCGCGACGCGCTCAGCGGCCAGAAGATCTGGGACTTCGAGACCGGCGACATGCTCTGGCCGTATGAGACGCGCGGGGCGTCGCTATGGTCATCTCCTGCGGTCGCCGACGTCAACGGTGATCCGCTTCTGTTCTTCGGCAGCTACGACGGCAACCTCTACGCCTTCAAGGCCGTCCCCAAGTGCTACGCGGAGGAGACCGGCGCAGACACCCAGGACGGCAGCAGGCGGAGCGCGCTGTTGCTGTACGGGCCGCCCGCGCTCAGCCTCGGCCTTCTGCTTGCCAGCTTCCTCATCCTGCTGGGCCGACGCGAGGAGACCCGTCCGGAGGACTGATCGCTAAGCCAACAGGTCATCTCTGTCGAGATACACCGCAATCTCATCCAGCTTCGCGTTCACGACCGTCCTGTCGTCAAGTGATGCAGCGGTGATCTCCACGACCTGGTAGCCTGCATTGCGCAGCTTTGCGCGCAGGATGACGTCTTTCCGTTGCTGGTGCGCGCTGCAGTGGATCTTCTGCGACATGCCATCGACGTAGATGAGGATACGAT
>JALGTR010000231.1 GCA_029821265.1 Candidatus Zipacnadia bacterium
AAACGATGCGACCTGCGGAGGTCGGCATCCTGCAGATGGTGACCGGCGGCGAGGTGAAGAAGCGTCTGGCCGGCGGCAGGGTCCTGGTGGTCGAGGTCGATGAGATGCAGACGATGGCCGCCGGAACTCGCGCGCTGGCGCACCCTGACGTGCTGTTCGTGGAGCCCGACCGGATGATCTACCCGGCCCTGGTGCCCGATGATCCCCGCTATCCCGACCAGTGGCATCTGCCGAAGACGCGGGCGCCGGAGGCGTGGGACGTCGCTCAGGGCTCGGCGAACGTGGTCATAGCCGTGGTGGACACCGGCGTGGACCTCGATCACCCGGACCTGGCCGAGAAGATCTTCACCAACCCCGGCGAAGTGCCCGACAACGGCGTGGACGACGACGGTAACGGCTTCGTCGATGATGTGCATGGGTGGGACTTCCAGAACGACACGAACAATCCGAATCCCGAGCCCGACGGCGTTGACGACGACAACAACGGCCACACCGACGACCAGGTTGATCACGGCACGCTCGTGGCCGGTCTCGCGGCGGCCGTAGGCAACAACAGCTTCGGCGTGGCAGGGATCGACTGGGGGGCGCAGATCCTGCCGATCCAGGTTTTCCCCGATGACGGCGGATCCACCGTCTCACAGGTCATCGAGGGCATGGACTACGCGGTAATGATGGGCGCTGACATCCTCAATCTCAGCATCGGCGGAGACTACGCCCAGTCCTTCACCCCGGCCATCAAGTCCGCGTGGGATGCGGGCGTCCTCGTCGTTGCCGCGGCGGGCAACAGTGGTGTGGAGCTGGCCGACAGCCAGGTCACGTGGGAGTCTCCGGTGTGCAACGATGGCCCCACGCCGGGCGTTGATAACTGGGTTCTGGGTGTCGGCTCGACGGATCGCAACGATCTGCGGGCATCGTTCAGCAACTACGATGGCTCGACGGCCGGTACATTCGTGGACTGCGTTGCGCCCGGCGAGGGGATCTTCGGCACCGGTTACTACGATCCGGGCTTCGCGGCCTTCAGCGATTACTACGCCACAGGCAGCGGGACGTCGTTCAGCGCGCCGCTCGTCTCGGGGCTGGCGGCCCTGATCAAATCGGAGCATCCGGACTGGGGCCCCGCGCAGCTTATCGCGGCGATCAAGGACGGCTGTGATAACATCGACGCCCTGAACCCGGGGTTCGCGGGCAAGCTTGGTGCCGGGCGCATCAACTGCGCGCGCGCCCTGGGTGTGGGGCTGCCACCACGGCCGGCTCGCGACCTCGTGGCCTTTGACACGCCCGATGACGAGGGCGGAAGCATCACATTGCGCTGGCAGCTGTCCCTCGACGATGCCGCGGGCTCGGAGTCGGTGACGGAGTACATCATCCTGCGGCGACAGGGCGGGAGCGGCAGCTTCACCGAGATCGCACGCGTGCCCGCCGGCACAACCGAGTACGTAGACGACACGACCTCCGATGGCACCGACTACTACTACATCGTTCGCGCGACGGACGGCTCGCAGACCGCCGATTCGGAGATCGCCGGACCGGTGCAGTCGGCGAACGACAGCCCGCCTCCGCAGGTCACCGGGCTCTACGCGGAGGATCGCGCGGGCGACAACGGTGGCGCGATCTGCGTGGGCTGGGACGCATACTCGCCGCCGGCGGACTTCGACCACTTCGCAGTGTACCGCTCGCGGTTCCGCTTTACCAGCATCTCGAGCCGCACGCCGATGGCCGAGATCGAAGACCCCGCGGCGACACAGTACATCGATACCTCGACACAGGACGGGCTGGACTACTTCTACGCGGTGACAGCGGTTGATCGGTTCGGGAATGAGCCCGAGACCGTGGAGCCCTTCGGGCCGGTGCAGTCATTCCCCAACGGCCCACATACGCTTCCGGCCGGGCTGCACCTGTTCGGCGCGCCGCTGGAGCCGGCGGACGGTGATCCGGCCGGATTCCTGGGCGTTGCTCCGGCGGAACTGAAGATGGCTCGATGGCTGCCCGCAGACCAGCGCTATCAGCTCTACTCCGGCCCCGGAAGCCTGTCGCTGAATCTCGGCTACGGATACTGGCTGCAGCTCGATGAGCCGCTGAGCTTCACGCCCGCGGGCAACCCCGCTCCGTCAGGGAGCCTGAGCGTCGAACTCAGTCCTGGCTGGCATCAGCTCTCGAATCCGTACTTCGCGACGATGGACCTCGAGGATGCCACGGTCAGCTATCAGGGCGCCACGATGGACCTGGCCAGCGCCGATGCGGCGAACGTTCTGCGGCAGGTGCTCTGGACCTACGACGCGGACAACAACAGCTACGACCTGATCGCACCCTTCCTCGGGCTCGGGGATTCGGAGATCTCACCGTGGGAGGGCTTCTGGACGAGGGCAGAGAAGCACTGCTCGCTCACACTCCCGAGGCCTGGTGCGGTGGTGCCCGCGGGGACGATGAGGCCGGCCTCGGCGGAGGTCGATGGCTGGACTGCGCGGCTGTGCGCCGCCAGCGCCAGCAGTGTGGATGATGACAACTGGTTCGGCGTGTCCCAACATCTGGCCGATGTCGGGCCGCTGGTGAGCCCGCCGCCGCCGGGCAACGGCGTCGATCTTTACTTCCGGCCTGACGACGGACAGGTGCGCACGGCCGGAGCGTTCGCTCCGCTGGCGCCGGCCGAGGTCGAGTGGCGGTTCGTGGTGGAGGCGAGCGGCGGAGATGTCGATGTCTGGTGCGCGGATCCCGATAGCATCCCGCGCGGCTACTCTGTCACGCTCTCGGATCCGGCCGCGGGCGCGGACATCGATCTGCGACGTGGCGCGCGATACACGGTGCACTTCCGCGAAGGCGAATCAGCGCGCGAGATGACGCTGAGGTTGACCCGATCCGGCGGAGCACTTGCACTGACGGGCGTGATGGCACAGGCCACTCGTGCCGGCGGCGGCGAACTGACGTTCACGCTGTCAGCGGCCGCCGACTGCACGGTCTCGGTGATGAATATCGCTGGCCGCACGGTGCGGGTTCTCGAGCGTGGTCGTCCGCGTCCCGCGGGCACGGCGAGCGTCGTCTGGGACGGCCGTTCGGATACGGGGGTTGCAGTTCCCACCGGTGTCTATCTGGTGCGGGTTGAGGCGGCGAGTGACGATGGGTCTCGCACACAGGCAGTGCGTACGCTGTCGATCAGACGCTGAACGCCCGGAATGCAGTATTGGGGAACAGCCCCAGCAGGGGGCGAAGCGGATCATGCAGACCAGATCGATTCCGGGCCTTCTCACCGTCCTTTCGATCATCACCCTGACCGTTTTGGGCCTCGGCTGTGACGGCGGCGATGGTGGGGGCGGGGCACAGCCGCCTGCTCCCGCAGGGACGGCAACAGTGCAGGGTACCGTCGTGGCCGCGGACAACAGCTCGACGGCCCTCGTCGATGCTCTTGTTGAGGGGGTAGGGACCACTATCAGCACGACGAGTGGGGCGGATGGAGGCTTCACGCTCGCCCGGATCCCTCCCGGCACGTGGACGGTGCGCGTCACCGCTCCGAACAGTGCCGATTACGGAAGGGCAAGCGCCGAGGTGACGCTCGCTGCGGGCGATACGGTGACGATTGACTTCGCGGTCCTGCCCCTCGGCGTCCCTGAGCCGCAGAGCATCGTGCTCGATCCCGGGCAATCGACTGTGGACCTCAACAACCAGATCGCCTTCCGCGTGCAGATTCGCGGAGCGGGGAATGTTCCGCTGCAGGGCATTCAGCCAACCTGGGTCGTCAGCGGTGACATCGGTTCGATCAGTCGGCTGGGCGTCTTCGTTGCGCGGGCGGTGGGCAGCGGGCAGGTGTGGGCCTTCGCCGGCGATGTCTCCCGCTCGGCGAACGTTACGGTCGTTGGGCCCCGTCCGCCGCAGGTCACGGGTTTCAGCATCAACCCGCAGACGCTGCCCGCGACCGGCGGTCAGGTGTTCATCGCCGCATCGGTTACCGATGGCGATGGCGTGCGGGTGCAGGACGTGAAGGCTGAGGTCCTCGGTCCCGGCAGCGAGGTGCAGGAACTGCCGATGCAGGTTGGCGATCCCGGCGTTGCCGTGCCCTGTGAGGGCGCCGCGGACTGCTATCTCGACGCGAGCTTCAACGTTACATTGCAGGTGCCCGCCAACGACAACCAGCCGTCGGCGGATGGTGTGCAGGCGCCGGAGAACTACAGCGTTCGGGTCACCGCGCGCGACCGCTCCGGGGCCGCCGCGAGCTCGGACTTCATTGACTTTCGCGTCGAGGGCATCGACCCACCTCCGCCCACACCCGATCTTTAGGCGTTCCGACGGGCTAACGCGGGCAGGCGCAGGGGACTCGGACAGGGAACCGGACCACGATCCGGTTCCTTGTTGTGTGCGCAAACTCGCTACACCGCGTCCCGGTTCATAACGCGCTGCAAGCGTATCACGAGCCAGGAGATGGAGGGTGATCATGGCTAACCCGATCTTCCGCGCAGCGACCGATGAGGACATACCCGTGATTCGTGAGATCGCGAAGGCCGCCTGGGAGCCGATCTACGCGTTTTACCGTGAGGCGATGGGTGAGGACCTGTTCGCCCGCGAGCATCCCGGCGATGTACTCGAACAGAAGGCCGACTCCGTGGAGCGCCACTTCCGCGAGCGCCCGGACGAGGCGTTTGTCGGGGAGGTTGACGGCGAGGTGGTGGCGTTCTGCACCTACATGATCCGCGACAATGGCGTGGGCGTTGTGGGCAACAACGCGGTCAGCCCGTCGGCACAGGGCATGGGGCTGGGAACAGCGCAATACGAGGAGTGCCTGCGGCGCCTGCGGGAGGCCGGCATGGTCTACGCCACGGTGCACACGGGGCTCGATCCCGCCCACGCGCCGGCCCGCCGAGCCTACGAGAAGGTCGGGTTCGAGCAGGTTCGCCCTCACGTGGAGTACTACATGAAGCTGTGATCGCCGGTCCTGGCCAGCAGCCTGCCGGGGTCGCCGAACTTGGCGACCTCCTCACTGGTGACCGAGCGGACGGAGAGCAGCTCCAGCAGAGCCTCTGGACGACGCTCCCCGGCGGCCACCAATCCCGCCGCGCGCCGGGCGCAGCGACCGTGATACAGCGCGAGCAGTGGCTGAGGGCGCCCGTCAGGGGCGATTGGCACGATGGCCTCGTGCGAGCCACGGACGTGAATCAGGTAGCGTATCAGCTCGGACGAGGGGTTGCGCAGATCGGCCGCCAGGATCAGAGCATGCTCGTCGCCGGCGAGGCCGAGAGCGTCGGCGATGGCGGCGAGCGCGGTTGCGTGCTCGAGGGCGCGCAGCTCCCACGGACCGGACGGGGCGTCGCTGCAGACGACGAGCCGGTCGATATGCGGCTCTGCAGCTCCTGCGACCTCCTGAAGCTGCCCTGCAGTGAGTTGGCCCATCTCCGGCGCCACAACGATTGCGCCCAGCATGCATCGGACCTCCCGTGTTCGACGGTGCGCGTAGTTTCGCAGCAGACGGCTCGATCCCTGCATCGCCGGGTGAAACCGCCGGACGCGAGGAACGTCTATATCCCCGAAGCGCCCACATGCCGAGCCCTGGAGGACACCGAGTGAGGGTCTGGCGTATTCTCGTCGCGCTCATCGCGCTTGCGCACGTCGGCATCGCCGCCGCCGAACTGGTCACGGGCATGGAGTATCGCTTCGAGGTGGGGGACGCCGAGCGCGGTCGGATCAGCGCGCAGATCGAGGATGTGCAGATGGGAACCGGTGTGCCCCTCGCCGTTACCGGCTCGGCGGAGGTCGAGATGACGCTTGAGGTCACGGGCGTCGGGGACGATGGAACCGCGGTGATCTGCGCCACCTTCGGCACGCTGACCTCCACGCTGATGGGGGAGAAGCAGCAGCCCACTCAGCCCGAGCCGGTGACGCTGCGCGTGGACCGGCACGGACGCGTGCTGGAGGCGACGGGAGGAGGCGGCGTGGACCTGTTCGCAAGCGGCGGGGTGCCGATCCATCTGATCGTTCTCATGGCCGGCGTGGTCGAGCTTCCAGG
>JALGTR010000232.1 GCA_029821265.1 Candidatus Zipacnadia bacterium
CGACACGCTCGTGCAGGCGCATGAACTCCGCGAGGTGGTGGATGCTTCGCCGCTTGTGACCGCCTCGCTGCACCGCCTGCTGCTGGCGATCCTGCACCGCAACTTCGGCCCACGCAACTACGACGCCTGGCGGGAGTTGTGGGAGGCCGGGCAGTTCGACGAGGAGGTGCTGACCGGGTACTTTAATGAGTGGCGGCATCGCTTCGACCTCTTCGACAAGGAGCGGCCGTTCTACCAGACACCGGGAATGCCGGAGAGGATGCTGCGCGGTGTGAGCAAGCTCGCAGAGGACGCCGCCGCGGGCAACAATCCCACACTCTTCGATCACACTATTGACGACGATGGCAGTGCCCTTCGTGCCGCGCAAGCGGCCAGGTTGCTCGTCTCGCAACAGTCATACTCGCTGGGCGGGCTGATGGCTGATGAGAGCGGCCGGGCCTCCGGGAAGTCTGCGCGGCTGACCGATGGGGCCGCGTTCTTGCTGCAGGGGAGCACGCTTGCTGAGACGCTGATGCTCAACATGGTTCGCTATGACCCCGGCTCGGACCAGCCCATGCCCGGGAGCCCGGAGCATGACTTACCTGCGTGGGAGCGCCCGGAGCCGACCCCCAAGCGCACACGCATGCCTGATGGCTACGTGGACTATCTGACGTGGCAGCCTCGCCGACTCTATCTACAACCCGACCACGAAGTAGCAGGTGAGATTGTCGTCTGCCGGTGCATCATCGCCGACGGCGAGCGCTTCCCGGATGAGTATGATCCGGTGGACCCAATGATGGCGTACTACACCCGCGACGAGAAGAGCGAGCCCCGTCCTCGACGCTTCGGGGAGGGCGAGACACTCTGGCGCGACAGCCTCGCGCTCTACGGTGGAATGCTGGGTCGACGTGAATTGCCTCTTGTTGCCTCTGAGAAGGCCGAACTCGTCGTGGACGGCACGCTCCCGCGCGATGCCCTCTACGAAATGGACGTGCTTGGGCTTGGGAGTTCGCAGGCAAAGGTGTTCCTCTGGCGCCACGAACGCCTGCCGCTCCCACTGCGCTATCTGGCCGACGATGAGCTTGTGGAGCATCTCCACCACTGCCTGAAACTCACCGAGAATGTGCATGGCTCGCTGTATGGCGCAACGTGCGCGCTGGCCGAACACGCGCTGACAGGCGGCGCCCGCGATCCCGATCGTGATGCGCGGGACCAGCTTGTCGCCAGTCTCAAGGTATCCGGCGACTACTGGTCATCACTCGAACTGCCGTTCCGGCAACTCGTCGTCGACCTCGCCGCCGAGGGTGCCGATCGGTTCACCCTCGAAGCCGAGTGGGCGGCACGACTCCGCCGGACCGCGTGGCAGGTCCTCGAGCGCGCCGAGAACGCACTTGCGCTGAACGCCCGCACCCTTCGGGCGATTAGCCACGCCCGCCGAATCCTCGGCAGCAGCTTACGTAAGCAACTCGCCGACTACGAGGAGGTGGCTGCATCCTATGCCGACTGACCACCAGATCAACTTCGCGTCATATCTGGAAGGCCTCGCGAAGCGAGAGGATCGCGCTGCACTGGCGCATCTGCGCCGCGGACTCGGAAAACCGCCCGGTACCACGCCCGAGATGTTCCCCATCATCGTGCCGTGGACGCACTCCATGCGTGAGTGGGACGCCGACATCTACTATCTCGTCGGCGCACTGTTCGGAGCACACCCCATGAATACTGACAAGGGCAACTTCGGCGACACCTGCCGCATCGTCCACAGCCGTCGCCGGGCCCACCGTGGGGGCGGCGACGACGAGGGCGTAGACAGCCTGGAGCGACGCTTCGTCGCGCTGCTCAACGCACACCACGATGACCTGCAGTGGCACCTCCGGCATGCCGTGCACCTTGCCGCCGGCGAGGAGGTGCCCGTCAACTGGGCGCAGCTGCTCTATGACCTCAGCTACTGGACACACCACGATCGCTTCGTCCAGCGCCGGTGGGCCAACAGCTACTGGGGTGGGGGAGGCGCCGCGGAGAGTGAAGATCAGGCCACGGAGTGACGCAACACTCAGGAGGGGAATCACCAATGTGGATCGAGCTGCACATCCTGCAGAACTTCGCACCGTCGTGCCTCAACCGCGATGACACCAACAGCCCCAAGGACTGCGTCTTCGGCGGATACCGCCGGGCGCGTATCTCCAGCCAGTGTATCAAGCGGGCCACGCGCACGCACCGGGCCTTCAAGGAAGCAGTCGCGTCCGGCGTGGGCATCCGCACCAAGCGCCTCGCCCAGCGACTTGCGGAGAAACTGGAAGGTCGCGGAAGAGATGCTGCGCTGTCTCAGGCCATCAGTGAGGCGGCCGTCTCCAATCTCATCAAGAAGACGAGCAACGGGCAGACCAACATTCTTCTGTATCTGAGCGATACGGAGATCGAGCGTTTCGCCGACGTGGTGGAGGAGCATTGGGAGGACGTTGCGGCCGAAGCCGGAGATGCAACCGACGACAAGCTGGCCAAGGCCATTGCCAAGCCCGCAAAAACGGTGGCGGGGGCCTATAAGAAGATCCATACCGAAGAGTTCAAAGAGGAGACCGATGCCGCGGACATAGCGCTTTTCGGGCGCATGGTCGCGGACGACAACGTCAAGGACTGGAACATCGATGCAGCATGTCAGGTCGCACATGCGATCTCCACACACCGGGCTGAGATGGAGATGGACTTCTATACTGCGGTCGATGACCTCAACCCCGACGAGGAGACCGGTGCGGGGATGATGGGCACCGTTGAGTTCAACTCCTCCTGCTTCTATCGCTACGCGCTCATCGACCTCGACCAACTCACAAGAAACCTCGGCGGTGATGAGGACCTTGCACGTGCCGCCGTGGACGGCTTCCTGCGCGCATTCGTCGCGGCGATCCCCACCGGCAAGCAGAGCTCCATGGCCGCTCAGAACCCGCCCAGCCTGGTCCTCGCCGTCGTCAAGGACAAGTCCGCCATGCCCTGGTCGCTGGCAAACGCCTTCGAGGTGCCGGTCGATGTCGGCCGCAACGGCAGGCTCGTGGAGCAGTCCACGCAGGCCCTCGCGAAGTACTGGGAGCGCCTCACGAGCGTTTACGGCTCCAAAGGCATCTCCAGAGCCGCCGTTTGTCAGCTCAACGAGGTCGACCTCGGGGCGCTCCAGGAGTACGGGGTCGACTCTGTGGAAGATGTCTTCACCTCCGTCAGCGAGGCCATCGCGGCCGGTGATTCGTGATGCCCGTGCTGCTGATGCGCCTCGAGGGCCCCATGCAGTCATGGGGCACGCAATCGCGCTTCACCGTCCGTGACACAGGGCGCGAGCCCTCGAAGTCCGGCGTCATTGGTCTGCTCTGCGCGGCGCTCGGTGTGCCCCGAGAGGATGACGAGCGAGTCGCCAAGCTTGCCGAGATGCGCATGGCCGTGCGCATCGACCGGCCCGGCGTCATCATGCGCGACTACCACACCGCCGGCGGAGGCACCTGGAAGGGCCGCCGCTACGGCGTCGCCAAGGCCAGTGGCGCAACGCCCGGCACCGTCGTCTCGACCCGCTACTACCTCTCTGACGCCAGCTTCCTCGTCGCCCTCCAGTCGCGGGATCGCGCCCTCCTCGAGGCCTGCGACCGCGCCCTCCGCGCTCCCGTCTGGCCGCTCTATCTCGGACGGAAGTCATTCGTCCCCGGCACCCCCGTGCCAATCCCCGGTGGAGGACTCCGCGACACCGATGATCTCATGGAGGCCCTCAGCGCCGAGCCACTGCGCCTTCGCAGGCGGGAGGATACCGCAGAGCGCCTCCGCTGCGTCATCGAGGTCGACGACTTCGACGCCGAAGTCCGGCGCGATCAGCCCGAATGCTTCCAGAATGGTCAACGCAGCTTCGCTCTCCGCTACGTCGAGGACCGATGGATCGACCTCGAAGACCTGACGGTCGAGGAGGTGGACGCATGCATCTGAGCCGGTTAGTGCTCAACCCGCGCAACCGCCAGGTCCGCGCCGAGCTTGCCTGCCCCTACGAGATGCACCGCACAATCTCGCGGGCGTTCGGCCATGATCTCTCCGACGAGCGCATCCTCTACCGCGTCGACGAGGACCGCCGAACCGGCGTGCCCACCGTCCTCGTCCAGTCGCAGACAAAGCCGGATTGGTCCGCTCTGCCCGGTGACGGCTACCTCCTCGAGCCCGCCGCCAGTAAGCCCATCGATCCGGGCTTCTCCGAGGGCGAGCTTCTCAGCTTCCGCCTGCGCGCCAACCCGGTCCGGCGCGATAACGACACCGGCAAGCGCCTCGGCCTGCTGCAGGAGGCCGAGCAGCGCGAGTGGCTCGACCGCAAGGGCGAGCGCAACGGATTCCGCGTGGTCCGCTGCCACGTCATCCCCGAGGGCCTGCGGAAGTTCGAGAAGCGCCGCAGCGGATCGCAGCGCAACATCACCCTCCTCTCCGTACGCTTCGAGGGCCTGCTGCAGGTCACCGATCCGGATGCGCTGCTGGGCGCCATGACCGACGGCATCGGGCCGGCCAAGGCCTTTGGATTCGGCCTGCTGTCCCTGGCCCGAGTGTGAGGCAATCGCACATTGACAACCGCACATCAGAGGGGGACCATCGATGGACCGGGACCTGCACATGATCCCGAAGTTCCGCGACCGGCTATCGTTCGTCTACGTCGAGCACGTGCGGATCGACCAGCACGAGAAGTCGAACGCCTGTCATGACATCGACAGCATGGTCGCGATCCCGGTGGCCACCGTCGCAGTGCTCATGCTCGGGCCGGGCGTGAGCATCACCCATGCCGCCATCCGCCGGCTCACAGAAGGGAACTGTCTCGTCGTCTGGTGTGGCGAGGAGAATGTGCGCTTCTACGCGCAGGGCCTCGGCGGCACCCGCAGCGCGGCGAGGCTGCTCCACCAGGCACGCCTCGCCACAGACGAGGAACTGCGCATGGAAGTCGTGCGGCGCATGTACCTGATGCGCCTGGGCGAGGAGGTGGATGAGTCGACGACCCTCCAACAACTCCGCGGCATGGAGGGCGCCCGCGTGCGTAACGCCTACCAGCAGATCGCACGGGAGACCGGCGTCAACTGGCAGGGGCGTAGCTACGATCGCCAGGCGTGGCGATCGGGCGATCCGCCCAACCGCGCGCTGTCGGCGGCCAACTCCTGCCTCTACGGGCTCTGTCACGCGGCGATCCTGTCTGCCGGATACAGCCCGGCACTCGGCTTCATTCACACCGGTAAACAGCGCTCGTTCGTCTACGACATCGCGGACCTTTACAAACTTGAGATCACCGTGCCCCTGGCGTTCGCACTGGCGGCCGAGAACCCGCCCAACCTCGAGCGGGCGGTTCGTCACGCCTGCAGGGATGCGTTCCGAGACAGCCAACTGATGAAGCGAATCATCCCGGACATCTCCACTGCGCTGGGCGTGGAGGAGGAGATCGACGAAAGCTACGACGAAGACCCCGCCCTGCCCGCTGAACTGTGGGAGCCGAAGATACTGGGCGATGAAAGCGAGGGAGCCGAAGATGGTGGTGCTTATCGTTGAGAACGCACCTGCCTCTCTGCGCGGAGAGATCTCGTGCCTGATGATCCAGCCGCGAGCAGGCACCTTCGTGGGCAACATCCCGGCCCGGGTGCGCGACCGGCTGTGGGAACGTGTGACCCGAAAGCTTGCGAACACGCCCGAAGCGGGGGCGATGCTGATTCACTCTGCGCGCACCGAACAGGGGTTCGCAATCAGGAGTTTTGGCGACCCGCGGCGAAAGGTGGTGGACGTCGAGGGTCTGCAGTTGATCAAGTTCTGCGGGGTATAGCTGGCTATCGATGTGTATTCCCCACGCACGTGGGGGTGGACCGACGAATGCGCAGGGCGGCGGGATCATCACTACGTATTCCCCACGCACGTGGGGGTGGACCGTACCACTCGAGCCCGTGAGGGTTGGGTGGAGCGTATTCCCCACG
>JALGTR010000233.1 GCA_029821265.1 Candidatus Zipacnadia bacterium
GTCCCCGGGTGCGACGAGCGAGCCGTGCAGCCACTTGGCGTGACCGTCGGCGAAGGCCACGTTGATGCCGTCATTGTGGCGCAGGGAGGTGCCGCCACAGACGTAGCCGGGGCTCCGGTAACTGTAGCCGGGATAGTAGGCGTTCCCAATGTAGTAGCAGCCGCGCTCAGTTCGCGAGTCCCCCAACACGACGGTCTCAGCGGGACGCGTGAAGGACGATAGCGGTGCGCCACCGTAGCCGTAGCCGGCCTCGCCGGGGTTACCGGGCGTGGCTCGCGCGTAGGCGGTGGGATAGTAGTTCATCCCATAGCCCCAGATCGTACTGGGCGCTGACGGGCACCTGAGCATAGCTTCGTTCTTGATGTAGGGCATCAGTCGCGAGTTAAGATGGCCCGGATTCGCGGTCGTCTCCCAGATCCACATGTCCGTTCGGTCCGGTGATCCTACTGGTGGCATGTGTGTCGCACAGGTTCTCTCGTCGTAGTCCTGGGCGTACATGAGATACGCCGTCGCGAGCTGCTTCATGTTGCTCAAACAGCTCGTCTGTCTGGCCTTCTCCCTTGCCCGCGCAAAGACGGGGAAGAGAATGGCTGCCAGGATCGCGATAATTGCAATCACGACCAGCAGCTCGATCAGAGTGAAGCCTCGGCGCATGGTGCAGCACCTCCACGGCTGTCGACCCCCGTCCGCCATTATTCGGGGCCGTCGCACGATTGGCGTAGGGCAATTATATCATGAGCTGACTAAATACCTCCCTAAACTTCACGAAATTCCGGATTTCTCGCACAGCCCGGGCCTGAGTTTGTGCCGTAACGAGAAGCGGCCGCCACTCCGTACGGGCGGTGGCAGCCGCTGGTGAGTCGCTGAGTTGCTGCGGCTCAGGAGCCGGGGACGGTGCTGGGGCTCGGGTGACCCCAGAACCGCGGGACCTCGTCCGTGCCGCCCGTGCAGGAGCTGACCATGCGCCACTTCGCGTGACCGTCGGCATACGCGAAGTTCGCCCCCTCGTTGTGACGCGTGGCTATGATCTTCGTCTCGTTGCGGATTTCGGGGAACGAGGATTGCCGCCGAGATCGCGATAATCGCGATGACGACCGGCAGTTCGATGAGGGTAAAGCCCTTGCGCGTCGGTTACGTCCTCCTTCCACAACGCGCCCAACCTCTATCCAACCAGATCCGACGCACCACCGCTGAGCGAATGCGGAGTGATCGATTCGCAGAGGCTTTCGGCCTGAATTAGGATTCTCCGTCCCGATTCTTCGGGGGGGATTCTACTGAGATGCCGTCCTCCCTGTCCTCGGTCGGCCAGCGCATCTCGATCCGCCGTCCGCTGCGCTCGGAGTCATACGCCGCCAGCACAGTCGCAAGAGCATCGCGGGCAAGCTGCGTCGAGGCCACCGGTTCGCGGCCATCCACGATCGCGGTAATAAGGTCGTTGAGCGTCATCTCCACCGCGTAGGGCTGGACGTAGAGCGGGTTGTGCACCGGGATCGGCGCCATCTCCTCGCCCTGCAGCATCAGCAGCGGCATCTCGTCCTCAGGCATATCCCGGATCAGCAGTGCGGCCTCGGTGCCGAGAATGCGCCGTTCCCCGCGATAGCGCTCGGCGTCGTCGGCGAAGGTCACCACGATCGTTCCCATCATACCGTCACCGAGGTCGAGACTGACCGCGGCGGTGTCCTCGCCGACGCCGGGTGTATCGATGACCAGCGTTCTACACATGGCGCTGACTGCGCGCGGCCGGCCGAAGAGGTGCAGCATCAGGTAGGTGGGATGGTAGCCTGCATCGATCAGCACGCCGCCGCCCGCGCGTTCGAGGTCTCCCTTCCAGTGTTCCGGGTCGCTCATGCGAGCGACCTCATCGTCGTAGATCGTGAACACGGCGAGGAATGGTCGGCCGATCGCACCGTCTTCGATCAGCTGCCTCGCTCGCGCCACTGCCGGGAAGTACACCTGCGGGAGGGAAACCTCCAGTCGCCTGCCAGTGCGCCGGGCGGCCGCGATCATCGTATCGGCCTCCTCCAGCGTCCGCGCGATCGGCTTCTCGCAGATGACGTCCTTCCCGGCCTCGAGGGCCGCGACGGCGATCTCGCAGTGGCTGTCATGCGGTGTGAGGATATCGACGAGATCGACCTCATCCGCCTCGATGACCGAGCGCCAGTCGGCCTCCACGCGCTCGATGATCCCGTACCGGCGCATGAGGTTCTCGCGAGCGGCTTCGTCGGGGTCGGCGGCAATCACTCGCCGGGCGTGCTCGTTGCGCACCAGTCCATCGAGGTGCAGCGGGGCGAACTGCCCGCAGCCTATCATGCCGATCGTCAGATCCATCGTGCGCCTCCTCGTGCTCGCCGGCCGGCGCGCAGCGCCGAAGACGTCCGTCAGGCCATCATCGTGAGAGACAGGTCAGCAACCTCTACGTGCCCCACGGCCTCGCCCCGGCAGTTGGTGACCTCCGGGCGCTCGAAGCGCTCCGCCAGCGTCTCCGGGACATCCACGTTCGCCTTCCGCATCAGCGCGATTGTCACCGGCGGCTGAGCTCTCGACGATCCGTCGGCGATCTTGAACGCGATGCCGACCTCCCGCGCCCTGGACCCCAGGCACATAAGGCTCTCCGCACCGCCCTTCGCCACCACGTCCCCGCCGCAGGCCTCCAGCAGCGCCGTGTTGAACGAGCCGCGCCCGGCGACCATCGTCGGCTCCGCGGCCATCGCTGCGGTCAGTCGCCGGATGGCCGGGCCAAGGTCTGCCGGCGCGGCGTCGGGGCACGCCAGTCGCGCGAAGGCCCGGGCCATGGCCGACAGCGGCATCGCCACGGTCGGCGCCCCGCAGCCGTCACGGGCCACGATGAAGTCATGTCGCGGGACGCCCGAGAGCATCGACAGGTGCGTGGCGATCAGCTCCTGCACCGGGTGGTCGAATGCAAGGTAGCCCTCAGTGGGCACACCCAGCGCGCGCGCCGCCGCCAGCATCCCCGCGTGCTTTCCCGAGCAGTTGTTATGCAGCGGCGACGGCTCCTCGCCCGCGCAGATCAGCCGCTCGCGCTCCTCGGCATCACCGGGCATATGCGTGCCACAATCGAGCGCGCTCTCGTCCAGCCCGAGCTTCTCGAGGATCCCGCGCACAGTCCGGACATGCTCGGCGGAGCCGTGGTGTGACGCGCAGCAGATCGCCAGCTCCTTCTCGGTCAGCTCGAACCGATCGGCGGCTCCCGACGTCACCACGCCCAGCGCCTGTATCGGCTTCGACGACGAGCGCCAGTACTGCACGCTCTCCGGATCGCCGAGCGACGCCAGCAGTCGCCCGTCGGGACCGCAGATCGCCGCTCGGCCGTAGTGCGTGCTCTCCGCTACCTCGCCGCGTGTGACCCGCGCCAGTGGCACGTCAGTGCTCGTCATCAGTCGCCCTCCGTTCGCCTCCGCTCAGCTCTCTCCATCGCTCTTGTTCTGCCGGCGCAGGAAGTTCATGCGCAGATCGGTCATGATCTGGTTGTACTCGCGCCGCTCGTCCGCGTCTGCCTGATCCCCGAGCTGGTCGATCAGGTAACCCGTCGTGTCGATCGCCACGCGCGCGGCCTGCAGGTTCGTCCGCGTCTCCATGGCCCCCGGACGCGCCTGCACACCCAGGGCGATCCACGCCTCCTGCGCGAATAGCCCGATGGCCGCCCGCAGCATGTCGTAAACGTCCACGTCGTCAGCGTGGGGAGGCTCGAACTCGGGCTCCGCCGATGCCTCAGCCTCGCCCCCGGTCTCCTCGGCCGGCTGCTGCACCTCGCCCTGATCTTCCTGAGGTTCGCTCTCGTCTGTCTGCTCTTCGTCGCGCACGTCCTCGGTCATCGCTCTCACCTCCACGGGGGATGTCTCAGCGCGCGGGCAGTCCGACCCCGCGGACCGCCACCTCGCGCGTGGTCTCGTCGATCTCGATCTCGGCATCGATGAACTGCCGGATAACCCACGCGTTGGTTCGCAGGTGGTCAGTGATCTCCTCCGTCACGTAGCGCGTCTCACCGGCCGCCAGGGCCGCGTAGATCAGGAGCTGGTCGGCAAGGTGGCGATCCACTGAGGCATCGCTCTGCAGGAACGCCGCGGCCTCGCGCCCGGCCTCTGCGCCGACCAGCTCGGCGGGCTTTCCACGCTCGCCGAGAGACGTGAACCCGGCCATCCCGTGCTCAAACTCCGCCGTGATCATAAGCATCGTACCCGACGACTTCGAGCGCGGGTGGGCGGTATGGGCCCGCAGGCCTGTCGAGCCCAGCTCCCTGCGCGCGCCCTCGATCTGCCGGCGGATGATGTGGCCCGGCAGGCGGGCCTCCACAACGCTGTGGGCCGTCAGTGAGCGCATCTCTCCACGCTCCGCCCACGCCATCGGCCTGAGTGCGCGCTCGAGCGGCGTGATCCGTGCCTCGATGCAGCCGCCTCCGCGCGGGTAGAAGCCCGGGACCATGCAATCGAGGCTGGCCTCGGCGCCCATGCGCGCGATCGCTGGGAGAAAAACGTTTGTGATATACTCCTGCGGCGGGCTCCAGCGCACGTTCGTTCCACCGTGGATCTGCACCAGCGCCGAGCCGCGTGCGAAAAGCAACGGGGCCAGCACGGTCTGCAGCACGAGGGTCGTGGCGCCGGCGGTGCCGATCTCGAAGTGGAAGCGCCCCGCACGCACCTCACCGGGCGTGAAAGTCAGCTCCTGCGACCCCATCGTGGCTCCGCGCACCTCGGCACCGCAGATCTGCGCCGCGGCGTGGACGGAAGCGAGATGCTGGGCGGCAAGCCCGGGCCTGGAGCGCCCCGCCCTGATGTGCTCCAGCCGCAGCTCGCGCCCGAGCAGCGCGGACATGGTAAGACTCGTGCGCAGGACCTGGCCGCCGCCCTCACCATGGGAGCCGTCGATCGTTACCATGGGGTCACCTCACGCGAATGATAGCAGCGCCCTTCGCGGAAGTCAAAACGAGCGGCCCTGATGGAGGTTCACCCGGCCCCGACCGCGAACCTGTCTCCGTGATGCCGACCTCTGATGACGCTGTCTTCGCTGAGATTGTCGTTGATACGGACTCGCCCGACGAGACGCAGCAGTTGGCCCGTCGCCTGGGCGAGGCGCTGCTGCCAGGGCATTTCGTCGCGCTCATAGGACCGCTCGGAGCCGGGAAGACTGCCTTCGTACAGGGGCTCGCGGCGGGCCTGAAGGTCGAGGGCGCGGTGACCAGTCCGACCTTCGTGCTCATGCGCCTGCACCGCGGCGACACTCCGCTCTGCCACGTGGATGCCTACCGACTGCCGGACGCGTCGGCCGTGGAGGAGCTGGGCCTCGAGGACTGGCGGGACGACTGCGTCATCGCGATGGAGTGGGCCGACACCGTGCCTGAGGCGTTGCCCCGCGAGCGGATAGAGGTCGTGCTGAGCTACCGCGGCGAGGGCCGTCGCATCCGCCTGCGTGGCATCGGTCGCGAGCCGGCCGCCATTGTTCAGGAAATGGAGCACTATGCGCACACTGGCGATTGAGACATCCGGGCCGACCAGCAGCGTCGCGCTTCTCGACGGCGAGCAGATAGTCTCGCAGCGCAGCTTCGCCAGCCGGATGACGCTGAACCAGCGCCTTGCCGGCGAGGTACGTGCGGCGATGGGCTACGATGAGCTGTCGAACGCCGCAATAGATGCCATCGGGGTGGGGATCGGCCCCGGATCATTCACCGGCGTGCGTATGGGCGTGGCGATGGCGAAGGCGATCTCGCACGCTCTCGGCACCCCGCTGGTCGGGGTCTCCGCGCCTGAGGCGATCGCGACGGCGCCTGGCCGCGAGAGCGGGACGCGTGTGTTGGTGCTGCAGAAGGCACGTGCGGAGGAGCTGTACGCGACCTGCCTGACGATCGGAGACGCCGGGATCGCGCGCGAGGCCGCGGAGACGGAG
>JALGTR010000234.1 GCA_029821265.1 Candidatus Zipacnadia bacterium
GCATGTCCACGCTGAAGAGCTTCTCGACGTTCCCCAGAGCACTGGGCACGAACACAACCGCCGCGATCGTCAGGGTGATTAGTATGGCAGCCAGAACGAGCTGCGAGGGTTGCCGCCCATCCGACCTGCCGAGACTGTCAAGCCCCACCGAGCGCAGGATGGCGGTGAGTTGGAGGGCCACGAGCGGGGCCACGGCCAGCGCGAACAGCGCGGTGTTGCGTCGCCACTTGAGCACCGTAAACAGGAAGATCGCAAGCAGCGCCAGGTCCCACGCGCCTGCGCCCTGTCGCGATGCCGCAAAGATCACTGCCGCCCCAACGATCATCAGTGCGAGGAATGTGAAGGCGGCGTTCGAGAAGTCGGGCGACTTATACTCCTGCACCACGGTCTGATACCATGCGTACTCCCCGACCACGTAGCCGAGCGGATAGGCCATTCCGGCCAGGCCATTTGGGTTCAGCACGCACGCCGCGAGGCTCAGCACGATCACCAGGGCCAGAAACGTCGGCCCAGGCCGCAGCGCCTCGCCCGCCCTCCGCTGCTGCAGCCATCTGGGTGTGCAGCACAGTGCGTAGAGGCCAAGCAGCCCGATCCCGTAGACGAACCCGCCGTGCACGTTCACCCACACCACCATCAGAAGCGGCGCCGCGTACAGCCACCGGTGCCGTCCCTGACGCGACATCTCGATCAGGCAGATCATAGCCAGGAACAGTACGGTCGTCACGTTCTGCGGCCGGTCGTTAAGCAGTGGTCTCGCCGCGAGGATCGCCAGCGTTCCCGCGGCGATTGCGGCCAGCGGCGTCGCGTCACGTCTTAACAGCAGCCACGTCAGCATCCCCGCGATCAGGGCCCCCAGCACCAGCCGCAATCCGAGCAGACCCGCGTGCCCCCACCGGTCGAAGACCAGGAACATGGGCACCTCCCAGGCCCACTCGTGCGCCGTCCATTCCTCGCCCTCGCGCGTGTACGTGAATGGATCTTCGTGCGGGATCTCGCGCTCCGTCACAATGTAGCGCCCGGCTGCGAGGTGCCACCACACGTCATAGGTCCGCCGCGGCGTCGCCGCGCTGGTGATGCCGGTAAAGAGGATGACGGCCCAGACGAGATGCTCCACGCACAATCTGCCACCGAGTGTTCCTTGCATCGAACGCGGCCCCCGCGAGGTGGAATGGAACGCGCCCCATGTTTCGCCACCCGGTGCCCCGAACCTGCCCGCCGCGAAGGTCTCGCGCGCCGAGACGCGAATGACTTGCCGTTCGATCACTGACGTGGAGGATCAGCCATGATAGTGCTCCAGAGCTTCGAAGGAGACATCGACAGTCCGGGTCCGGTCCAGCCCACTGGCCTGCGCACATGGGCCGCGCGCGAGGGACTGGAGGCGAATACATCGCGCGTCGGCGACACGCTCGTCGCCGAAAGCTCCGTTAGCCCTGGCTGCTTCGGCGGCTGGGACGTCGTCTTTCCGGTCGAGGGAGGCCGGCACTACCGCGTGGGAATCGACTACCGTGCGGAGAAGATGGCGAGCATCCTCGACGGCGTTCCGATCTTCGTCTTCTGGACGGATGACGAGGACGAGCGCGTCGACTACGACTACCTGCTAATCCATGAGGCGCCGGC
Source organism: Candidatus Zipacnadia bacterium (assembly GCA_029821265.1). GTDB lineage: Bacteria > Armatimonadota > Zipacnadia > Zipacnadales > UBA5352 > JALGTR01. The sequence continues at coordinate 1,618 of JALGTR010000234.1, forward strand.
GGAGGGCCGGGCCGAACGCGTCTTCCGCTGTCCCGATGGGGCAACCCGCGCCGTCCTGCGCTTCGGAGTTCGGTGGACCGCGACAGGCCGCGCGGAGTTTTCCGCCCCGGCCATCGAGCCCACAGAGGCCCCGCCGCGGCGCGTGCATCGGCTATCCGTGGCCTGTGCCGAGCCGCAGAAGCCGCAGTCAGTCGCCGACAACGTTGCGCTGTTCACCGATCTGGCACGCGAGGCCGCCGTGCTCAACCCTGACCTCGTCCTGATGCCCGAGGTAATCCTACAACTCGGTCTGCCGACGCCGTACTACAAGCATGCCTGCAGGATACCGGGCCCGGAGACCGACGCATTCGCCCAGGTCGCGGCCGAGCACGAGATGATGATCGCCTTCTCGATGATGGAGGACGCGGGCGATCTATACTTCAACACGATGGTCCTCTTCGGCCCTGATGGCGAGATCATCGCCACATATCGGAAGACGCACCTCGCCGTCACGGAGGGCTGGGAGGGCACCTCACCCGGCGATGAGCTCCCTGTGATCGAGACGCCCGTGGGACGCGTCGCGACAACCATCTGCAAGGACTCGTCGATTCTCGAGAGCAGTCGCTGCCCGGCAATGCGCGGCGCCGAGATCATGCTCCTGTCGATCATGGGCGATCATCGCGCCGTACAGTGGCAGTGGGCGCCGGGGACGTTTTCGCCCGACCGCTGGAAGGTCATCATGCGCGCCCGCGCGATTGAGAACCACCTGTGGATGGTCGTTGCCCGAAACCGCGCCGAGGGCTCGTGCATCATCTCGCCCAGCGGCGACATCCTCGCGTGGAACGACGGGCGCCAGCGCGTGATTATGGCGGACTGCGATATCTCCGAGGAACTGCGCACATTCCGCGGCTCGACCTTCCGCGATTCCACCTGGGCCGAGCGCCGTCCGCAGCTATACGACTGACGGGGGGCGGGCGATGCTGCCGATTACCATCGATCCGGTCGCAACAATCATCGGCCCGCCCAAGGACGCTGCGGGCAACCCACTGCGGCAGACCATACAGGTGCGGCCGCAGCACGAGGGGTGCCTGCTGCGCATTGAGCATTGCCAACATCTGTGGGTGCTCTACTGGATGAGCCAACTCGAGCCGTCGGATCGACTCGTCACGCAGGTTCACCCGCGTGGAGACAGGAGGAACCCGCTGACGGGCGTCTTCGCGACGCATTCACCGATGCGGCCGAACCCGATCGGCATGACCAGGGTGCGGCTGGTCGAACGTGACGGCCTGCGACTGATCGTCGAGGGGCTCGATGCATTCGATGGCTCCCCGGTCATTGACATCAAGAGCGGCTGAGGCCTATCCGCAGCGCGGATGCTCAATCAGCAGGTAGAACGCGGCTGCGCCTCCCGGCAGGTAGCCGATCAACGTCAGTACCGTCACGATCAGCACAGTGCCGCAGCCATAGTCGAGCACCGCCAGAGGCGGCAACAACACTGCCAGAAGCGCGCGTCCGAATCACATGTGATCCTCTCCTCTCAACCACACCGATGGCGTTCGCGCCGGCATCTCCATGCTTCGGCGTGCGCCGGAGAGGTCTGACTGAACCGTGAGGTTCGGCTCGCGGGGGAGCTGGCAGGAATCCGAGCGCGGGCTGCGAACACTGGCGGGCGGGGAGGCCGGCCGTCCATGGTGCGCATGTGGATCCGCCGTCACTGCGTGCGCCGCCGCGCCAGGCCGTTCTTCCGTCAGGCTTGTGGCCTGCGACGCCTGCAGGCTCCTCAGGCCCGCTACGTGTGATTTCTGAGCGCCGTTCCGCGCTCCAGGGGGCGGATCACGATGAGGGACTTCCGGGCGGCTGCCATCCAGATGAACGCGCCACTTGGTGAGGTTGAGCGCAACCTCGAGGAGATAGAGGTCTGGGCGCAGAAGGCCGCTGACCGCGGTGCGCACCTTATCTGTTTTCCGGAGCTTGCGATCTCCGGGCACTGGTGCTCTGGCGACGTCTGGGACATCTCCGAGCCGGTGCCTGACGGTCCATCGTGCGCTCGCATCGAGGCGCTTGCGGCCGAGACCGGCTGTTTCATCTCCGTGGGAATCGCCGAGCGCGAACGGGGGCTCGTGTACAACACCCAGATCGTGGTCGGCCCCGATGGCTACGTGGGCAAGCAGCGGAAGCTGCATATGTCCGCCGATGAGTACTTCCACTTCCGGATGGGATCATCGGTGAACGTCATCGACATCGGCGTCTGCCGCCTCGGGATCGGGATCTGCTACGACACAGTGTTTCCCGAGACCGCTCGTATCGCCGCCATTAAGGGCGCGGAGGTCTATCTCGCGCCTCACGCAGCCCGGTGCGGCAAGTGGACCGCCGATCCTGAGAGGCAGCGCCAGAAGGTGCAGTCGGTGAAGGAGCACGCACGCATGACATTCCGCTCGCGGGCCTGCGATAACGGGATGTTCGTGATCTATTGCAATCAGGCCGGCGAGGCCGGTGAGGATACGAACCATTGCGGCGGAATCCTCTTCGTTGACCCCTCGGGCAGCGTTATCGCTGAGTCGCAGTCCGAGGTGATCCAGGACGAGATGGTCGTGTGCGACCTCGACGCGGAGAGCTACCGGAAGAGGCGCCGGTCTCGCTGCTTCAACCTCCAGACGCGGCGACCGGAGATCTACGGCGAGATCTGCGCGTGTGACGAGTGACACGAGGGCTGGGATATCGGTGGCAGATGCGAGGAAGATCGTCTGTCTCGGCGGCGGCAGCCTCTATTTCCGCCGCGCTGTGCCGGACCTGCTGGTCAATGAGGACCTTGCGGGCTCAGAGATCGTGCTCTATGACATCGACCTCGAGAAGGTCGAGATCATGGCCGACACGCACGCTCGGCTCGCCGAGCGTGCCGGGACTGCGTTCCGGGTACGCGCCACGGATGATCTGGCTGACGCCGTCGATGCCGCTGACTTCGCCATCTCCTCGATCGGCGGCAGCGGGGCCGAGGTCTCAGAGCGAGTGTACGGCTCATCGTATCACGTCGCCGACCTGCGCATCTCCGCGAAGTATGGTGTCCAGCAGATCGTCGGGGATACCTGCGGGCCGGCGGCGATGATGATGGGGCTGCGGGCGATTCCGGCCTACCTCGAGATCTGCCGGGAGATGGAGCGGCGCGCACCGGACGTCATACTGCTGAATCACTCCAATCCGATGGCCGTGCTATGCCGCGCGATGGTCAAATACACCGACATCACGACCATCGGCATCTGCCACGGGGTACAGGCGGGCATCATCTACGCCGCGGAGATACTCGGCGTCCCCCCGCAGGAGCTTGATACGTGCTGGGTTGGGACAAACCACTACTATTGGTTCACCCGTGTGCACCACCGCGGCAGCGATCTGTATCCCGAGCTCAAGAGACGTCTCGCGCAGCGACAGCCCGAGCCAGGACGTGTTCTCAGCGCACAGCTCTCTCGCATCTACGATCACGTCATCGTCTATCCGCAGGACGATCACATCATCGAGTTCTACCCGTGGCTGGCGCAGTATGACGATCCGTCCAAGCTACCCTGGGGTCTGGCCGACAGAGCGCTCGAGGCCCACGAGGCCGACGGCCGCTCGCCGGACCTTCCACCTGATGAGCGTCGTGCCCGCTTCATGCGCCGCTACCGAGAGATCGTCGCTGATGTGGATCTGCCGGACGCCCCTTCAGATGCCCTCCTGGGTGAGGGAATTGGTCGCATCATCGCAGCCATTGCCACCGGCGCCCGTCACACGTGTGTCGTCAATATCCCGAATGCGGGCTCTGTTCCGAACCTGCCCGCCGATGCAATCCTCGAGGTCGAGGGGGTTACCGACTCGAGCGGCGTTCGCGGTCTGTACATGGGCGCCGCGCCCCCCGTGCTCAAGGCGATCCTCGAGAAGCGCATCGTCTGGCAGGAGCTCGTCGCGGACGCCGCCGTCACCGGCGACCGCGCCCTCGTTCTCCAGGCAGCCCTGCTTGACGAGATCTCCATCCCACCCGAAGCAACGGAGCAGATGGTCAACGAGCTCCTCGACGCCTCCCGTGATCTCCTCCCGCAGTTCAAGTTCTGAAGAAGTGGCGGGCCTGGGCCCTCACCGTTGGGCGACGAATGATCACGCCTGCCACCTTCCGATCTTCGCCGCCGCGAAACCTTAATGTTGCGGCTTATGTTTAAAGCCCCCGTGACCCTTGAACTTCATGACTCCAATATGTA
>JALGTR010000235.1 GCA_029821265.1 Candidatus Zipacnadia bacterium
AATGGCAACGTCTCCTTTGACTTCGAAGGCTTCGAGGACCTCGTGAACGCAGAGGGCGACATTATCGAGACGTACTACGCCCTCTTCCTGCCGGCCGCCGGTCAGATCCCCTCCAATGACGACTGGATGCGCGCTGCGGACGTCAACGCGTGGGATCCCTGCCTTGTTGAGGACGAGGAGCACCAAGGCTGGAGCTTCGACATCTGGCAGCGGCTCATCGTCATCCCGTGCGACTCGGCCTGCGAGTACGCGGACGAGGCGAGGATCTGCGCCCGGCTGGAGGAGCAGAAGGACTGGGTAGACCGCGAGACGGGTCTCTATGATGAGGACGCGAGGCCCCCGGCCTTCCCGAACGACATCGCCATTGGCGGCCCTGGTCCGTACTAGGGCACGCGTGTGACCGCGGGGGAGCGGCTTCGGCCGCTCCCCCTCTTCCGACGCGATGTATCAGTAGAGTCGGAGCCGACGCAGGGGGTCGGAACGGTGAGCACCAGAGCCAAACTGCAGATAACGGCCATCGCCCTCATAGCCATCACGTGTTGCAGTGTCTCTGCTCAGCAGCCCGGACCCCTTGTGCCGTCCAATCCGAACCCGCCCAACGACGGTACACTGGACCCCTCCACCCAGGACTTCTTGATGTGGGAGGGCGGACACTCCCTCGAGGGCTGGCCCGTGGAGTACGACGTACTCCTCGGCGAGGTCGGCGCCCTACAACCGGTCGCCTACGGACTGACTGAGGAGAAGTACGCTCCGGGAGAGCTTGAGCCGAACACAGTATACGAGTGGCAGATCATAGCCCGGGACAGAGCCAACAGGATCACCGTCGGGCCGATATGGCGCTTCACATACGCCCAGTGGATCAAGGCGGAGTTCTCCGGCACCCAGCTTTCGCTCCGCGTCCTCGGCGAGGGACGGTTCGCCGCTCGCCTGGCCACGGTCAGGGTCGCCTCGAACGCCCCCGTGGGACTTCGCTTTGGAGCGGAGATCGATGACAGCGCTGCGGGCGATGCCACGATCCCCACATGGTATACGTTCGGGATGACTCTTGATGATGCCCTGAGTTCCCTCAGCTGGGTTCGCGCCTCCGAGCTGGCAGGACGGGAGTTCCCTGCGGTATTCCCCACATCAGACGAAGGTACTGCGGTGGAGATATGGGTGATGGTCGAAGTGACGGCGGACACCCCGACTGCCGACGCCGCCTCCAACTTCAGCCTGACGCTCACGCAGGATGGTCCATGAGGAGGATTTCAATGGCCGCAGGACACAGGCCTCTGATCCTGGCGGCGTTCGTCATAACAACTCTTAGCACGCCTGCGTTCGCCGGGGTGGCTTTCCTGCTGGCGCCAGCAAGCGTCGATCTTGAGGTCCGCCCCGGCGAAACGCGAGAGTTTCAGCTCAATGTCGTCAACGAGGGAACCGAGGCGGGAACCTTCGTGTTGCTCGCCAAGGACCTCGCACAGGACGTCGATGGCTACTCATTCGAGGAACCGGACCCCGAGAACCCGTACTCGGCCGTCCCCTGGCTCAGGATTGAGCCGAGCGAAATCACGCTCCAGCCCGGAGACGCAGCAGTCATCAAGGGGGTCATCTCGATCCCCCGTGACGCCCGCGGGACGCGCTATGCTGGCATCCTCTGCGAACTGAAGGCCGACGAATCTCCGCCCGAGGCCGGCGTCGCAAAGGTGCGGGTCAGATGGAGTATGGCGAGCATTGTGACCGTGGCCATCGGCGGCACGAGGGCTCTGCTTCTCGGTGAGATTACCGACCTCCGGGCCGAGAAGCCCGAGCGCAACGAGGGCACCGTCAGGATCACCGCGACATTCCGTAACAATTCGGAGGTACATGTCTACGCGCACGGGACTGTCACGCTGCGCCACGCCGACGGCACCCGCGTGGGCGATTTCCCGCTTGGTGGCGGCAGGGGGATGGTGCTCCCGCACTCAGAGGTGAAATACACGAGTCTGTTCACCAGGTATTTCCGCCCTGGCGACTACACGGCTGAGGCGCGCATTACATACGGTGGCGCCCGGGGCCCGGCCGTCGCCACCGTGCCGTTTACGATAGGCGAGGAGCGGATCGCAAGCGGCGCGATGATCGAGCAGGTGATGTTCGAGGTCCTGCCTTCCGGCTGGGGGTTTGAGACGCGGCCTGGCGGCATTGACGCGATCAACGCCCGCGTCATCAACCTCGAGGACAGGCCGATCACCATCGAGGTTGAGCCACGCGCGATGGAGATCACGCCGCAGGGGCAGATGGTCGTCCTCGACAGCGCGGATGCGCCCTATTCTGTCGCTCCCCTGATCAACGTTGACCCGAAAACCTTTGAGCTTGCCCCCGAGCGCGAACGCAACATCCGCTATATCCTGAGGGTGCCACGCGAGATCACGGGCGGCGGACGCTACGGAGTGCTGACCTTCACTGCCAGCGCTGTCGATGATGACGGCACCGAGCGACGCAGTTCGGTGTACCTGCCGATCATGCTGACGCTGCCAGACGCGCCGAAACCTGTGGCGTCGGTTGAGAGCCTCCGCACGTTGTACGATCCGAATGCCAAGCAGCTTCTTGTCCAGATGATTGCGGAGAACGAAAGCGACATCCACTTCAAAGCGATGAACGCCAAGGTAACGCTTCACTCGAAGGTCAAGGCCCAACGGCAGGAGGTGGAGGGTGACGAGGAAGGTCCCGAGATTGTTGAGGGCGAGACGGAGCTATTCCGGCAGATCGCTGAGGCTGAGCTTCCCGTCCTGGGCAGGATAGTGCTCCCCGAGTCGCAGGGCGTCTTCACAGGCGTCGTCTCGAAGGAGCTGCCGCCCGGTGAATACAGGCTCGACCTTGTGTTCGATTACGGAGGCGAGCGTCCGGCAATTGCGAGCCATCGGTTCACGATCGAGGGAGAAGACGAAGCGCAAACACCACCACGGCCGCAGGCAGCGGTCGAACCATCGGTCCGCAGGGGGTAACCGATGAACCGAGTACACGACGTGCTGATCCTATGTGCGATTCTGTGCCTCATCACGACCGGCGCCGTCCGGGCAGATGACGATGCGGCAGAGGAGCCAGTCCTCATCAACAACGTGTTCAGCGAGACTTCGATCAAGGCAGTCCTTGCAGACCTTGCACTCGAGTCGGGCTATACCATAGTGCCCGACATGGATCTCTCAGGAACGGTCACACTCGAGCTGGTCGACGAGCCGTTTGAGAGCGCGCTTGAGCTGGTGTGCATGGGCGGCGGCTACGTCTGGGAGGAAGTTGCCGACGGGGTCTATCTGGTGGGCATTCCGGATCCGGACTCAGCAACCTTCAACCGTCTCGCTAAGAGTACCGTTATCGAGCTGGACTACCTGACGGTCGAAGAGGTCATGCAGCAAATACCCCAGCACTTTCGGCAGTTCATCGACCCGGGCATCGACCGCCTCATTGTGACGGCGCCGAAGCGCCTGCTGGACATGATAACCGAGATCGTCGATCAGATCGACGTCGCGCCAGAGCAGGTGGTCATAGAAGCCGTCATCCTGGAGCTCACGAAGGAAGCGGCCGACAACTTCAGCGTCGGGGCTTATATCGGGGCCCCGCGCAATGCCGACGGTGGGATGGACGGCGACACCAGCTTCATCGACCAGCTTGGGACGCTCATGACAGGTGAGGCCGTCTACACGCTCGGGAAGATCCGGGGGAAGATTGGCGAGGCGGAGGTCGGGATCGACGCTCTGGTCGAGCACGGGGACGCGCGCGTCCATGCCAACCCGCGCGTGATAACCTCAGAGGGCCGCCCTGCAGAGATCCAGGCCGGTAGCGACGTTTACGTCACCATCCAGACCGGCTCTGTAGCCTTCGCCTACGCCCAGTTGCGTGAGGTGCAGACGGGCGCGATTCTGAGGGTCACGCCTCATGTTGCTGCCAACGGCGAGATCATTTTGGACATAGAGCCGGAGGTCTCGGGCATTGTGGACCGGGGCATCCGGCAGCTTTCGAACGTGAGTCTCGAGGTGACCGTCCGGCGCGCCAAGACGCAGGTCCGCGTCCCGTCGGGCGAGACGATCGTCCTGGGCGGTCTGCGGCAGGAGCGCCGCCAGGAGCGGCGCACCAAGGTGCCGATCCTCGGCGACATTCCTCTCATCGGCGAGTTGTTCCGAACGAAGAACTCGTCCACCGCCAAGACCGAACTGGTCATCCTGATAACGCCCTATCTCTATCGGCCGGGAGCTTCGGTCGAGATGTTGGCACCAGCGCTCAGGGGGCTGATGGAGGACATCAACGGCGGTGGCTATGAGCTCTGCGGTGAGGATGACACCGAAGGTGAGGAGGAGCCCGAGAACCGAACGCAGGGGGTCCGACAGATGTGGGAGCAGAGGTTCGGGGCGAATGACGGTCAGTAGCTGCCTGGCAGTTGTGCTCGCGGTCGGTGGGGCTGTCCGCCCCGCTTGCAGGTGAGTCGAACAGCGCCCACCGGCCGGAGACACCGATTATCGGCGGTCGGTCACCACGGGTCCCTGGAACCCCCTGACAGCCCCGTGGATGAACCGGCCGCCGAATTCCTCCTTCATGACAGGATTCCTCCTCCCGTGCCTCGGATGCGCGCCCAAAGCGCGGCGCTGCGCCGAACGCCGCGCCGTCCCGTGCGGAACGGCGCGGCGTTCTTAGGCGAACCGCGTGGCTCAGCGGTTAACCTGCACCGGTCGCATGACGCTGACGCTCTGTCCGTCCTCGGTTCTCGCTGTCACACGGCACAGGTACATTCCCTGGGGTACCCGCGAACCGTGCTCGGAGGTGAGGTTCCACACGACGGTGTCAGCACCGGCCGCTGTGACGGCGTCGCGTCGCAGGTTCCGAACGGTACGGCCTGCGATGTTGAGCACTTCAACGTCGACGGAGGCAGGAGCCGAGAGCGTGTAGGTTATCGTCACGCCCTCGCCTGCCTGGCTGGTCGTCACGCCTGAGACCGCCAGAGCGCCGCCGTCGTTTCGGACCGCCTCGATCCGCAGATGCCGCGAAGCTCCATCTGCGCCCGTCGTGAAGCTGTAGCCGCCTGTTGTGCGCATGTAGCAGCTCTGCCCCGTCTCCTCGTCAGTAAGCACGAGCGAGTACTCCTGCGGGACGCCGGAGAGATCCGGCCAGCTCACAGTCACGCGCGAGTCGGCCGCGTTCGTACTGACGACCACGTTCCAGACCATCCTGCTCTCGGCCTGTCCGCGTATGTCCAGGGCGTTCATCTGCCCGTTCTCGCCCGTGACCGCAAGATCGACGAACCTTCCGGCGGCGACGGGAGGATTGGGCACAGCGACACCGCGCCCCTCGAGCACACCGATGAAGTTGTCGGTGTCGGCCGCGCCAGATACGCTGGCGGTCAGTCCGATACGCCAGTCCGAGTCGGACTGCGGCTCGAGCGACGGAGCGGCCTGCGCGGTGGTGGTCGTCTGTCGGCTCATCGTCACATCGCCGGCCACCGGCAGGCTGACCCAGAAGCCAGCCCAGGCCGGGATCTCATTGGTTGTCGTCGGCGAGTTCGACAGCAGCTTGTAGCCGTGTGTGGCCTTGTTGTAGAGCCAGCCGTAGTAGACGTTCGACGGGAACTCGATCGCCGACCACGCCAGTGGCTCATCGAACGGGTTGCCAAGCGCCTGCCAGCCCGTGCTGGGCGCCGCGACCGTGTAGATGTCCCCGGCAAGTCTGCCGGCAATGGCGACGTCCTCGGGCGTCTCGAACTTCACCCAGTAGCCGCGTCCGCACAGAATGGTCTCCGGCTCAATGTAGCCGTCGGCAGTCCATGAGCGGACCGGATTGTCGCCGAAGATCGAGATCCGCGACGGATCGCTCG
>JALGTR010000236.1 GCA_029821265.1 Candidatus Zipacnadia bacterium
CGCGAACTGGCGCTCGCCATCTCGGCAATAGGCGTAGCGGGCTGGCTGATGCTGCTGGCCCTCCTCGCCCTCCGGTGCGGGACCGGGCGAACCAGGGCTCATTCTGGCATGCCCTCGACGGCCGCGAGGAAGATCTCTTCGGCTGTGAGGGCGCGGTCGTACACACGCAGCTCGTCGATCATCCCCTCGAAAGCGTAGGCGTTTTTGCGACCGACGAAGTTCCCGATGACGAAGGGTCGGTCACGGGGCATAATCGGGCCGTCCACTTCCGCCTCCGCGGCCAGCTCGCAGTTGATGTATATGCGGGCGCGCTCGCCATCATAGACGGCGGTCACGTGATGCCAGAAGCCCGGCATCACCGACCAGTTCTCGCTGCTGACCCCTGGCTCCTCGCCCTCGGCGTTGCCGAACTGCAGGATCACCCGCGCCCAGAAGTATCGGAAGCGCCAGCCGGGCCACGGCGGATCGCCGCTTCTGTCGGACTTGTTACCGATGATCCCGTGCGCGCCCTGTCGCTGCAGCGGCTTAATCCACGCCATCACCGTGAGCTGCTCGGGCGCCTGCAATCTGTCAATCTGATCGACCAGCAGGTATTGCTCGAGCTCCCGATGGAACTGCAGCGCCCTGCCCGCGATGCCATCGACCACGTCCGGCACAGTCCCGTTCGTGCCATGGGCCGTGGCGTCATAGCCGTTGCCCGTGACATCCGCGACCACATTGCCGGGGCCGATCTCCTCCATCTTCCAGTGCGCGATCGGCTCCTGCGCGCATGCGATGACCGTGATCATCGCGAGGGCGGCCGTCATCACTCCTGTCAGCAGCCTACCGCGCATATGCCTCGACCTCCTGGATCGTCGCCTCGCGCGCTTCTTCGGCAAGCTCCTGTACGAGCACGCGGATGCTGCGTGTCGTCACGGGATCGAAGGTCGCTTCGAGGCGATCCTCTCCTTCAGCCTCGGCCACTGCGATCCAGCCATCGCCCTCAGGCACCTCGATCGCGAGCGAGCGGATGCTCGGCGTGTACACGACCACCCGCCCGACGGTGACGTCCTGCGGCCACGTGAGCTGCAGCCATTGCGGGCCCTCGTGCGTCCGGTCGGCCCGCCAGCCCATGTACTGCTCGATGCCGTCAACGACCCGGGCCGGGGTGTTGTTGTACCGCGCACCTGAGGAGACTTCGATCTCCACCCCGCTGTCCTCGAATGCGAGGTTACCGGGCTTCTTCCGCGCCCTGTCCGCGGCCGCGATCTCCGCCTGCACATCGGCGAGCGTCCGGCGATCTGCAAGCGCCTCGTCGGTGGTGTATACGTGCGCCGCGTAGGTCGCAAAGCTGTCGCTGAAGACCCCGTCAGCGAGCTCCACCGAGCGGTCCTCGGAGACCACGTAGAGCCTGTCGGGCGCACCCTCAAGCCTGAACGTCGCCTCCTGCGGCTCGGTGGCGGTGTTCACCGTGAAGAGCACAAGCTCGTCCCCGACGCGTCGAACTGACGTGTGGATGTGCTCGGGCTGCGGCGCATCGACGCTGACCGCATCGGGCACCTCCTGAGCGAGGACCGCTTCTTTCAGATCCGCGATCTCGCGACCGAGGAACTCCATGCCGAGGTGAAGATCCGGGTAGTTCCTGGCGTGCGAGTACGTGTACCACAGGAATCCCTTCGCGCCGTAGACGATCGCCTGGTACATCTGATTGCGCAGTTCGGTGAAGTTCGGCGCGCGATTGCCGGCGCGCCCGGCGTCGCCGTAGTTGAAGGCCTGCGGCGTGATCCAGGCCGGCTTCTTGCCGCCGGTCGCGTCGCGAACGGCCTTCATGAACTCGCTCGTCTGCTCGATGCCGCGCCCGGCCAGCCCGCCCTCCATGAAGAGCGGGTACGGGTCGGGCATCAGAATGTCTCCCCCGCCGGCGTATGTGTATATGCCGGCGATCGTGTCGTTGAGCATGATGCACGGATGATACGGGTCGGCCTGCCGGCAGGCCTCGTAGATCTGCTCCGCGCGCCGGGGCAGCACCGGCTTGAGCTCGGGCTCATCGGCCATGTACCACGCCATCAGGGCCGGATGGTCCATCAGCGCCGTGACCCGCTCGACCAGCGCCTCGCGTTCATCCTCGCGCAGCGGCTGCTGCAGCACCTCTCCCTGGTTCATAAACTCACGCGAGTACGGGTAGATCGTCACGAACAGACCGTTCGCGAAGATCTCGTCCATCAGCTCCTCGTTCTCCTCGACCGAGCGCCACTGCGCGTTGTAGTCCTGCATCGCCGTGTAGGGGCTGTCCGGCTCGTGATCCGACACCCGGTAAGAGAACCAGCCGAACGGCAGGAACGGCTCACCATTGTGCAGCAGCACGTTGTTCTCGTCGATCCGCCACTCGTGGCCACTGGGCGAGGGCGGCAGCCTGCGAAGCTTTGCCCGGGCGGAATGCTCGACCTCACCGGATTCGGCGACAAGCTGCACACCCACCTCGTAATCGCCGACGGCCAGATCCTCGGCCGGGACCGTCAGCGTGACCTCCGTGGCCGCGGGAGCCGACTGCCCGGTCGCGATCACCGAACCGGCCTCAGGATCGAGGATAGCAGCCGACAGCCGACGCCCCTGCAGTTGCTCGTCGGTAAGCGCAGACCGGACATGAAGCTCGATCTCATCAATCTCCTGCGTCGCGTAGATGCTGTTGCGGTAGCACGGCCGGGTGATCTCGATCGTCAGCGGCGTGTAGTTGACGCGGACCGGGATCCTGCGCACGTGCAGGACACGGTCGGGGTCGCGGCGATCGACGATCCGAAGCCGCAGGATCTGCGCGCCCTGCTCCGCCACCGGAATGCTGAAGCTCACCTCCCGGCCCTGCCCGTCGTCAAGCCCGACCGGGACCGACTCGCCCCGGGCGATGCTCTCTCCAGCAAGCAGCTCAGGGATCAGCAACGCGAGCCAGAACCGGCCCGTCTGATTCGTGACGTGCGTCTTCGCCCGATAGGTGACCTGCCCGTCCTCGGAGACGACCATCACATCGAACGGGTCGCGGATCTGCCACATGAACCGCTCAAGATCGGCGCCCGGTAGCTGAAGCTGTGCGTAGAAGCCGGGCTGGTGGAAGCCAGCGGTGGCCTGAGTGAAGCTTGAGAGCTCCGTCACGCCGGCGTGGCGCTCGCGGGTGACGTTCAGAGCCCACTGCCCGCGCGAGGCCTCGTTCAGCTCAAGCTCGACGAACGGGATGGCGGCCTCGACGTTCCAGAAATCCTCGCCCTGGTGCACGGCTGCTCGCCAGTCGCAGTCCCACTCCACAGACCGCACGTTCCCGCCCTGGCGCATCTGCGCGTCGTAGAGCGTCCCCAGCGCGTTGACGCTGAAGTGGTAGTACTCGACCCGATCGCCGGTGGAGTCGACCATCAGCTCCACGACGTCGTCGCGATGGACCTTTCCGTCGCGCTCGGTAACGGTGGCTTTGAGCTGATCCATATTCGGCTCCGCGCACTTGACGCCGAAGTACAGATTCTCGCTGTCGAAGGCCACCGCGAACTGCGTCTGCGCCTCAGCCGGCTCATCGACCTCACCGAGCATCGTAAAGCCCGAGTACCACTCTGCCTGCTGCCAGACCATCTCATCCAGTCGCCCGTCGAGCGTCGGTGGCTGAGTCGCCCTCTGCGCGAGAACGGAGGGCGTGTCTGTCTGTGCGGAGCAGATGCTCGTAAAGACCGCTGCACCGAGAACAAGCGCTATGGCTGCGAGACGCATGGAGCTTCCTCCCGTGAACATCGGGCAAGAGATCACTGTTGCGGCGCATGGCCATTTCGGCATGGTGGCATTGCCTCCTTCCTCGATCGCGCGGAGGAGCCGCAGCCGACATCGGCGAACACACCTCGCAGACGCGCCGCGCACGCCATTTCGTGGCAGGGAGGCCCCGCAGATGGAACGCGTCAGACACGGAGTCATCGGACTCGGCTGGTTCGGCGAGAAGCACTGCGAAGCGCTCGACTCAATCCCCAATGTGGAGCTGTTTGCCGTCTGCACGCGTACGGAATCGCGCCTTGAGGAGGTGGCGGAGCGCTTCGGCGTCGAGCACGCGTACACTGACTACAACGAGATGCTGCAGAACGAGGACCTGCAGTCTGTCTCCATCACGACGATGTGGGACCAGCACGCGGAGCCCGCGATCGCATCACTCGAGGCCGGCAAGCACGTGTTCTGCGAAAAGCCCATGGCCTCGACCGTCGAGGACTGCCAGAGGATGGTGGACGCCGCCAACGCCGCGGACGGCTACTTCATGGTCGGCCATATCTGTCGCTTCAACCCCAGATATGCCATGGCGAAGCGGCAGTGTGAGGAGGGTAAGCTCGGCCGCATCGTCTCGATGTACGCGCGCAGGAATATCCCTCAGTGGGTGACCACGGACATCCTGCCGAAGATCGGTCCGATCATCGGCGATGGCGTCCACGACATGGATATCATGCTCTGGTGCTCCGGGCTCAAGCCGGTGAAGGTCTACGCCAAAACGGTGGATATCCGCGGCCTCGGCAACCCCGACATCGGCTGGAGCATGTTCGAGATGGACAACGGCGCTGTCGCGGTTCTCGAGAACGCCTGGTTCCTGCCCGACAAGACCGCGATGCAGATCGACGAGCGGATGGAGATTCTCGGCACTGACGGCTCAGTGCACGTGCAGGAGGTTGCGCCGGCCTTCGCGGTCTGCGACGACGAGGGCTGGAGCTATCCCGACACCACCTACTGGCCGACGATCCACGGGCGGCTCCACGGGGCGCTGCCGGCCGAACTGCGATACTTCGCGGACTGCATACAGCTGGGCGAGGAGCCGTCGATCATCACGCCGGAGGAGTCGATGGCCGCGGTGAAGGCGTGCCTCGCGGCCCGCGAGTCCGCCGCCGCGGGTAAGGAGATCGAGATCGACTGGTAGCGAGACACTCAGAATCACTGGCACGAGCAGTCCGGCGAGGGACGAAGCCCATCCTCAGTGGCATCGTGTGAAAAGACGGCGCTGCGGCATTCGGCGCACGCGACGGGTGTTGAGGTGGAAGACGGCGTCGCCTGAGAAGATGGAAGTCGAGACGGCGAAGGCCTTCGGCCGCACGTTCATCAAGGGGAACATCCCCGAGATCAACGCCGTGCGCTGCCTGGCCTGCAGCAACTGCGTGGATCTGTGCAAGAAGCTCGGCCCGAACGTGCTCGAGATCGTCGGCGGCGTGGCGAGGCCGGTCCGGCCGGAGGATTGTATCAGTGATGGCGCCTGCATGCTCTCCTGCCCCGACCAGGGCGATCTTCCTGATCAGTTCGTGCGATCAGGAAGAGACGCCGCCATCACCGCCGGTTTGAGGACAAAAGGTCGCACAGGCCAGGGGCGCGAGGCATCCGATTGCCTCGCGCCTCGTTAGTTCTCCACGGCGGCGTCACTCATCACCGAAGCATGTCCCGATCGCCCGGGCGCTTCGGATCCACTCATGGTCCAGCGGCACGGTGCGACGCTCTCCGGCGACCTTCTTCAGCGGAATCGCCTTCCAGCCCTCACCGCGGCTGGCGACCATTACGTTGTACTCACCGGCCGCCAGCAGATCAGCGCAGGCGGTGCCGAGCTTCGTCGCCAGCAGCCGATCCGCCGGGGTTGGCGAGCCGCCTCGCTGGACGTGCCCGAGCACCGTTACACGAGCTTCCAGCTCAGTGAGGTTCTCGAGCCTGCGCGCAACACGGGTGCCCACGTGATGGCCCTCGCCCGCGTGCTCGACGTCGTCATCGTCGGTGAAGCCGCCCTTTGGCTCAGCGCCCTCGGCCACCGCCACGATACTGAAGCGCTTTCCCCGACGATCGCGCTC
>JALGTR010000237.1 GCA_029821265.1 Candidatus Zipacnadia bacterium
ACGATGCCGGAAGCGCACAGATCACCGACGAGGTTGCGCATTCGGGGAGGCACTCCTGCTACATCGAGCATCTCCGTGAGCGCGACTTCGCCCTCAGCAACACCGGGCGTCTCGACGTCGAGTTCGGCGACCTGATCACCGCCAGCGCGTGGGTTCGGGTGGAGGAGGCCGACCGCCTCGACCTCGTGATCGTCGGCCTCAGGGACGGTCAGGTCGTCCGCTGGAATGTCGCGTCCCGCACGATTACGCAGCCAACGGACTGGACGCTCGTCGAGGCCGGCGGACGCGTGCTGCGGGGTATCGACGAGGTCTACGTGCGTTTCACCGGCGCGGGCAACGTGCGCGCATGGGTCGATGACGTCAGCCTCCAGACCGGCATTGCGCGAACCAGCCGCCGCGACAGGCCTCCGGTCGATGGCTGGGCCGATGAGGCGGTGGTCGAGCATCTCGATCGAGGGCTGGTCGCTGTGCCGATGGGCGACGGGCGCATCTACCTGAGCTGGCGCCTTCTGCGCGACGATCCGAAGGATGTCGGCTTCGAAGTCTACCGACGCGCCGGCGACTCGGGCCTCGAGAAGCTCACTGCGCGGCCAATCACCGAGACGTGCGACTTCATCGACGAAAACCCCGTGCCGGGCGTGCATAACCGCTACGCCGTCAGGCCGGTCGGCGTCGGGTTCAGGGGAGAGATCTCGAGGGCCGTGAGCGCTGACCCAAACGGTGCGAACGTCGGGTACGTCGCCATCCCGCTTCAGGGAGAGTACGAGTTCCAGAAAACCGGCATCGCCGACCTCAACGGCGACGGTGCGCTCGATTTCGTGATCAAGCAGCCCAACGACAATGTTGATCCCTACGTGAACTACTGGTACGCCAGCCCCGACACCTACAAACTCGAGGCCTACCTCTCCGACGGGACCTTCCTCTGGCGCAGGGATCTCGGCTGGAACATCGAGCGCGGCATCTGGTACTCCCCATACATCGTCTGGGACCTCAACGGCGATGGCAGAGCCGAGGTTGCGGTCAAGACCGCCCCGATGGACGAGGACTACCGTGATGAGACCGGCCGCGTGACCGCCGGCCCCGAGTGGCTGTCGATCCTCGACGGGATGACCGGAGAGGAGCTCGCGCGCGTCGACTGGCCCGCCCGCGAGGACTTCCCCAGCTACAACTACGCATCCCGCAACCAGATGTGCATCGCGTACCTCGACGGCAGAACGCCCTGCGTCGTCATCAACCGCGGCACCTACAACGTCATGAAGGTCGTCGCCTATCAGTTCCACGACGGCAGGCTGCAGCGGCTGTGGAGCTGGGAGGATACCGATGAGGGCGGGCAGTACCGCGGGCAGGGCGCCCACTCGATGCACGCAGTCGATGTCGATGGCGACGGCCGCGACGAGGTCTTCCTCGGCTCATCGGTGCTCGATGACAACGGCGTCGGCCTCTGGTCCTCGGGCATGGGGCATCCGGATCACCACTACGTGGGCGATATCGACCCAACCCACCCCGGTCTCGAGGTCTACTACGGGATGGAGACCCGTGCCGGCGCGGATGGCATGTGGCTGGCGGACGCAGACACCGGAGAGTGGCTCTGGGGCTGGGACGAGCCAACCACGCACATCCACGCCTCGGGCATGTGCGCGGATATCGACCCACGCTATCCCGGCATGGAGTGCTACTCCGGCGAGCGCGACTTCCCGGAGAAGCGGTGGCTGTGGTCGGCTCAGGGCGACCTCATCGCAATGACCGACCTCGGCGGCCTCAGCCCGCGAACAGTCTACTGGGACGCCGACCCTCAGCGCGAACTGGTACGCGGCAGCCGAATCGCCAGCTTCCGGGGAGAGACGCACACCGAAGGAATCGAGGGCCGCCTGGTCTCCTTCGGCGACATCGTCGGCGACTGGCGCGAGGAGCTGATTGCGACGCTGCCAGGCGAGATGCGCATATACACCACCACAATCCCCGCCACCGACCGCCGTGTCTGCCTGCTGCAGGACCACCTCTACCGCATGGACGTCGCGATCCAGGCGATGGGCTACACGCAGCCGCCGATGACCAGCACCTGCCTCTCAGCCGGCGAGCCGAACATGACGATCATGGTCCCCGCCGACGGCCTGCCGATCGGCGAGAAGGTCATGGCGGAGCTGGTGCTGACCGCCCCCGCCAGCCGTCCGCTTGAGGGCGTCGCCATGATCGAGGCCGATCCGAAGGTCGCGCTCGGCAAGACGCAGTTCGACGTGAACCTGCCACCCGGCGAGATCGGGCGCTACGAGTTCGGGGTGACGCTCACCGGCGAGTGGTCACTGCTCGGCGAGTCCGCCGCGATGATCACCGCGCGTCTCAACAGCTCAGACGGTCCGCTGAGCGCGCGGACCGAGGTTCGTCCGCGTGATGCGGCTGTGAGAGACCGCCCCCGCACTCAGGCGGAGGATTTCGCCGATCAGGGTGGTGGCGAGGTGCAGATCCGCGACGACAAGGTCGCCTCCGACGCCCTGTCCATCTCACACTGGGACGAAATCGGGCACTGGCTGCAGTGGCGCATCACTGCGCCCGAGACGGGGCGCTACGCACTCGTGGTCCGGTACTGCACGCAGTTCGACACCGCCACGCGCGCTGCCGCCATCGACGGTGAGCAACTCGGAGAGTTCAGCTTCCCCTCGACCGGCGGCTTCTCCGGCGAACGCAACGACTGGGCGCACAGGGCCCTCCGCGCGCTCGACGGCGAGCCGATCACCGTCCGACTGGAGGCCGGCGAACACATCGTACGCATGGAGAACCGTGATGGCCGCGGGATGAACCTCGACTACCTGCTGCTCGTGCCCGTGGACTGAGCGCGGCAGCGCGGCAAGCCCGGCTCCGTTGCCTCGCTCCCGCCGGGCTCAGTCGCGCGGGACAGCCAGCAGGCCCCACTTGCCCAGAGCGATGCGCTCGCCAGCCTCGCATCGTTTCTGGAAGACCGTCACCGCATTCGCCGCAATGCCTCCGAACAGGACGAACTCCGGCACCCGCGCCTTCGCGAAGCCGCGACGATACAGCGCGAGTTCCAGCGTGTCATCGTTGCGTTCGGCCATCGGGGTGAGCACCCAGACGACGCCGGGCTCCTCGACGGTCGCCGCGATGTTGTCGATGCTGCCTCGAACGAATCGCGCCCCGGCAAGGGCCTCAGGCAGCTCTTCGACCACGTAGTCGCGGTCGGTGAAAAGCCGCTCGCCCAACGTCAACGGCGCCCAGCTATGCCCTTCGTCCAGCCAAAGCGCTGCCGCAGGGCCAGCGATCAGCGGCTCGCCATCGTCATGCTCTGCCAGCCGCACCCTTTGTTGCGCCGGCTCTCCCGTCGCCCGATTGACCTCCACGCGGAAGCGGACGCGATCGGTTACGGCCTCGGCTGCAAGCACATCCTCCTCGGTGAAGGTCGCCATCAGGATCTGCTTCGCGCCATGGCGTGAGTAGTCGTAGATGACGTAGACGGTCCCGTCCTCGCCCTGCGTCCCGTCGGGATACGACACCCCCGTGCGCTCGTCGATCAGCAGACCGCCCTGCCACGTCCGGCCGTCATCCTCGGAGAGATACGCGGTCAGATGCGATCGCGTGCGCCCGTCAGGTGGCGAGTGCTTGACCAGCAGCAAGCGCCCCGACGCCAGGCGGCGAATGAAGAAGCGCGCGGTCGGCACGTGCGGGATCCACGACTGCCTGCCCTCGCGCCACGTCCTCCCACCGTCATGCGAGAGGCTCTCGCCGATGCCGTAGGTCGTCCGCGCGAGCAGCCAGAGGCTGCCATCAGTGCGCTCGACCAGCATGTGCTCGTCGCAGCGACGCCCCGGGATGTCCACGCCGCCGCGATAGCGCCACGTCCTCCCCTGGTCGGTCGAGACAATTACGTTCGATCCGCTGCCCTCCTCGGCCTCGCGCACATGCTCCAGATCGGCGCCTGGCGCGTTCGACCACACGGCCGCAGGCAGCAGCCACTCGCCGGTGGAAAGCACGATCGGCTTGTTCATCATGACACCGTCGGCCAGCCGTCGCGGCTCGGACCACTCAGGCTCCGCGGCACCGGGGTTCTCGGTGACGATCGCCCAAACCCCGCCGCGACCATCCCACGAATGCCAGGCCTGTGCCCAGAACAACCACATGCGCCCGCGCGGATCGAGCCACAGGCACGGATCGAACGCCCGCACCTCGCCCGGAGGGTCGATGACGAGCTTCAGGTCCGACCACGTCTCGCCATCATCCTCGCTCGTGCTGAGCATCACGTAGTTAAGGGGGCCTTCGCCCGGTCCACCGCCATACCACGTGGCCCAGAGCCGTCCGTTCGGTGCGCGCTCGATGCCCGGAATGCCCTGAAACGCCCGCGTGTCCGCCGCGTACTGCTCGCCCGGCTCTACGATCACCGGCGGTGCAACCATCGCCGGATCGCTGCCGCTCGCCTCATGCAGCATCGTCCTGCCTCCCTGCGCAACACCGATCGCCACGCTGCCGAGCATAGCTCCCAGCACCACCGCGACGATGAGCGTTGCAGACCTCTCTGGCTTCATCTCTCTCGCATCTCCGTTACGACCATCGCCCGCCTGCGTCAGACGGTTTCCCTCTGGCCCCGGGGAGTCCCTGCATCTATCGAGGATGCGAGAACACTATGACGCATATCGGAAGATGCGTGGTAACATTGCGCAGAATCCGGGCAGAATACACAGAGGATGAGGCGCCGACGCGGCCACCCCCAGATGGCGCCCTCACACCTCGACAGCGTCTGCCGCGCATCGGAGGTGTCGGTGATGGTTCGCGCCTGCGTTGTTTGTCTCCTGACGCTTGCCGTGGCAGGCGGCTCTGCCACGGCCCAGCGGGGCTCTGTCGCAGCGGCTGAGAAGCCGGTCTCTGTCTCCTCGCAGGTCCTCGTCCAGCCGACAGACGCACCGCCCCGGTCGCTGCTTCGTCGTCTGAGCCAGCCCGTTCGACGTTCGGATGGCGTTCAGGCGCTTCTCAGCGACCGGCGAGCCTCTGCGTCGTTGAAGCTGCTGCTGCCTGCAGTTCGCGATCTTGGCTCGCTGCGGACGACCACCCTGTCGGGTCAGTCCATCGCCGCGACCGCGGTACCTCTCAAGCGGAGTGCCGAAGCTGCACCTCCCCCGGCGAGTATTGACGGGCTCGACTGGGCGGGCGGTGTGTACATCTCCCCGGTCAGCGGCGGGCCGGTCTACCGGGGCGAGGCGCGCAACTGGGCCTGCGCGATCATGACCATGCGGGGCATCGCCGCCGGCGAGGACTACGGCCTCGCCGACATGGTGCGCGAGGGAGTCACCCGGCACACGGCCGAGGCCTCCGTATCAGCGTCGCTCCACCTGCCGGGCCATACCGGGCTCTATCTGCTGAGCTTCCGGCTGGATCTCGGACCCACGCGTCTTCGAGGCTGGGAGCGCCCATCTGCGCGTCTCTATGGACCGTCCGACTGAGTTCGAGGATATTGACTTCACGTGGTCGCCGGCCACGGGCGCGGTGGTGGCGCTGCTTGAGCTCCCACCCGGCTTCGAGCCGATCGATCCGACCCCCGAGCCGCCGATGCAGCAAATCTCCATCCGGCTCATGCTATCGTGGGACAGCTTTATCCGCAGCGCGTATTTCGGTGGCCTGACTGTCACGAAGCTGTAGCGCCGGGCGGCATCGACAACCTGTCCCGGGCGCAGCAGAGGAGGTCGTCGGCACGCAGATCGGGGCGCCATGCCCTGTCAGCGCCCCGTGGGCTGTCAGCTCTCCGGTCCGTCGCGGCGCTCAGCCCA
Organism: Candidatus Zipacnadia bacterium; assembly: GCA_029821265.1. Taxonomy (GTDB): domain Bacteria; phylum Armatimonadota; class Zipacnadia; order Zipacnadales; family UBA5352; genus JALGTR01. Next base: position 5,766 of record JALGTR010000237.1, read on the forward strand.
CTTCTCGGCCTTCATCTCCTCCTGAACCTCCGC
>JALGTR010000238.1 GCA_029821265.1 Candidatus Zipacnadia bacterium
CGTTGTCGCCAACGCTGCGATGGTGGTTCGGGCTCACGGGGCTGGCGTTTCCGGGCGATGACTGGGCGCTGCTGGGCGCTGCTGGGCGTCTCTGCGGAGGTACAGGAGCGCGGGCTGATGGCGGCTGCGCCCGGCGGCGGGTCCGTGCAATGACGGCGCCGATGCCGGTGAGGATCAGCGCCAGCGTCCCGGGCTCGGGATCGCCGTCCGCCCAGACGCGCGCGAGCAGTTGCGTATCTCCATCGGTTCCCCGTGCCTGGAAGTGCACCCACAGGTCCTCGTAGGTGCTGGTCACCAGCACCGGGTCAGTGATCGGGAAGAAATCGGTGTTATCAAGCTCATACAGCTGCGCGACGATCCCGGCCGTCGCAGTGTTGGTGACGGTGAGCGCATAGCCGATGCCGAGCCCAAGCGTGGGCGGGCTGTAGCGGAGCAGAAAGAGCGAGGCCCAGTCATCGCTATTGAGCGGCGAGGTGTCGACCCATCCCATGATGCCCTCGCCGACCCGCGCGTCCCCGACCAGGGCCGCTGAGAGCCCGATGCCCGACTCGGTGTCGAACGGAGCGGTGCGCCTGAAGGCGTAATCGCCCTCCCAGATCACCGTCGTCGCGCTTGCGCCCGACGTTCCGAAGGGAAGCCATGATGGGTCATCTGTGAAGTCCCCGTCCTCGGAATCATCCTGGCAGTAGACTTCCCCCCATGTGTCGGCGTGGCTGATGATCGCAGAGACGAGCAGGAGAGCAACAACGACGCACATCAGACGCCGCGACGTCGTCAGCATGACCCCGCGCCTTCTTCTGCTGACTCCTCAGCCTGTTACCTGTATGTTCTACGCAGATCATGCCGCGAAAACAATAGATATCACAGAGACCTGCATCAATGAGGACGATTCTCCTGCTGCCGCCCCACCACGCGCGGTCCACCCGTCAGTAGGGGCGCACAATCGGCTGCATTGTCCACGCCATGATCAGAAGCTGCAGGGCGGTGAGGCCACAGGTGATCGCCAGAAGCCTCCAGCGCCCGCCGCCGGGATCCATCACCTGCGGCGCGGCGAGGCTGGCCAGCCACGGCGCAAAGAACATCCACAAACGTCCCGTCTCCCCCCGAACGACCCCCGAGACGTCGAGGACGATCAGCGTGATCAGCGCCGCGCCGCCGAGGTAGCTGGCGATCATCTGCCCCGAGATCGGACGGAGATCGCCGATGATCCGACGCGCAGACCCCACGACCAGCGCGCTCAGCGGCAGGCCGAGGAAGACGCCAAACTCCAGCAGGTTAAGCCACACCCACACATGGTAGCTGCGGAACGACGCCCGTCCAGTGATCGACGAGTGTGCCGACAGACCCTCGCGGAACACACCGAGCGCATCCACACCGAGCGCATACCACAGACCAAGCCCGACCGCGAGGCCACCCACAAAGGCGGCAAGCGGTACGAGAACCGAGCGCGTGTCGCTCCACATCATGTCGCTTGACTGCCCGGCCTGCTTGAGAGCCCGCAGCAGCAGGAAGACGGCCGCCATCGCCACCAGCGCCAGGGCGCCCAGCGAGACGAACACTGCCGCCGCGGCAATCGCTCCGGCCGCCGCCGCCCAGCCCCAATGCCGCTGCGTTCCCACCAGCGCCGCCATCATCAACGTGCCCAGCAGCAGGATCAGCTCGTCGAGCAGCGCGAAGAACAGCAACACCGCCGGCACCATCGCCGTGAGCGTCGCGGCGGTCAGCGCCCGATAGTCGCCCATCGGACCACGCAGCACCGCAAAGACCACGAGCGGCGTGAGCGCGCCGCACAGACCCAGCAGCCACGACGCCAGTATCGCGGTTGCGAGGCCCTGCGTGCCCTGCCAGGACGCGGTCGGATAGCGTCCGATCTCCGCGGCAAGCTCAGGAATCGACAGGCCCACGGCCGTGCTCCCGGCGATCAACGCGGCCTGGTTGAGCCCGGGTATCGCGCGCCCAAGTTGCTCCACCGCATAGAAGAAGAGCACGGCGCCAGGCGGATGCGTCGCGACATGCTCCGGCTTCTCGGGCATCTCAGCCGCGTAGCGCCGCAGGTACTCGGCCGGATCGCTAATTCGCAGTGCCTCCGCGAGATAGCCCGTAGACACATCTGAGAGCTGGATCGCAGCCAGCCGCGAAACGCTTCCGGGCGCCACGCTCCAGATCGCCATCTGCAAACACCAGACGCCGATCGCAAGCGAGATCGCGATCGACCAGGCCAGCGCACGGCGGTGCGCCTCGATCCTCTCGCGCCGCATCAGTCGCCACAGGTGCGCGATCAGGCCGATGAACCCGACCATCGTGGCCGCTGGCGGGATCAGAAAACTGAGCGGATACAGACGCCCGTAGGCCGGCCATGCCCACTCCGCGCCCCAGCCGATCTCCTGCTGGAGCAGCACCAGCCAGACGGCCAGCGCAGCCACCAGCACAGCCTGCGTGATGATCAGCCCGGTGGGTAGCCGCCTGCGTTCGGTTGTGGCCTGCTCACTCATATTCGCCATCCGCTCGCCCGGCGTCGCCGCTCGGGCTTGGGAGACTGCTCGACCCATAGTGTCTGCATCGTTCCCGCGATTCGCCGAAATCCCCGCAATAACCTGCGCGACCGGAACCTGTCGAAGGGACGCCCGCGGCAGGCGACGAAGAAGCGAGCAGTGATCTCCAACGGAGGTGGCATGATGGCTGGCAATCCCGTGAAGGACGCTCTCGCGCGTGACGAAGCCGTCGTCGGGACGATGCTCGGCGAGTGGACATCGCCCGGCGTGTGCCGGGTTGTTCGCAAAGCAGGGTATGACTTCGTAATCTTCGACACCGAGCATCAGTACGCCGGCGTCGAGACGATCACCTGGCTGATGCGCGCGGCCCGCGACATCGGCCTACAGGCGTACATCCGCGCCCCTGCGTCACGAGGGCAGTGGCCCGCGCGCTATCTTGACCTGGGCTGCGACGGCCTCATCTTCCCCCACGTTGAGAGCCCGCAGCAGGCGCAGGCGATCGTGGACAGCGTCAAGTTTCCGCCCATGGGCAAGCGCGGCCTCGGCACCAACATCGCGCACGATGACTACGAGGCCGAGCCAGCCGCGGAGTTCACCGCGCGTCGTAACGAGGAGACGCTCGTCGCGGTGCAGATCGAGACCGTGGCCGGCTACGAGAACCGTGACGCGATCCTCGCCGTGGAGGGAATCGACGCGGTCTTCATCGGCCCAAACGATCTCTCTCTTAGCCTCGGCCTGCCCGGTGAGCTGGACCACCCGCAAGTGGTCGGCTGCATCGAGGATATCTTCGTCTCGTCGATCAGGGCGGGGGTGGCGCCGGGCATGCACTGCTTCGATGTAGAGATGGCGCTCAAGTACCTCGACGCCGGCTGCAAGTTCCTGTGTTTCGCCTCCGAGGTCGCGCTGTTCGTGCGCTCCAGCCGCGAGGCGCTGACGGTCATCCGCGGGCACGAGTCCGTCGGCGAGGGGGTCTACAAGTGAGCGATCGGGTGATGGTTTTCGCGGCCCCGTTCGTCCGTCATGAGCCCGGCGCGGGGCAGCTGCTGCGGGACGCCGGGGTGGAGATCGTGCATGGCCCGACCGACCGTTGTCCGGAGCCCGCGGAGCTGGTTGACCTGCTCGGCGGCTGTTCCGCCAGCATCGCCTCGAACGAGTCCTACACCGCCGAGGTCTTCGGCGCGCTGCCTGATCTGAAGACCGTTGCGCGCTGGGGTGTCGGCTACGACAACATCGACCTGCAGGCGGCGAGCGAGCGCGGCGTAGTCGTGACCAACACGCCCGGGCGCGTCACTCAGTCCGTCGCCGACCAGGCATTCTGCCTGATGCTGGCGCTCGCCAGGCGGCTGCCGGAGCAGCAGGAGGTCGCGCGCAGCCTCAACTGGCGGCACGTCGAGGGAACTGAGCTGTGGAGCAAGACCCTCGGCATCGTCGGCTTCGGCTCGATCGGCAGGGCGGTCGCGGAGCGCGCCCGTGGTTTCTCGATGCGGGTGCTGGCGTACGATCCCCGGATGGATGCCTGGGAGGCCGGGCGTCTCGGCGTCGAACCGGTGGGCCTGGACGAGCTGCTCGCCGAGTCCGACGTTGTGACGCTGCACGCGGCGCTCACGGAGGGCAGCCGCGGGATCATCGGCGAGCAGCAGCTTCGCGCGATGAAACCGGGAGCGTTCCTGATCAACTGTGGACGCGGCGGGCTCGTCGATCAGCCGGCACTGGTGCGGGCGTTACAGGAGGGCTGGATCGCCGGGGCAGGCCTCGATGTCACGGAGCCGGAGCCGCCGGAGCCGGGAGACCCCATCCTCGACGCGCCGAACACGATCATGACGCCGCACAACTCGTCGATGACCGCCGAGAGCGCCGCGCGCGTCAACGCCACGGTCTGCGAGAACGTGCTCGACGTGCTGGAGGGCCGCCGCCCGCGGTTTGTCGTGAACCCGCAGGTCTTCGGCCCGGGGGGCTGAGGCCTGGCCGGCAGGGACGTCGCATCCTATCTTCGCTGACAGACGCCGGCATCCGTCCGGCGCTCGGGAGAGTGAGCATGATGGTCGATCGCATCAGGCCCCGCCGACTGCCGCCGCGTATCTCCACGCCCGATTTCTGGCCGGCCACCTTCGACCGCTTCGACGAGATCCTCGCCAGCGCGTCCCACTGCCAGGTCGAGCATATCGGCACATCCGCCGGCGGCCGCGCGATTCACGGCGTGACCTACCGCGGTCGCTCCGGTGCACCCATGGTCGGGCTCGTCGGAGGAATGCATGGTCACGAGCCACAGGGTCCGGCCACCTGCTTCAACGTCATCTCCGTGCTCGGCTACGGCCGCGACCTCAAGGGCACCGCATGGCCGGGAATCGTCGATGACCTGAGCTTCGCGATTGTCCCCGTCCTCAATCCTGATGCGCGCGCGCGGATGCCCAACTCCTTCGTCGGGCTTGCCACGCAGGATATCCTGCACTACGACGCCGGGATGACGCACGACGGCAGACGCAATGACGCGGTTGATGACGACGTGGACCCATCCGAGATGATGATCCTCGGCGGGTGGTACAACGATACAGGCGACCACGTCAATCGAGAGACCGACCCGGATAACATCAGCGCGCCCGAGGTCGCGGCCACGATGCAGTTCATGGCCAACCACCGCCCGGATGTGGTGCTCGAGCTGCACGCGCACGCGGGAGCGCCGATGCTCATCAGGCCCGACGCCGGCCTGCCCGAGGAGGCCCGCAAGCGACAGGAGGCGCTGTGCGATCATATCCTCGCCGCCGCGGCCCGGGAGGAGATTCCGTTCCGCCAGGATGTGCCGGTCTCCGATCGCCTCTCGACCTGCCTCTATCACCACTTCGCCGACTCCGTGCCGCTGCTTTACGAAAGCCCGCAGGGTGTGCTCGACTCCGAGGCCGCGTGGTCTCACGAGGAGATCATCGACGCCTGCATGTTCGTCGTGTCGGAGGTCTGCGAGTTCGTCATGGCGGAGCGGTAGCCGCAGTCCCACCGCGTCTTGAGGCCGCCCCGGGTTCTGGCACGGCTTTTGTGGGGCCGACATGGGCTGGTAGCGACTGCCAGCTCCACTATCAGCCGCCACCATACAGTCCTGCCTGTGCAGGACGAACGCCTGCCACAGGTATACGCCCGGGGCAGTGATGAAGGATACCCAATACCCGCGAGGAACGCGTGGCAGGGTGATTGCATCGACCGGCATTGAGGCAATGCTCCAGATCTGTCGTTGCCAGCGCTGGAGGTGATGGCCCGGAGAACAGGCG
>JALGTR010000239.1 GCA_029821265.1 Candidatus Zipacnadia bacterium
CGGCACGGTCATCGTGGACGCGGTCGAGTCCGCCACCAAGATGACCGCCGGAGCGATCGACGCCGGCGCGCGGATCATGGTCGGTATCGAGGTCGAGGACGTGGTCGTCGATGACGATGCGCGTGTCTCGGGCGTCGTGATCAACTGGGGCGCGGTGACGGCCGCGAACCTGCATGTCGATCCACTCGCCGCGCGCGCGAAGGTGGTCATCGACGGAACCGGCCACCCCTGCGAGATCTCCCGGGTGCTGCTGGAGAAGGTCCCCGGCGCGTCTATCGACGGGGAGCTTGAATGCGTGCCGGGCGAGGCCTCGATGAACGTGCGCAAGGGCGAGGCCGCGCTCGTGCCGAACACCCGCGAGATCTACCCCGGCCTGATCGTGACGGGCATGGCGGCCAACGCGGTGAGCCAGTCTCACCGGATGGGCGCGATCTTCGGGGGCATGCTGATGTCCGGTCAGCGCGCGGCCGAGATCGCTGCGGAGATCATCGGCTGACGCGCCGGCAGGAGCGATAACGCCCGGGGCCTGCCCGTCCCGGGCGTTGCTTCGTCTGCGTCAAACCGCGTCGTGGAGGGATTCGGATGACCATCGTCGGCCAGCCGATCGAGGCGATCGACACGCCCGCGCCCATCGTGGAGATGGACGTGATGGAGGAGAATATCCTCCGGGTCCACCGTGCGACGCTTGATGCGGGGCTGCAGCTGCGGCCTCACATCAAGTCGCACAAGACCCCTGAGATCGCGCTGATGCAGATTCGCGCGGGGGCAAGCGGGGTGACCTGCGCGAAGATCGGCGAGGCCGAGGTCATGGCCACGGCAGGGATCGAGGACATCTTCATCGCCAACTGCCTCGTGGGCGAGACGAAGATGCGGCGGCTCGTGGCGCTGGCGAGGCGGACGCCGCGGCTGTCGATCGCTGTGGAGAGCGTTGAGGCGGCGCGGCAGGCCTCCCGGGCGTTCGCGCAGGCCGGGAGGGAGCTTGACGTGATGATCGAGGTCGATGCCGGGGCCGGGCGCGCGGGCGTGCAGCCTGAGGACGCAATTGTATTCGCGGATGAGGTCTCGCAGATGCCTGCGCTCCGCATTGTTGGGATGATGAGCTACGCCTCGCACTTCGCGTACACCCGCCGCGGCGACGAGGCGCTCACTGAGGCGGCGGAGGAGGAGGCGCGTGTGATCGCGCAGATCGCCGGCGACCTCGAGAGCGCGGGATACCCGATGACACGCATCTCCGGCGGATCGACGCCAACGGCGGGGCGCTATCAGGAGGGCTGTGGGCTTACCGAGATCCGCCCGGGCACCTACGTCTTCTACGACCGCAACCAGGTCGATATCGGCTCCGCGTCGATGGAGCAGGTCGCGCTAAGCGTTCTCGCGACCGTCGTGGCGACGCCAACGGCGGATCGCGCGATCATCGACGCCGGGACGAAAGGCCTCGCGCAGCAGGTCGGGGATACGTCCGACGGCTACGGATGGTTGCCCGAGGTGCCTGGCGCGATCGTGTACAGGATTAACGACGAACACGGGTTCGTGGACATTCGCGAGGCGGAGCGCCCGCTGACGATAGGTGAGAAGCTGCGCGTCATCCCCGCGCGCGCTCCGACCTGCGTGAACCTCTACGATCACATCTACGCGACCCGCAACGGGATCGTCGAAGATGTCTGGCGGATCGCCGCGCGCGGCAAGAACACGTGACCACCCCACCCGACGAGCGACGATCGGGCGGCGGCTGCCGACGGCCGACGAGTGGGAGAAAGCGGCGCGGGGGACCGATGCGCGCGCGTCGGTAGGGGGCGCTGGACATGGCGGGAAACGTCTGGGAGTGGGTGGGCGACGTCCACACCGCCCCGCAGGCGCCGCTGAGCTTCGATGACCCGATCGAGCGCGGGGTGCTGCGCGGTGGCGCGTACGGTTACGGCCCCGACCAGGCGCGCACCTGGTACCAGGCGTCTGAGGGCCTGCAGACCACCTGCCCGAACGTGGGGTTCCGCACCGTGCTCGATGCAGAACCCCTCAGGTAGTCGCCTTCCGGGCGGTTCAGTCGCCGGCCAGCAGGCGCTCGGCGTTCGCGTGCGTGATTGCCTCGAGATCGGCCTCGGAGAAGTCGCATTCGTCGAAGACCTTGAGCGTGGCGGCCTCGGGGTAGAAGTAGGGCGCGTGGGTGCCGAACAGCACGTGTTCGACCCCGATGTTCTCGGCCACCGACTGCACGCCCCCGACGCTCTCGAAGTGCGAAAGCTCGAAGAAGAGGTTATCCGGCAGGTCGCCGCCTGAATCGCGGGCGACTGAGCCGGCCTCGGCATTCTTGGCGTTCGCGACCACGATCGGCACGTCGGAATACTCGAGCGCATTCGCCAGCAGACCGGACAGCGCGACCGGTGGGACCATCACGAGCGGGTGGTGGTGGCGCTCGTCAGTCATGCGGACCGCGATCTCGACGAACAGCCCCAGATCGCGTGCCGCGGCGAGCAGATCGGCGAACACCGGCTCCTCGAGCGTCCAGCTCTGGTAGTTGGGATTGACGCGCACGCCCGGCATCCCAAACTGCTCGGCGCAGGCCTCGACGTCGCTCCCCCAGGCGGGCCACTTCGGGTTGACAGTGCCGATGGCGGTGAGCTGAGTGTGATCGGCGACGGCCTCCGCGAGAGGCTCGTTGGCCGCGGTGACGTCCTTGAGCATGACCGCGTCGAGGCTGGTAACCCACGCGTGATCGATCTGCACGCGGGCGAGGCGCTCGACGAGCTGATCGGGCGTGCTGTATGCGGTGCGTCGGAAGGGCCACTGGCCGAGATTGGCGTTGCAGTCGATGATCATAAGTTCAGCACCCGCTTTGCGTTGGTTCGCAGGATCTTCTCTTTGTCCGCGTCGGAGATGTCCGCACCGTGGACCTTCGCGAGCTGCGTTGCGAAGCTGCGGCCGCCGGCGTCAGAGCCGTAGAGGACGCGATCGGCGCCCATCCAGCGCACGGCGGTCTCGACGAAGCCCATATCGGGATCGCCACCACAGGTGTCTGCGACGATGTTCGCCTGGTCGGCGAACTCGCGCGCGCCCTGCTCCCAGTTGAAGCCCGTGTGCGCGCCGATGAACGTGGTGTCCGGATGGCGGGCAGCAAGCTCGACGAGATCGGCGGGGGAGGACTCGCCGGCGAGATTGCCTTCAGGGCGGAGGAATGTGTGCTGGAGGATCGGGACGCCCAGCTCGGCGGCTCGCTCGCAGATCGGGTCGAGGTTCGGATGAGTGCAACACATCGCTATCCACAGCTTGATGCCGATGAACGGACCGTTCTCGATGCGCTCGGAGATCTCGCTGAGGGCGTGGTAGAGGCGATTGGGGTTTATGTTTGCGTAGCCGAAAAAGCGGTCGGGATGGAGGGCGATGATGTTGGCGTTGAATGTGTTATCGGCCTCGATCTGCTCCTCGGTGGGCTGCGGATGGAAGATGGGGCCGAGGGACAGGCCCATCATCTCGATCCCCATCCGATCAGCGTAGCGTAGCAGCGTCTCAGCGGTCTCCTCAGGCGTACTACCGAGGTCCGCGTTCGGGTGAATGTGGCAGTCGATGATGCCGCCGCTGATGCTCACAGTCCCAGCACCCTCTGCATGTTGCCGCCGAGAATCTTCGCCTTGTCATCGTCGGCGATATCGGCGCCGCGCACCTTTGCGATCTGGGACGCGAAGCTGCGGCCCGGCGCATCAGAGCCGTAGACGATGCGATCGGCACCGCACAGGGCGACGCCCATCTCGGTCTGGCCCAGCTCCGGATCGCCGCCGGCCACCTCGCAGTAGACATTCGGAATGTCGGCGACGATGCGGTAGCCCATCTCCCAGTTGCCGCCCGTGTGTCCGAGAATGAAATCGACGTCTGGGTGACGCCGGGCGAGGGAGGCGACGTGGTAGGGGGTGGACTCGAAGGGCAGGTTCCCCGTGATCTTCATCCAGGTGTGCTGGAGGATGGGAGCGCCGAGCTCAGCCGCACGCTCGCAGATGGGATCAAGGTTGGGCTGATCGCAGAGCATGGCGACCCAGAGCTTGATACCCGTGAACGGGCCATCGGCGATGCAACGCTCGATCTCATCAAGCGAGCCCTGCAGGTAGCAGGGGTTCAGATAGCAGAAGCCGATGTAGCGGTCGTGCTGTTCGAGGGCCTCCCACACCATGTCGTTGGACTCGCGGATTGTGTCCATGTCCGGTTCGTGGTCGCGAGAGGTTCCGAGACTCACGCAGAGACGATCGATGCCGAGACGGTCGGCGTATTCGAGCAGGTAGCCCATGCGATCGTCGGGCGTTCCCCAGTTGCCCTGAACGTGCACATGGCAGTCGATGACCATCGGTCTCACCAGTCGGGCGCGATGATTGCGTGACGCAAAAGCAGTTCGGCGGCGGGCCGAAGATACCTCCACGATCATCGACGCACACATGCGAAACGCGCCCCGAAGCCTCGGGGCGCGTTGGTCGGTCTGCAACTGATCCGGCCGGTATCAATACAGGCCGGGCGGGACCTGCGCTCCCATCATCGGGAGGCCGGTTCGAGCGCGCTCGGCGGCCTGCGCCGCGCCTGCCTGCAGCGCTGCGCGGGATGAGGCGGCCTCGAAGCCGTTGACCTCCTGCACCGAGGCCTGCGTGGCGGCGCGCGATCCCTCGCGCCCGCCGGCGCCGATCAGCACGGCCTCGGCGCGGTCGAGCGCGGAGAGCTGCGAGATCGGGATGGTGAAGCTGAAGTTGAAGTACCAGCCCTTCTTGTAGGGCAGGTTCATGTCGCCGCCCTCGAAGTTGAGGCCGCGCGGCGGGTAGATGGCCTCATACATGGGCGAGAAGTTGACCTCGGGCGGGTGCACCAGCTGGGCACATATGCCGCCGGAGTGGCCAGCGCTCTGCACGCCGCTGACGATGTCATCGCCGGAGGTGTCGTAGAGCGTAAGCTGGACCTGGTTCTGGGCCCAGAGGCTGTTCCACTCGGAGACTGTCCCGTTCCAGAGCCAGAGCTCCTTGGGGTTCCAGATGCCGCCCTCGTAGTCCACGACGCGGAACAGCTGGCGATCGGTTCCGTAGTTGTCAAATGGCTTGAGCTTACGATAGACGAGGCTCGGGAAGCGCTTCTCGACGCCGGGCTTGGGCTTCATGAGCACGCCGATCTGCACCGGGACCGATCCCACCCCGGGGCTGATGTTCGCCGAATCGACCTGCGGGTAGCCGATCTCGAAGGTGAAGCTGTCGAGACCAACGTTGTAGAGGTGCTCGATGGCCTCGAGCTCGCGCTCCTTGACCGCGATCTCGCGGTTGATGCGGGCGGCGAGACCGTAGCCGGGCTTGCCCGCGCGCACCGCACCGGCGGTGACCGCCGCGCGACCGGCGTAGATGCGCTGGAGCTGCTTCCACTCGTTGACCGTGTTCTTTTTGGGAACGCCCTCGGCGTCGTAGAGGTAGACCTCGGGGATGAGCGCCCGCTGCATGCCCTCCTGCGCGAGGAACTCGTCGTAGGTCATCTCGAGGTCCTCGGGCATGGGGATGTCAGTCCACTGGAGCCCGCCCGCGGCGGCACCGGCGCCGGGGCCGCCCATCATGCCGGGCCCACCCATCATACCGGCCTCCATGCCGCCCATTCCCGGCTCCATTCCCATGCCGGGCTCCATTCCCGGTCCGCCCGGCGGTGCCATGCCGGGCTCCATTCCTGGTCCGCCCGGCGGCTGCATACCGGGCTCCATGCCAGGTTCGCCTGGCGCCTCCATACCGGGCT
>JALGTR010000240.1 GCA_029821265.1 Candidatus Zipacnadia bacterium
GCGGATGGGCTCTTGCGCATCCCCGTCGGCGAGACGCCTGAGGCCGACGGCTGGCCGCCGCTCAAGCGTAAGGGGCTCTGCGGCCCGGCAGAGGACGTCTTCAACACCCGCTTCGTGGTCGTGCAGGGCACCTCAGGCGGTCCGGAGGCGGACAAGAGGCTCGCCCGGCAGGTCGGCACATGGGCCGACGAGTGGGACGAGTTCGCGGACGGCTATCCGCGGGTGATGACGGACGCCGAGGTGACCGACGAGGAGATCGCCCGCTCGAACCTCGTGCTGTTCGGCACTCCCGCGACCAATTCCGTGCTGGCGCGCATCGCCGATCGCCTGCCCATCACCATCAGCGATCACCGCTACGAGATCCTCGGCCGCACATTCGAGGGCGATCGGCTCGGGCTGGTGCTGTGCTACCCCAACCCTCTACAGCCCGATCGCTATGTGCTGATCTACTCCGGGGAGCTCTACGGCCGGGAGTTGTCGGCCAATCACAAGCACGACATGCTCCCGGACTTCCTGATCTTCGACAGCAGTCGCATCTCCATCGGCGGCACGGAGGCCAACGTCTTCGGCGGCTGGTTCGATGTTGACTGGAAGCCGCGCGAGGACCTCGCGTGGGAGGGCGTGCCCGGGCCGACGACGCGGGCGAACGCTCTGCCTCTACAGCAGCAAGACCATGAGCCCCAGCAGGGCGAGGCTCAGTGAGGGGAACCGCTCCCCATGCTCTGAGAAGAGCCGAAGCACAGCTGCCAGAATTAGCAGGACAAGACCGATGAGCACGCGCAGCGGCCCGAAATTCGTCGTGGCGCTGGCCGCGAACTGCAGGTCACCCGGCGCGCTTTGAAACGCGATGTCCCTGGTCATATCCGCAGGCTCCATGCGCGTTCTCAGTCGCGTGACGACCATCGTGCCATCCGGCACGAGCTCGCGTGGCGACGCGTGTGGTTGTTCGGTGAGCGCAGAGAACCTGCCTACATACTCCACGGCGAGCGCGGGACTGTCCGCCGACCTGATCGTCTCCTCGAGCCGCTGCTCGTAGGCCTCTTCGGAGGACCAGAGCTCCGGGACGACCTCCCGCTTCGGATACTCCAGCGCTTCGACGCGATCCGGCGCGATCACCCACAGCACGATCTCCGCCCGCTCGACAGTGCTGACCCGCGAGATGCGCATCGGATACACGAGCTGTCGGTCTGGAAGGTGATCGCGATAGGACGCATGCGTTCGCCGCCTCCGCTGCCCGGCCGGTCAGCGTCGTCCGCTTCTGGCGCCGCAGCATCGATCTTCACCGCAGCATAGCACCAGTTGCGGTCCAGATAGTGCTGCAGCGTGTCTTCGTGGCCCGCGGGGATCTCGTATCCGTTGCTCTCGAGCCAGCGCTGAAGCTCGCGCGACTGCTCGGCTGAGAGAACGGCGATGTCATAGCCATCGACGCGGAAGCGCTCCCAGACCTCAACGCCCAGCGGCTTCCCTCCACCGCCGCCGGCGCAGCCGCAAACAAGGCCGGTGCTCCCGGTCATGACCTGTGGCGCCGTGGCGCGATCCAGGGCATCGAAGATCTCCGGCTCTACCGTGCTGACGTCGGCGGCGGTCACGGCCGACGGCAGCGGGATCAGCCACGCGAAGTCGGAGGCGTCCCCGGAGTATTGCGTCTGGATGACCAGCGTTTCGCGGTTGAGGTGAGCAATGATGATCGCGCGCTGGTCGGCGGAGTTCGCAACGCGGTTGACGATCGGCATGAAGCCACCATCAGCGGTCACCAGGCCACAGAGCCCTGTCGCGGCGAGAATCAGCGGCAGCGTGAAACGCATGGCGTTTCCTCCCGCGGTGTGTCATCTGCCGGCTTTGACCCGCGGGCGGGGCCTCAGGTTCCCGCAGGGCGCCGAATGACGATCATCTCCCCGTCCCAACCATCAAGAAAGTCCTGCCGGCCGTACTCCATTTCGCCCGTCAGCGGATCGCCAACGCGGACGTGAGTGTCGGTGGTCTCGAGCACCACCACCGCATGTCCCACGGTGCGCGAGAGCTTCCAGCCGGCGAGCACGGGCTTTGGTGCCGCGCGCAACTGCTGCCACGTGGCATTACGCCGCACCGTGGCCTCCAGCCCTATCGCATCGAGCGCCCGTAGCATCCCGCGTGTCCTCGTGCCTCGCAACGGCGCGGTGACGGCCAGCTCTGCCATCTGCCGCTCGCTCACATCACAGCCCGCTTCGCGCGCCGCCCACGCCAGGGCCGCGGCGCCGCACGACCAGCCCGTGGACTGCAGAACCTCCGGCGGACCGGAGACCTCTGCGCTGAGTTGGTCGGCGAAAAGGGGCAACAGAACGCCCGCGGACATTTCCGCGAGTGCGTACAGGCCGAAGATCGCCACCACGGTCGCGATGAGAACACGGGTTGTATTGCGTTCGATTCGCTGACGGCAGACCGCGAGCAGGAGAATGATCGCAACGTACAGAGGCAGGCGATCGAAGAAGATGACGTCATGCCAGGAGATCGTACGCAGCGCGAGGTCCGTCCACTGCCACGCGTAGAACCAGCCGCCGATGGCGAGCAGACAGAGACTGACTGCTGTTGTGAAGCGTCGGTCGCTCGCCGCCAGCCACGGTGCCAGCAGCCACGCCGCCGTGATCAGGAAGACGCCAACCGTGAGGGCTGTGATGGCCACGCCAGCCTCCTGAAGTCGAAAGCGCGCCGCGCTGCTACTCGTAGATCCGCGGGATCTCGGGGTTCACAGCAGTGCGGCGGACGGGCAGAACGACTTCGTCTCCCGGTGCCACCTCGGGCAGGTCGGTGACGTCCGCTGTGCAGTGATCCATGGCGATGCGCCCGATGATCGGCGCCTCATACTCGCCGATGCGGACGGCTGGCAGATGACGGGCTCTCCCCCACGCCCCGGCGATCCGAGCGAGCTTCCCCTTGATGGCCGTCGCGGGGCGTGAAGCGATACTGAGTGGGAGCATGCCGAGGCCGTGCGCATAGCCTGCCGGGATCGTCGCGAGCAGCGTCTCGCGGCGCACGCGGAACTCACCACCATAGCCGACCTTGCCGCCGACACCGACGGTCCCGACATGGATGATGCGACTGCGGAGCTCGAATGTGTCGCGCAGATCGAGGTCTCGATGCTCCTCACTCACGTGCGCGGGATACTGGCCATACAGCAGCGTGCCAACGCGCACCATGTCAAGGTGCGTCTTCGGCTCCTCGAGCAGGAGCGCACTGGCGGCGCAGTGCACGATGATCTCGCGCCGGTTCGCGGCGGCGAGGAGATCGTTCGCGAGCGCACCAAACATGCGCGCGGAGACGCCCGAGCGGAAGAGATCCAGCCCGTCCGCGATGGCGCCCGATCCGGGCGGTCCATAGTGCGTGTAAAGGCCCGTGATCTTCACGCCGCGCCCGCTTGCAGCATCCATGATGTCAATGGCACGCTCATCGGCGGGCATCCGCGAGAGGCCGGTATCAACGAAGACGTGTGCCTTTGCGGTCACGCCCACGCGATCGGCCGCGTCCGCCAGCCACGTGACGTGCCTGGCGCAGGCGACCGTCGCGGTGAGGTTGGCGGACACGAGCGCCTCGCACTCCCCCGGTGCGGCCGGCAGGAAAACCAGCGTGGGAGCGTCAATCCCTGACTCCCGCACCGCCACTCCCTCGGCGACCGAGCTGACGCCCAGCCATGTCGCGCCGGCATCGAGAAACACCCGCGATGCCTGTACAAGCCCATGACCGTAGGCGTTGGCCTTGACGACCGCCATGAGCCGCGCACCGCGTGCCGCTCGTTCACGCACCATCCGACAGTTGTGCTCGAGCGCCTGTTGATTGACCGCAACATAGGTGGTGGGACTTCCCGCCATGCTACCTGTCAGCCCTCTCTGTGCGCTGACCGCCTGCCAGCGATTGCACGGCCTCAGCGGCGATCAGCAGAAGTGCGATGAAGGCGAAAAGCGTCGAGAGATCCGTCGCCAGCGGTGACGCCAGTCGCTGTGCGAGCCCCATCGCGCCCACTACCTCGACGCGCAGCGGGGCCAGCCTTCGTGCCGCCTCCCCAGGGTCGAGGCGCGCGACCAAGGACTCCGCGGGACTGATATTCACTGCGCCCGCCGCGGCCACCTCGCCGTCCGCCACCACACGAAAGACACCGGTGGAGGTGGCGAGGACGTTCCACGCCTCACCGCGGATGTCGTGCGTGAGCACGTCAGTTTTGGACTCCACGCGCACCTCGTTCGCGTTACGAGGCAGCTCCCCAACGAGCAGTTCCCCGGCGTTGGCGCCGAGGAGCGTCGGCGCACGCCCGGCGGCGAGATGATACACCATGCGGTGCATCAGCGGCACAAAGACCGGACGCCGCGGCAGGTCGGTCCATCTGTCACCGGGAGAGGTCGCCGCCAGCAATACCGTGCCGCGGCCCAGCGCAGCTTCGAGGAGTGCCGGTCGGCCATCATCAAACCGGGCGAGGACCGCAGCACCATCGGCACTGAGCTCGCGGACGGTCGGGAAACGCGCCGTCTGCAAATCGCCCGCACCCGGTCGGGCAAACTCCGCCAGCGGCGCACGCCCGAATTCCAGTTCCACGAGGCGTGCAGGCGGATCACGATCGACCGAAGTGCCAACCACAATGCCGCCCATCCCCACCGCAGATAGCAGCTCCTCGGTCAGCCATTGCGCGTCCGCTTCCGGGCCGGCGAACAGCAGTACACCCGTCCCCGCCTGCACCGCGCTTGCAAGCTCACCGGCGTCCACCGCATCGGGTCCGGCACTGGCGATGATCAGCGCATCATACTCCGTCGCGTCCCTGAGCACTGCCGCCCGATCCACGGCTATGGTCGAGCGCGAATCCTCTGCTGGCCAGGGGTCGAGGGCCGCCGCGATGAACCGCGTCTGTGCGGGCTCGCCGACGACCAGCACCTGCAGACGCTCGCGGACCAGCGCCGCGACGGTGCGCCGATCGTCGAAGGCCATCGCGTCGCCCGGCAGACTAACCTGCGCCACGCCGACGCCGGCATGCGGCAGCGCAGTGCTGAACTCGGCGCGCGCGGAAGCATCTCCGCCGACAGAAAGCGCTACAGAGTGCCCCGGCTGCTCATCGACAGTCAGTCTGATCGGCAGCGGCTTCTCCGGCGGCGCCCCCCAGGCTCGGACGTTTGCAGTAATTGTCACCGGAGCGCCACGCACCGGCTGGGGCGGCCGTAACTCGGTCCGGGTGATGGCGAGATTCGCCGCCGGCAACGCGCCAACGTCGACCAGGACGATCTTCGGAGCGTCGGCAGGCGCTGCGGCCTGAAGCTCGGAGAGCGAGCTCTCCTGCAGATCCGTCAGGACATAGACTGTCGCAAGCTTCCCGGCCTCTTCGGCGATCAGTCGCGCGATGCAGTCGGTCAGTCGCCCGCGTTCAGGCGACGGCCGCCGTGGGAGCGCCGACAGCAGATCACCGCCTGGCGGTAGTGGGCGCAGCCTGGCGCCGGCGACAGCGACCCGAAGCCGGTCGGGGCCGAACACATCAGTGATGCTTGCCGCCAGCACGCGGGCGCGATCGAGCAGCGTGCGGCCATCCTGCGTCGCCCCCATGCTCGCCGACGTGTCCACGATCAGCGCGACCTCCCCCGCAGGCGAACCGATCCGCGAGAGAACGCCGCCGCGGGCAATTGGTCTCGCGATGCACACGGCGAGGGTGATGATCGCGAGACACCGCAGGATCAGG
>JALGTR010000241.1 GCA_029821265.1 Candidatus Zipacnadia bacterium
AGAGGCCGTGGACTTCGAGGAGGTCCTGCTCGGCGAGTCCGAGGCCGAAGAGGGCGGAGAGACGGCTGAGGCGGAAGCCAGTGAGGCCGAGGAGACCGGCGAGGAAGAGGAATTCGAGGAAGACGAGCACGACTACGACGACGAGGAGTAGCGCTCGCCTCGCCCACGTTCAAAAAGACAGCGGCGGACCACCTTCGGGAGGTCCGCCGCGTTCGTATGCGGATTTGGATCCCACGCCAGCGCGTCGGTCACCCGCTCACTGTAGGGAGATGGTCCTCCCGCTCCGGGCGGACTCGTAGCAGGCGTCGATGACGCGATGGCTCCACAGCCCATCCTCGCCGGAGACAGGCGGTCGCGTGTCATTCTCGATCGCCTTGCAGAAGCCTTCCACGATCGCCTCGTACATATTCACCACGTCGGGTTCGATGATCTGCTTCGCCCCGGCGTCGCGTGCCTGCTGCGCGTCGTAACCGCCGACGTCGCCCTCCAGCACCGCCTCGATGGTGCCGGTTGATTCCTGACCGATGGTGCCCTGCGTCACGAGGCTACCCTGACTGCCGTAGACCTCGAGCATATTGCGGGCGGCCGCGTCCGGGACATTGAAGAGGGTATCAACCATACCGACGGCCCCGCTCTTGAAGTGCAGGATGACGACGGCGGTGTCCTCGGTCTCGTAGTCCTGAACGAGGTGCTCGGTCATGCACGAGACGCGCTCCACGGGGCCGAAGAAGAACTCGAGCAGGTCGATGCAGTGGTTGCCCATGTCGATCAGCGCGCCACCGCCTCCGCAGGACTGGATCTGTCGGAACGCGCCCTCGATCGGCGGGTACCAGCAGGTGAGCTCTGCGCGGCCGAGGACGGGAGTGCCGAGGTCGCCGGCCTCGATGATCTCCTTGATCTTCTGATGGCAGGAGTGGAAGCGCATCATGAAGTTGGTGCCGAGCTTCACGCCCGCCTGATTGCACACCTCGATGCTCTTTTCGCACTCCTCAACCGTGAGCGCCAGCGGCTTCTCGCACAGCACATGTTTGCCGGCTTGGGCTGCGGCGACGGTCTGTTCGTGGTGGACGTGGGTCGGGGTCGCGATGTACACCGCATCGACGCTGTCGTCGGCGAGGAGGTCATCGACCTCAGTGTATCCTGTGATGCCGTACTTCTCGGCAACCTCACCAGCGCGTTCCTCGGCGATATCCTGGACCGCGACCAGTTCAGCTGAGGGCGCCGGGATAATGCCCTCCGGGATCGTTCGACGGTCAGCGATACCTCCGCATCCGATGACTCCCCATTTGATGGCCATCTATTAGCACCTCCGATAAGGTTTGCTTCGCGAACGTCATATTGCACGGCAGAATACGTCAGAGCGTTGTCCACGGCATTCCGGCGTCGATGAAACGAACCGGAATATCGGCAAGGGCGCTGTCCAGCAGTCGGGCGAACTCCCGCAGGCCGGGGTTCTCCGAGGCGATGTGCGCGGTCTCGATGAACGCGATATCCGCATCGACGGCAGCGCGGATGGTGTAATCAAGCGCCTCTCCGCAGATGATCGCGTCGGCCTCTGTGATCACGGCCTCATCGATGGCGTGGAACTGCTGCGCCAGGCCTCCGTAATGCACGGTGACACGCCAGATTGTCCGCCCGAGGCTGCCGGCGACGCGCACCCGAGGGACGCCGAAAGCGAGCCTGGCATGGTCGGCCAACTCGGCCAGCGTGAGCGGCTCGATGTCGTAGGTGGCGCAGTATTTCCCGCCATCGTACTGGTCGGTGAAGCCGAGGGCCTCGGCGCAGGAGTCTTTGACGCCGCCGGGTGCGCCGTCCCAGTTCGAGTGGCAGCGGCAGACGACCATGCCGTGGGCGTCGAGTATGCGGCGACGGGCGATATTATGCGGCCTCTCATCCTCCGGGAGCGTGCGGAACCAGCGGGATTCCGCGCTCGAGAAGAACGGCAGTTCGTGGGTAAGGACGAAGTTCAGGCCGTCAGTCGCCGCCTCGCGGAGCACAGCGAGCGAGGGGGTCCAGGTGACTGCGACGCCGGTGATCTCAGTCTCGGGATCGCCGTAGAGGAGCCCGTTTGGGTCGCCGTCCATACCGTGTTCAAGCGGTGCGATCTCGAGCACCGCCGCTTCGACCTCACGAGCGTTCATAGGTCAGTCCTCCGTTGGGCTCAGGTCGCGGCTTTCTTCGGCCGGCGGGATTAGCGCGAGCACTTCGGCAGAGAGCGCCACGAGGGTCCAGAGGGCGTCCTCGCTGACGCCGTCGATCGACCGGGCGACGTCCATGCGCAGGCGGCGGAACGCGTTGAGCGCGTCCTGGAACTGCGCCGGGGCCCGACCGGTTTCGACGAGGAGCCTGGCGGCCTCCCCGGCCTCACGAGCGCCAGTGATGTCGCGAAGCCGCCCGTCGATGGCATGCCAGGCGAGGATAAGGGCGGCCCGGGGTTTGCCGCCTGCGCGCTCGATAAGCGCATCGACCTCGTCGCGGACCGGCTTGCCAGCGGGCATCTGCTCGGTGGATGCCGCGACCCGCGCGTGTTCGACCTTGTAGCCGACCTCGCGCACCCGGTCGGCGAGTTCGGTCGCTGAGTCCACCCCGGCCGTCGTGGGCCGAGCGTATCGGGCGAGCCACGCGGTCATTTCGTTGCCGTAGAGGGTCACTGCAAGGAAAAGCAGCAGCGCCACCGAGACTTCATCGACGCCTGCATCAGGGAACACCATGTGAACGAGCAGTAGCAGCAGCGTGACTGCGGCCAGAAGCTGCTGCCGGGCGTCCAGCCTCTCCAGCGAGTTCATACGCGCCCCCTGAGTGTGCGTTGTGTGCTGCGATCGATGCTATTATGCGCCGCGGCAAGGCCGGTATCCTTCTCGTCTGTTGGTTCGGTCGCGGTCAGAAGTCGGTGACCGGCGTGACCGGCCTGCCCTCGCGCGATGATTCGATCGCGGCCCAGCCCAGCGCCACGGTGCGCGCGCCCGAGACGCCATCGCTTTCGGGCGTGGTGTCATTGCGAATGGCGTCGGCGAGGACGGCGAACTCGGCGGCGAGGCCCTTGGGGGCGGCGCCGGCAGGCATCTCCATCCACTTGTTGCGATCGGTCTGGCGCAGGCAGATCTTCGCGGTTGGTGTGGTGTTCGTCGCGATGACCGTGCCCTTCGTGCCCCACACGTGCATGTCGATGTTGTAGGGATGGGCGCAGCCGAAGGAGCCGACCGTGATTCCGACGGCGCCGGACTGGAACTTCAGGTTGATGTTGAAGTGATCGTCGGTGTCGAGCTGGGGGATATTGTAGTGGTTCGAGTAGCACGAGACCTCCGCCACCTCGCCGCCGATCCAGCGGGCGAGGTCCAGCGCGTGACAGCCGCCGCCGATGAGCTGATGACGCTTCTCGGCGTCGAAGCGCCATTCGTTGAAGCCCGGGATATTCTCGTAGTTGTGGATGTAGCTGGTGTAGAGGTTGTAGGTCTCGCCGAGTGTGCCGTCCTGTGTCCACTGCTTGACCTTCTGGAAGACGTCGTAGAAGCGCGCGACGTGGGCGGTCATGAGCTTGACACCCGCCTCGCGCTGGGCCTTGATCATACGCCGGCACTCGTCGACGGTGCGGGCGAGAGGCTTTTCCATCATGACGTGCTTGCCGCTGGCGAATGCCGCCTCGGCCATCTCCAGGTGCAGGTAATCGGGCGTAGCGACGGAGACGATATCCACGTCATCGTGGGCGCACAGTCTCTCGTAGTCGGTGGTGCCGAAGGGCACATCGAACTCGTCCTGTATCTCACGGACGCGATCTTCATCGAGGTCGCAGACGGCGACAAGCTCGAGGCCCGGCACGTTGACGATCTGCCGGAGCTGGCTGGCGCCCATACGCATTCCGATGATGCCTACGCCGAGTGTTTCGGGCATGGTGGGTGATCCTCCAGTGCTACGCTGCAGTGCGGGCGCGGCGAACGAATCGCCGCGCCCACCGGGTTGCGCTTCAGTGCGGCCGATCGTAGCTGTGGGCTCGTTGCTCGCGGCCCACGGCTCGTCGCGTGCAGCTACTTGAGATATGCGCGGCCGACCTTCTTGATAGCGGCTGCGATGTCGTGCATGTCCTCTTCCTCGTAGGTCGGGTGGACCGGGACGAAGAAGGTGCGGGACTCTGCCCAGGCGGCGTTGGGGCAGAACTCGTTGATGTAGTCGACCGCCTCGGCGCGCACGTGCGGGTCGCGGAAGGGGTACTGCAGCCGCCCGAAGCCGACGTGGTTGCGGTAGCAGGCCTCCTTGTAGCTTTGCGGCCACATGACGGGGCCGGCCGGCACGCCCTCAGCGGCGACGGCTTCGAAGAAGTCCCGCGCCTCGACGGAGAGCTTGTCGGTATCGAGGATGATGGGGTACTGCCAGTAGGCGTTCTCGCGCTCCTCAGTGTCGATGGGCAGCGCGAGGATGTACTCCTCGCCCTCGAGTTCGGCGTCGAGGATCTTCGCGTTGCGGCGGCGCGTCGGCGTGTGCCAGGTGTCCATCTTCTCGAGCTGGACGATGCCGATGGCGGATTGCATTTCGGTGAGGCGGAAGTTGAAGCCGATGCGCTGGTGGATGTAGGGCAGCTTGGCCTCGAGCTCGAGCAGCCGCATGCGCTCGGAGACGTCGTAACCGTGGTCGCGGAACGACCGGCAGTTCCACGCCCACTCCTCGTTGTCGGTGACGACCATGCCGCCCTCGCCGCCGGTGGTGAAGTGCTTGGACTGGCAGAAGCTGAAGGCGCCCATGTGGCCGACGGAGCCGGCCTTCCTGCCGTTGTACTTGCCGCCATGAGCCTGAGCGGCGTCCTCGATGACGTAGAGGCCATACTCCTCGGCGATGTCCATGATCGCGCCCATGTCGGCGATACAGCCGTAGAGGTGCACGGGGATGATCGCCTTTGTGCGGGGCGAGATCTTCTCGACGATCGACTCGGGCGAGATGGTGTGCGTCATCTTCTCGACGTCAGCGAAGACCGGTACGGCGCCGGCCTGGGCGACGCACATCGAAGAGGCGATGAAGGTGTAGCTAGGGACGATGACCTCATCGCCTGGGCCGATGCCGAGGCCGCCGAGTGCAGTGTGCAGGGCCGTGGTGCCGTTGGCGGTGGAGATGGCGTATTCAGTGCCCTCCCACTCGGCGAACTTCCTCTCGAACTCGCGGCCGATGTTCCCGGTCCAATAGTTGACCTTCCCGGTGCGGATCGGCTCCATGGCCGCTTCGACGCTGTCCTCCTCGAAGTATGGCCACGGTGGGAACTCCTCGGTGCGTATCGGTTCGCCGCCGTCAATTGCGAGCTTCTCGTCGGACATGAACGATCTCCTCCTGTTAACGGTTAGACCCGCTGCGTGATCAAACCTGTTATTGCGCTCTATTCGGCAAACAGTGTTCGCCCATCGCTCTGGAATACCTTTTCGCGCAGGGCGCTCATCGGCGGAGGGAATGCCACGCGCGGGCGAGCTGTCGGAGCCTGCGTGGGGATTTGCAGCCGGGCTCACGCTCGAGGCTGCTGGAGAGATCAAGGCCTGCCGCGCCGGTGCAGGAGAGGGCCTCGGCGAGGTTCTCGGGCGAGATGCCGCCGGCGAGCATGACGGGCGTGGGGCATCGGCGGACGATCCGGGCGGCGGCATCCCAGTCGCAGGTGCGGCCT
>JALGTR010000242.1 GCA_029821265.1 Candidatus Zipacnadia bacterium
GCGCCGCTCACTCCCACGCTCATCGCGAGCACAGCGAATGCCATCGTCACGGCTGCAAACCTCACGGACACCGCCTCCAGCCACAGCTTCCATCGATCATCGCCCAAACCTATTCTCCTCCCGTCGCGCCAGCCCTCCCCGCATGCCCGGGTCGCTAACCGAGTTCCGCGCGCTGCTGTTCGATCAGCCGCTCCTGCTCCTCCGCCCAGGGCTCCACGATCTCGCGCAGCTCCGCCGTCTTCTCCGGGTATTCCGTGGCCAGGTTGTTCGTCTCGCCAAAGTCCTCGGTGATCTTCGTCAGCCACACCGGCGGGCGATTCTCCCGGCCGTCGCGGAATACCCCGTTCAGCACCAGCTTCCAATCGCCGCGCCGGATGGCCCGCTGTCCGTGCAGGTTCCAGGCGATCCAGTCATGCGGGTTTTCGGCCCCGTTCGTGACCATGTCCAGCAGGCTCTCCCCGTCCAGCTCGTACTGCGCCGGATCACCACCGGCCGCCTCGAGCACCGTGGGGAAGACGTCCATCATGATCCCGACCTCGTCCGACACCTGCCGCTCGTCGATCATGCCCGGCCAGCTCATGATCGCCGGCATGCGGATCCCGCCGTCCCAGAGCGTGCCCTTCGAGCCCTCCAGGCCGCCGGTGGTGCCCCCGTAGTAGGGGTCCTTCGTGCCATCCATCCAGTTGCGCGTCTCGCGCGATGGCCCGTTGTCTGACGAGAAGAAGATGAGCGTCTCCTCGCGGATGTCGTTGCGCTCAAGCTCCGCGACGATCTGTCCCACGCCATCATCGATGCCCGCTATCATCGCCGCCATCACCTGCTTGTCCCACGGCAGGTGTGAGAAACGATCCATATACTCCTGCGGCGCGTGCATGGGATAGTGCGGCGCGTTATAGGAGCTGTACAGGAAGAACGGTTCGCCCTCGCGTGCACATTCGCGGATGAAGTTCACCGATCCGTCGGTGATCATCGTCGTCATGTACTCACCGTTGCGCCACACCTCCTGCCCGTTCTCCCACAGGTCGTGCAGCGGGTCAACGCCGCGGTTCTGCATGTAGTAAAAGAGGTGGGAGTAGTAATCCACGCAGCCGGAGAGAAAGCCAAACCACTGCTGGAAGCCAAAGTGGTGAGGTCGGGAGCGCTCGGTGACGCCGAGGTGCCACTTGCCAAACATTCCGGTTCGGTAGCCCTCCTGCTGCAGGGCGTGGGCGATGGTGTTCTCCCTCTTGCTGTCAGGCAGGCCCTCGGATTCGCGATTGCTCGGAAGCACGCCGTTGACGCCTGCGTGATCCGGGTACTGCCCCGTGATGAGCGAGGCCCGTGAGCCCGAGCAAACCGCGCAGTTGGAGTACCAGTTGGTGAAACGAATTCCCGAATCCGCGAGCGCATCAAGGTGTGGCGTTCGCACATGGGTCTCGCCCATGCACGAGAGGTCGCCATAGCCGAGGTCGTCGGTGTAGATGACGATGATGTTGGGGCGATCGGCGGGCATCTTCATCAGCCTTCCATGCGGCATCTGTGCAGACCACAGACGTTGCTTCGCTCTTCTGGCGCTCGGACCTGCACGTGGCCGATCGCCGTTGCCTCCGTGCAGGGCCGCTGTGCTGGAGCGGGGAACCTTGCGCCGAGGGTGCCGGACGTAAAGTGCAGACGCAGATCGAGGAGAAGATCATGACCGAGAGGACCCACGTCACACAAAGCGACATCATCGAGGGCCTGCGCGAGGTGGGCCTGACTGAGGGCGACGTTGCGCTCGTACACTCGTCGCTGAGCGCCTTCGGTTGGGTGGAGGGCGGCGCCGACACAGCCATCGATGCGCTGCTCGAGGCCGTGGGCGACACGGGAACGATCGTTGTGCCCACCTTCACATGGGGGCCGTTCCACGATGCGGAGACGGCGGTGCTGGACCTGGTCGAAACCCCGGTGAAGGACGAGGTGGGGATCATCCCGGAGACGTTCCGCAAACGCCCGGAGGCCCGACGCTCGACCCACATCTGTCACTCGGTCGCGGCCATCGGTCCGCACACCGAGCAGGTCATGGGCGAGGGCATCTCCAGCTTCGGGGAGGGCAGCACCTTCCACCAGCTCTATCGTCTCGATGCGTGGTGTCTGCTGATGGGCGCGACCTTCTCCTCGTGCACGGAGCTGCATGCGGTCGAGGAGGCGATGGACGTTCCCTACCGGTACCACCGCACCTTCCATGGCTCCACCGTCGTGATGCCCGATGGCACGGTCGAGCCATCGCGGGCGATCGAGTACCTGCGCCTCGCGGGCTATCGCAATGACTTCGCGAAGATGCGCGAGGTGCTGGCAGGCCACGACGTGCTGAGAATTGCGCGCGTCGGCGAGGCGGAGCTGATCAACGTGCGAATCCGCGAGATCTTCGACATCACGTGCGAGTATATGCGCGAGGAGATCGGCTACCTGCTCACGGAGACCTCGCGCCAGCGGATGCACTACGAGTTCGACTGACGGCGCGGACGCGCCCCTCGGTCGCCGCAGTCCACTGCGCCAACGCCCACGCACTCACCGCAGCCGCGAGCTGACCCTCCTCGCCCTGGAGGGCGGGCGACCTCGCCCGCCACGGCGGGGCGGAACTTGAGGCGTTCACGGCTTCTCCATGCCGAGCCGCACTGCGTCAATCTCCAGCACGCGGTAGCGGAACTCCGGGCGCAGGCGGCCGATGATGACCTCCTCGGGCGCGCAGTGACGGATGAACCACTCGAAGTCGGTGCGCGTGTACCGCGCGGAGGGCCAGCTCTTGAGCTTTGTGAAGTCCAGCACGCGGCCGTCGGGGCCGATGACGCCCACGTGCCCGATCGAATCGTCATGGGGCGGATAGTGAGGCGAGTGGCGCACGCTGACGATGTCGCCCGGCTGCACGGGGCCCATATCGGGCAGCCGCCGGCGCACGAAGAGCTCGCGCCGCAGCGATCCGCCGGATCCGCACAGCAGGTGCTCGTCGCTGTCGCGGTTGAAGCGAGCACCGGCGCCGAGCGCCTCGTCGATGACGCAGCCGACGAAGTCCGAGCAATCGTTCTCGTGCAGCACGAAGCGGCCCATCGGCCGGGCCTCGTGCAGCCTCAGTGCGGTCCGGGCGATGCGCCAGTTAAGCGGCTCTTCGTCCGGATGGAGCTCGTGGAATCGCTGTCGCGCCCAGCGCTCATACTCCTCGGGCGACAGCTCGTGCAGCACGCCTGTGCGGGCGAGCACATTCTGCGCCTCGCGCCAGCCCACGCCCAGCCCGATGACCGCGATCGCCAGCCCGCAGATCGCGCCGATTCCGAGCAATGTCAGCTTTCGCCGCGTGGTCATCATCGCCTGTAGAGACGCCCGATGGTTGACGGAGGTTCCGGCGCCCGGGAAGAGGACTGTGGCGGTCGCGTACGGAAAGCTTGCCCGACAGGCGACCATCCGGCTCGGTGCCGGAAGGACTGGAGATATGCGAGCATGCACCCGACTGACGGAGAACTTGAGGAGATACGCGCAGGGCTCGAGGAGCTCACGCGCGGCAGGAAGGTAGTTGTGATGGGCGTTGGCAACCAGGTGCGCGGTGATGACGGCTTCGGGATCACCCTTGCGGAGCGCATCGAGGGCCGCGTCGCCTGCCCGCTGTTTATCACCTGGGACCTGCCTGAGGACTACGCGGTGAAGGCGGCCGACCTGCGCCCCGACCTCGTGCTGATCCTCGACGCGGCCGATTTCGGCGCGGAGGCGGGCCAGCTCCGGCTGATTCGCGCGCAGGAGATCCCGCCCACGCCCGGCGTTACGCACCGGCCGTCGCTGGAGATGATGGCGTGCTTCTTCGAGATGGACGCGGGCGCGGAGACCTGGGTGCTCGGGGCGCAGCCGGAGATGACGCACATCTACATCCGCGATGATATGAGCAAACCGATGATGCGGGCGATCGAGCGCCTGGAGCCGATCCTCGTCGATCTGCT
This sequence comes from Candidatus Zipacnadia bacterium, assembly GCA_029821265.1. Taxonomy (GTDB): domain Bacteria; phylum Armatimonadota; class Zipacnadia; order Zipacnadales; family UBA5352; genus JALGTR01. Next base: position 3,942 of record JALGTR010000242.1, read on the forward strand.
CGGTGAGGCCGAGTGCCCGCGCTGACAGCACATCCATGTTTCACGTGAAACATCTGTTCGACAACACCCGTCACCCACGATGACCATCCGTGGGAGGTTACATGCGTGAAAGGCTCTCGTCCCAACATGATCGTCGTGATGGCGGACACCCTCCGCACGGCGTACCTGGGCTGCTACGGCAACGAGAGGATTCGCACGCCGAACATCGACGCGTTCGCGAAGCGCTCGGCGCTGTTCACGCGCGTCTACCCTGAGTCGCTGCCCACGATTCCGGTGCGCCGCGCAGTCTTCACCGGTCGCCGCGCCTACCCGTTTCACGATTACCGGCCGGTCCCCTGGGATATCGTCTACCTCCCCGGCTGGCAGCCGATGGACCGCGGCGAGGACACCGTCGCTGAGAACCTCGCGAACGCCGGCTATCACACCGGGCTGGTGACCGACTCGGTGCCCTATTTCGCGCCCGGCCTGAACTTCCAGCGCGGCTTCTGGCAGTGGAACTACGTCCGCGGGATGCAGCAGGACCGCTGGGCATCGGTGCACACGGTCGATGATCGCGACCTGGAGGGCTACTGGTGGCCCGGCGGCGATCCGCCGCTGCACTCGAACCTGCGCTACCACATCGCCAACACGCGCGGGCGCCTGCACGAACGCGACAGCTCAACCGCGCAGGTCTTCCAGTGGGCGATCGACTTCGTCGAGGATAACCGCCGTGCGGAGCCCTTCTACCTCTACGTGGACAGCTTCGCCCCCCACGAGCCGTGGGAGGCGCCGCGGCGCTACTACGAGATGTACGCCGATCCCGAGTACGATGGCCCCACGGTCGTCCACCCGCAGTATCGTCCGATGGGCGAGCAGGGCCTGACGGAGGCAATGCTCGCGGACATGATCGCGCACTACTCCGGCCTCGTGAGCCTCGTCGATGCGTGGTTCGGCCGGCTAATGGACACCGTTGAGCGCCTCGACCTGCTCGAGAATACGCTGATCGCGTTCACCAGCGACCACGGAACCAACTTTGCGGACAACCCCGGCCGCGTCGTCGGCAAGCCCCACTATTCGTTGTGGCCCGGTGTGATGGACCTGCCGCTGATCGTCCACCTGCCCGCCGGCGCGAGCGCGAACATCACGATCGCGGAGCTCGCCTACAACGTCGATCTGAGCGCGACACTCTACGATCTCGCCGGGATCGACAACCATCAGCCGATCGATGGTCGGTCGCTGCTGCCCCTGCTGCTCGAAGAGGACGGCTGGGAGCCGCGTGCGTACGTCACCAGTCGCTACGGGAACTCGGTCTGCTGCATCGATGACGACTGGTGGATCCGCGCCTCCGTCACCGGCGAACTCGGCGAGGCCTTCGACCTGCGCAGCGATCCGCGGTGTCAGGAGGATGTCGCCGACTCACTGCCCGCAGGGGTGTTCGAGACCGCGTGGCGGCGCATCCTCGACGACGCGGGCGGTGAGCTGCCGGTATACGATGATCCGCGCCGCACCGATGCGGTTGGCCTCAGGTACTGAGCGCGGATGAACGCGCGGGCCGGGGGAAGGCCGGCCCGCGCTTCGCGACGAAGCATCGCACAACGCACGGCGTCCAGGTCGGGACCAACGGGGGCTGAGTGACCGATGCCCGCGCAGCCCGGCGTGATGATGAACGCCGCGATGGCTGTCAGGCGGCTTGCCGACC
>JALGTR010000243.1 GCA_029821265.1 Candidatus Zipacnadia bacterium
ATCTCGACCGCAAACGCCTGCGCCCCGGTGGCCTCAGTAATCCGTTCCGCGGTCGCGTGGGCGCCCTCGAGGTTGATGTCGGCGATGCACACCGACGCGCCCTCCCGGGCCAGCCGATCCGCCAGCGCCTCCCCGAGGCCCTGCGCCGCGCCGGTCACCAGGGCCACCTTCCCCTCGAGGTGGCGACACGCTCGCCCGCCACCAGACGTACCGCAGCCGTGGACATGGCGCCGAAGCAGCTCGGCCTCCGCCTCACGCGTCCACGCCCCCGAGGCATCGAGCTTCGCGGCCACCTCAGGCTCGGCCTCAGCGAGATCATCCAGCAGGGTCAGCGGCAGGTCGCGCACATGCGGATAGATGACGGCCTTCCCCGTCAGCTCGCCCTCCTGCACCGCCTGCAGGCCGTCCCACGCCGCCTCGATACCGCCGATCGCCGCCACCGCGCGATTCGGGGCAAGCTCCCCGCTCTCGGACATCCTGATCGTCGCGCGGAGATCCTCGATCGCCGAGCCGCTTGTGCCCGTGTACCGTACGCCCCTGAGCGCCACGTCGGAGACGTCGATCTCCACCATCGTTCCGCGCGCAACGCCCGCGAAGATGTTGTACATGCCGCGATCGCCGAGGTGCTCAGCGCTGCCGGCAATCACCGGCGGTACGGGCACCAGCACGATCACGTCGTCGAACCCCTCCGGCGCCAGCTCGGCCATCTGCTCCGCGGTGGCGACGGGCCCCAGCGCGGCCGGATTCATCGTCACCAGCTCGCGGCCGTTCTCCTCCGCCAGCGTGCCGTATCGCGCGGGCAGCGTCGCCAAACGTTCGTCATCGATGTCGGTGGCCACCACCAGCGACGGACCGTCCGGGTGCTCGAGCGCCCGCTGCACGTGCATCTGACCCATCGGCCCGGCGGCGCCAACCACGAGCATCCTCCCGTCCTTGACAGGCTTCACCGAGCGCGTCGCGGCATAGGCCTCTGACACGTCCAGCCCCGAGGCCCCGACATATCGCGTCCCGTCGTAGTGAACCCGGCCGGCGTCAACCGCCACCGGCCGCGTAAGTGGCTCAGCGATCATCAGACACAGCACGCCGCCGTCGGCCAGCAGTGTGGCGAGCTCCTCGACCTGATCGGCGGTGGGGTCGAGCAGCACGAGGTCGTCGATCCCGTCGCGCTGCCCCGCGACGGCGGAGAGCTGCTCGGTGTCCGAAAGCTCGGCGTGCTCGATACCGGAGGCCTCGATCTCCTGCACGATTCCCTCCGGCGCGCCGACCGTCACCACATACGAGGGCCGCGCCTGCTCCAGGAGATCGCCGAGTGTAAAATCCGGCCTCGGATTCGGCCCGGCCACGATCGCCAGCACGCCCGCCTCGGCGAGCCGCCGCCGGGTCTCCACACGAAATGCGCACTCCACGCACGCCCACGGCTCGGCCAGCGCGGCCTCGGAGTACCCAATTTCGTCGGGAATCGGGATGAGGTAGCAGCCATCGTCGCCATCGAGGATCGGCGGGCCGATGCGCACAAACTGCTCGAGGCCGCCGTGCAGTGCGTAGCCGAACGCCAGACCCTCGCCCCTGTAGTGTATATCGGCCTGCACCACGAACCGGTCGCCCACCTCGAACTGCCCCGCGCGATTGTCCCCGACCTGCACGATCGTCAGCGCCACCTCATGGCCGAGGATCACCGGATCATTCTCCAGGTCGCGGCCGGAGATGCGGGGGTGCTCCGGACCAAGGCGCAGGACCTTGATGTCCGAGAAGCACAGGCCACAGGCGTCCACACGCGCCAGCAGGTCATCGGGGCCACACTCGGGCAGCTCCCACTCAACCGGCTGGCGATCGCGCCCAAGGTTCTCCAGCCCCGTTCCGTAAAGCGGCCACGCCGTGTTGGTCTCCGGCAGTGGGCAGGTGCCCTTCACATAGCTTTCGTAGTCGCTCATCGCGTCCTCCAACGGGTATCGATCTTTGCCCGAGCGATCAGCGCGAGAGTCTCTCGCGCCGATACTCCTCGTCCGGGCGAGTGAATATGCGGTCCAGCTCGGCCTCAGACAGCGTCCGGAGGCCGCCCCATCGAGCTGCGCCGAGGCGCACGCGCGCGGCCTTCACGGCCATCGCCGTCGCCGCCAGCACCTGCGCGGGAGATGCGCCCATGGCTATCATGCCATGGTTTTGCATCATTATGACTACTGGAGGCATGTTCCAGCGCTCGATGAAGTCATCGACCGCCGCGCCGACGGCCTTCGCCAGCGGCAGGCCCGGATCGGTGTACGGCACCCAGGCGGATTCGGGACCACAGCAGACGACCTCATCGGGGAAGAGACGCCCGCGTACGGCCTCCTCGGCCTGCTGTGCGCACAGCAACGCGTTCACGGCCGTCGGGTGGGTGTGCCCCACGAACTCGATCTCCGGGAGGTCGAGCAACATGGCGTGCAGGAATGTCTCCACCGACGGGCGCAGGCTTGCGGGCTCGATCGATGCTCCGAGAAGGCCCTCTGTGACCTCCTCATCGGTGAGCGAATCGCGCCGCAGCAGCTCACGGATCGCCTCGTGGGACACACGGACGAAGCCCTCCTCGTCGATGCCAGCGAGCGAGGTGCCGCTGGCCTTGACGTAGAAGCTCTCCTCGTCCGCGAGTGCCGAAGTATTGCCCTCGCCGAGGATCAGATAGTCGTTGTTGGGGTCGCCTAACTCGCGTGACATTGCGACCAGGCGCTGCAGTCGCTCGTCGGCCTCCGTCGGCATGACTTCGCTCTCCCTGATGGCCTCTGGGCCGCCTCAGTCTCGATGGTCCGGTTGCACAGCAATGCGCACTGCCGGCAGATCTACACTTCAGGTCCGGCGATCAGCTCATTCCCCTGACCTGGCTTTTCACGCCGCAATACGGGCAGCAATGAATAGCGGAGGGGCCTGGTCCCGGAGCCTCCCGAGCTCGCATGCCGCTCCCTCCGCTGCCTGACCTTATTGAGGTATTCGCTCCCGCGCACCGTGAACCCTCTCGCCGGGCCTCACGATTGCGGCGAGGACTTTGAGGTTGAGCTTTCGCGACAGAGCAAGATCCACCGGCGTACTTGGGAGCTCCGGTACCTATGTTAACGAGGGGCGGCGCATCAAGAGGGGGCGTTCACGGAGGGCATTGGCCATACACGGAGAGGGCAGAGCGGTCTGCAGGCTCCCGCGATCACCTCAAAGCTGGAGCGCGGGCGCCCCTGTCCGTGGGTCGTGTTCCATGAACCTTACCGCTCCTGGCGGGCGAGGGCGTCGGTCCCTCCATGGCAAAGGGAGTGTGCGTGGTGAGGGCGCCCACCATCCTTGACCGGGGGCGCGTGGCGGACTCCGCCGGCGGCCCCACTGCCGGGTCATCAGGCCGCTTGCTGGTGAGCGTGCAGCATGGCGTCTGTCGGTGCCCTACAACTCCGGGCGTTGCCGATGGTAGTCCGTCGCCCGCTGGTAGGCGTCACCAACGCGCATGATCGTGGCCTCTTCGAACGGGCGGCCCATGATCTGCAGCCCCACCGGCATAGCGTCCACCATCCCGCACGGGATTGAAAGCGCCGGTATGCCCGCGAGGTTCACCGGGATCGTGCAGACGTGTGCCAGCTTCATCTGCAGCGGATCGTCGGCCTTCTCGCCGATACCGAACGCGACCGTCGGCGAGGTGGGACAGAGCAACACATCGTGGTCCTCGAAGGCAGCATCGAAGTCCTGCTTGATCAGCGTGCGCACCTTCTGCGCCTTGAGGTAGTACGCGTCGTAGTAGCCGGCGCTGAGGGCGAAGGTGCCGAGCATGATTCGCAGCCGCACCTCCGGGCCGAATCCCTCGCCGCGGGTCTTCGCGAAGAGGTCGTAGACGTCCGAGACGTCCTCCTCGGTGCGATGCCCGTACCGCACGCCGTCGTAGCGCGCGAGGTTGCTCGCCGCCTCTGCCGGTGCGATGACGTAGTAGACCGGCAACGAGTGGTCGAGGTTCGGCATCTCGACCTCCTCGATCGCCATCCCGAGCTCCTCGAACTGGCCGATCGCGGCCTCTATCGTGGTGCGAACCGCCGGATCGATGCCCTCGCCCATGAGCTCCTTCGGGACGCCGGCGCGCAGACCCTCGACATCGCCCGTGAGGGCCGCGACGTAGTCCGGCACATCGACGTCGGCAGACGTCGCATCGTACTGATCCCGACCGGCCAGCACGTTCATCGCGAGCGCGCAGTCGCGGACGTCCCGGGCCAGCGGGCCAACCTGGTCGAGCGAGGACGCGTAGGCCACCAGACCATAGCGCGACACGCGGCCGTAGGTCGGCTTGAGCCCGCTGATCCCGCACAGCGCCGCCGGCTGACGGATCGATCCACCGGTATCGGAGCCGAGCGCGATCGGGGCCATGCCGGCGGCCACAGCCGCCGCCGATCCACCAGAGGACCCGCCCGGGACGCGATCGAGATCCCACGGATTGCGCGTCACCTTATACGCCGAGTTCTCGGTGGAGGAGCCCATGGCGAACTCGTCCATGTTCGTCTTGCCAAGCATGGGCATGCCGGCATCGCGGCAGCGCCGGACCGTGGTGGCGTCATAGGGCGGCCGAAAACCCTTCAGCATCTTCGAGCCGCAAGTCGTCCGGATGCCCCGCGTGCAGAGCACGTCCTTGATCGCCACAGGGACTCCCGCAAGCGGCCCCGGCTGCTCGCCCCCGGCGCGCCAGTCATCGACCTGCCGCGCCTGCTCCATCGCAACATCCTGCGTCAGCTCGAGGTATGCGGCAACCTTCTCCTCGACGCTCTCGATGCGCTCGAAATACGCCTCGGTGACCTCGGCGGCCGAAACCTCGCCGGAGGTGAGGCGTTCGCTCAGTTCATACGCGGTCAACTCATACAGCTTCACGGTCGGCCCTCCGTGGGTTGCGCTCAATGACGGACCGCCTCGCGACCGGCGGGATCGCGAGGTGCGCCCCGCAGACGCATTGGGAGTGTTGTTACTCCTCTACAATCCGCGGCACGCGGAAGAAATCCTCGGCCGCGTCAGGCGCGTTGGCGACGACTTCCTCAACGTCGAGGGAGACGCCGACCTGATCCTCGCGGTAAACGTTGGTCATCGGGATCACATGTGACGTGCCCTCGACCTCATCGGTGTCGATCGCCTGAAGCTTGTCGGCATACTCGAGGATGCGACCAAGCTCCTTCTGCAGGCGATCGCTCTCATCCTCGGTCAGTTGAAGGCGTGCCAGCATGGCAACGTGCTCAACGACTTCGCGCGAAACGTCGGCCATGGGGAATGGTCCCTCCAGTTGGTCTCGTGGCCCCGACCCGCGGCCGGGCGCGGCAAGCCAATCTTAGCACCCTCGCCGCCCCCCGTCAACCGACTTGCTCGGGCAACGGCCCTCGCACGTCTGGGAGTGTCGCGCTGGGCGCGAACTCCATGAGCGAGCGTGCAACAGTCAGCGGCGGGCAATGGCCCCTTGGAGCGTACCGCCATGATCTCGCACCTGGATCGCGGGCGTCCGCGCCCGCGGGTCGTTTGTCGTGGGCCTCGCCGACACTGACGGCCGGGGGCGCCGGCCCTCCAACGTGAAGGGAATGTGGCCGGCCAGAGCGCCTGCTCTCCAGGATGAAGG
>JALGTR010000244.1 GCA_029821265.1 Candidatus Zipacnadia bacterium
AGTCGAGCTGCTCGGCGGCATTGAGCAGTTTGTGGACAGTGGCGACACCGTCCTGATTAAGCCCAACAGCTTCGTGAAGCAGATCCCCGCGAACGGCAATATCGCGCGGCCGGAGGTCGTCATCGCGCTCGCAAGGCTCGTCCGCGACGCCGGCGCCAGTCGCGTGGTCATCGGTGAGCGCAATGACAGAGCGTTCCTCGCGAACTTCGCGGATACCGGTGTCGAGGATGTCGCCGAACTGGTCGGCTTCGACGGCGCCGAACATGTCACCACGCGCATCGAGGGCGCCGAGGCGCTGCAGATGGAGGTGACGCTGCCGAAGATCTATCTTGAGGCCGACAAACACATGACCGTTCCGGTGGGCAAGACGCACTGCGGTGCGGGCATCACGGCGTGCATCAAGAACGCAATGGGTCTGATGGTCCGTAGCGAGCCGCGCAAATCGCACGCGTTCGGGGTGTGCGAGGTGCCGATCGACGTGAACACGCTCAACTGGCCGGTCCTCGGATTGATCGACATGACGATCGCGCAGGAGGGCAACTTCCCCGGCGCGGGCGGCACTCCGGTGGAGATGGGCCTGCTGGTCGCAAGTGGTGATATCGTCGCGGCAGACGCGACGTGCGCGCGACTGATGGGGATGGATACCAGCGACGTGTGGATGGTGCGCATCGCCGCGCGACGCGGCCTCGGCGTGATGGACGCAGACAAGATCGAGATCCGCGGGGAGCGCATCGAGGACCATGCGCGCGACCTCACACCTGTCCGCTTCGACCCGGACGAGTTCGGCGATCAGATCGTCTGGCATATTGACCAGCGCTGCCCCTACTGTATCACCGACGCGGTCTCCTGGCTGCGCACCGACAATGGTCGCGCCGTGCTGGAGGCGCTCGAGCGACTGCATATCGTCGCAGGCCCCGTCAGCGCAGTGGAGACGAACGACGAGCCCACGGTGGTCATCGGCAACTGCAACTCGTGGCTGCGTGACCTCGGCGTCTACGTGCACGGCTGTCCGCCGGCGGTCTACCACATCGGCGGCGAGGCGAAGCGACTGCTGAGCGAGTAGCGTCTCCCCTGCGGGGTATCTCCGGCTTCGACGATACCTCACCCCCCTCCCCCTCTCCGTTCCGGAGGAGGGAGGAAACGACAGAGGCGGCCCTGCCGATGGAATCGGCGGGGCCGCGCTGTGTCGATCTCCCGGACCGTGCGGCGGGCTACTCGGTCGGCGCCTTCGGAACCAGGCGGCGCCAGAAGAGCGTCAGCAGCACCACCAGCGGCACCCAGATGATCGCCGTCGCGCCCACCCATGCCAGCGCGTTCGTGCTCCCCTCGAGCGTGCGTGACAGGAAGTCGCCCGGGCCTCCGCGCTCGAGCAAGGTGAGCTCCAGCACCGGCCAGTGCGTCTGCTCCGCCAGCCGCGTCAGCAGTTCCTTCTCTTGCCGCAGCTCGCGGCGCAACTGGTCGATCTGCTGCTTGAGCTGCCGACGCTGCTGTTCGGTGCGCGCGTTCTCCATCCGGTCGATCAGCCACTGCTCGCGATCCGCGAGCTGCCGCACGTCTGCGCCGCCCTCATAGTACTGCTGCGTGACGTCCACGCTCTCCCCCACCAGTCGCGTGACCTCGCCAAGCTGCCGCAGGTCCGTGATAGCGCTCTCGAAGCCATCGACCGGCAGCCGGATCGTCAGGTTCGCGACATCCTGCTCGGTCTCGGAGACCTGGATGCGATCGGTCGCGATGAAGCCACCGTGCTTTCCGACGATCGAGCGCGCCTGATCGTACGCCTCTTCGACGTCGCCGACCTCGACCTCCATCTCCTTCTGGGTGATGACCTGTCGCCGGCCTGAGAAGTCGCGCCACGGGTCCTCGACGTAGGGCTCGCCCGGCTGCTCCGTGGCAGGTATGCCCTGTACGCGACGCAGCACGTCCGCTGCGTCCCCGCGCATCTCTTGGGCTTCGATGCCCCGAGCGCGGTCGGCCAGTCGTGGGGCATAGGCGTGCCCTCCGGGCGCAGGCGGCGCCATGGGCTCCATGATCTCGGTTGCCGCCTCATCCTCGAACACCATGCCCGGCTCCTCGTCGGCGACAGGCACCCCGGCGCCAGCGTCGCCCGCGGTCATGGTGCCGCCATAGCCGCTCCCTGGCCCGATCGGTCGCTCGACCGGCGGTGAAAAAACTTCCTCCCGCTCGGGCAGCTTCATCCGCGGCTGCGCAAACTGGTAGATGCCCACCACGAGCAGCAGTCCGGCTGCAACGGCCACAACATTGCGCACCGGAGCCCACCAGGTCGGGTGCGACGGCTGCTGCGCGGCCGCCGCATCGATCGCGTCCATGCAGCGTTCGGCCAGCCCCTCCGGCGGCTCCTCCTGCGGGATGTTCTCCAGCACCTCGTCAAGGGGCGATTCGAAGCTCTCCATCCTCTCCTGCTTCATCGTCGCCCTCCTCTCCCAACGTGGGCGCAAGGATCGCCCACAATCGCTTGTTCGCCTCGTGCAGACGCCAGCGGATCGTGCCCGGCTCCACGCCCTCAAGCTCCGCGATCTCCGGCCCGGTCAGCCCGCCGAAGTATCGCATGGCGACCGTCCGGCGATAGGTCTCCGGAAGCTTCCTCACTGCGCCGAGGACGATCTCCGTGCGCTGGCGGAGGATTGCGAGCTCCTCGGTCGTTGGCTCGGGATCAGGCAGGTCGCCGTCGATGTCGTCCGGCGGGTCGTGCCGTCCCTGCTTTCGCAGCCAGCTGCGATTGACGTTCATCGCGACTCCGTAGAGCCACGCTCGCGGTGACCCTTCACCGGAGTAGCTTTTCGCACTTCGCCACGCCTCGACGAAGCTCTCCTGTGTGAGGTCCTCGGCGGCCTCGCGGTCGCCGATCAGGCGCAGATGGAGGTTGAAGATACGGCCGTGTTCATCGGCCACCAGCGCCTCCCAGGCATCACGATCCTGTCGCCTGAGCCGCTCGTGCATGCCGACCCTCTCGGGCTGAGCAGCCTCCATGCTGAGCAGACTGAGTATCATGGGCAGTCAGTCCCATCTCTCTCGTCTGTACTGTTAGCGGCGCCTGCATCGGCCGGCCGATGTGGGCACCGCCGGGATCCCTGACGCGCGTCATCTGTATAGTGGCGCACCAGACTCAAAGCGTTGGCGGTCTCTTCGTAGCTCACAGCGCGCGGGCCTGCACAACTCCGCGATCCTGATCGCCGAGTCCGAGATCGTCGCGATGCGGCACAAGTCCCTGCTCCCGACCTACGACGTCTTCGACGAGCATCGGTACTTCGATCCCGCCGCCACGGTCGAGCCTGTTGAGTATGCGGGCGAGAGACTCGGAATCAGCGTCTGCGAGGACGCGTGGAATCGCCGCGAACTGTGGCCTGGTCAACGCCTCTACCGTCGCCAACCTGTCAGCGAACTCGCAGGGCAGGGCGCCACGCTGATGATCAATATCTCCGCGTCTTCCCTCTACGCCGGCAAGGACCGAGCGCGTGTGCAGCTGATGCAGGGCCACGTACGCGATCATGGGGTGCCGATCGTCTACGTCAACCGGGTCGGCGGCAATGACGAGCTGGTCTTCGACGGGGGCAGCTTCCTGATGGACGCGCGTGGGAGGATCGTCGAGCAGGCGCGGTACTTCGCCGAGGACATCATCACCGTGGACACCGAAGCCCCTGCCGATGGTGAACCGTGGCAGCCCCTCGAGGAGATCGCAGCCGTCCACGATGCGCTGGTGCTGGGCATCAGCGATTACCTGCGCAAGTGCGGCTTCCACCGCGCGGTCGTCGGGCTGTCAGGTGGCATCGACTCGGCCGTGACCTGCGCGCTGGCGACGCGCGCGCTTGGCACCGCAAATGTTATGGGCGTAACGCTGCCCTCAATGTACTCCTCCGAGGGCAGCGTGTCAGATTCGAGGCAACTCGCGCACCTACAGCATGAAGTGCCGGTGACCGGTGGTGAGCACGAAGGGGAGATCGAGCGCAACCGCCCCGGCCTCAACGCCACGCACCACCGGCTGGCCCCTCATGTCTCCTCATTGAACGGGACCACGCCGTATGCTGCCTTGACCTCGCGCACCTGGCGCTTGCCGACGTTGACGATGACCGAGAGGTGCCGCGCCTGCAGGTGCTCGATGGGCACGAGCGCCTCCCAGAGCAGGTCGTTATAGCGATCCAGCGAGAAGCGCCCCGCGATGCAGTGCCAGTTGCGCTGGAGCAGCTCCTCCGCAATGCGCTCCTGCTCCTCAGAATCCTCGCCGGGCATTCCGCCGATGTAATCGTAGCACCACACCATGCCGCTGTAGATGGTCACCAGGAGAGCGTCGTCCCCCTCCGGGCGAAGCTCGAAACCATGCTCGCTCGGCTCGTAGGGCAGACCTGAGGCCGCCACCGCCCCCTCCAGCCGCGGCATCAGCGCCTCGCTCTCTCCTCCCGGATAGAGGCCGTCCACGGAGATGACGTCCTCGCCGGCCCGCAGGCCAGCCCATCGTTTGGCCTGGGTCGCGCCCACACTCGTTGCATAACGCAGGTATTCGGGCGTCGCGAAATCGATCGGAATGCGGGCGAGCCATACCATACGCCTTCCGTCCGGCCCGAGCGCGAGGCATCCGATCGGATCGCTGTAGTTGAAGCGCAACGCCTCCAGCGCCCAGCCTGCCTCGTACGGACCGAGGTCCACCGACGCCGATACAAGGTTGTCCGTCTGGCGGACCTTCACTTCCACTCCGTTGTCAAATGGCAGAATATACCCGCCGCCCTCTGCCTCGGAGTAGACCATCTCGCTTGCCCGCAGCAGACCGCCGAGGTGCTTTCCCGACTGTATGGGCGTCTCCTCATCCGAAGGGGGACTTGCAAGCCATGACTGAATGCGGTCCGCGGGCAGGGCCAGTTGCAGGCCAGTGGACGTCGTCTCGCCCGTGGTCAGTCCCACGAGTCGCCCATCCACGTCGAACAGTGGCCCCGCGGCGCCCAGCGGCCCCCCGACAGTGTGCTCGAGCAGCCGCTGCCCATCGCTCTCGCGCACCCCCCGCACGGTGCCCGCATGGACCACAAGTCGGCCGAGCTCACGTGCGGCCGACACGGTGAACACTGCATCGCCTCTCTTAACGCCCTCGGCGAACTGAACTGCCGCGAGCGCCTCGCCCTGGATCGAGAGCAGCGCCAGCCCGGCATCGGAGCTCTCGCGCAATACCGCGCAGTCGTAGGCGCGCTCGGCCGGCGTCCCGGGGTTGACGATCGCCGAGATCCAGCGCGCAGAGGCCGGCCGCGTCTCGCCCGACAGCGCCATCGCCAGCGGCTCGGCCCGGCAGACGATTTGGTTGCCCTCGCCCACCACCGCCCCCGTCGCGGTGCGATGCTCCGTCGTGCCGTCGCCCTGCACGCTCACGCGCAGCAGCACAACACCGCCACCGACCTGCTCGATGACCTGAGAGGCGGCCTCAAGCTCCTGCGCCGTCTCCCCCGGCCGCGGCGGCACCTGCTTGCCGGCAGGCCGCCTGCAGCCAGCGGCGCATAGCAGCAGGCATGCG
>JALGTR010000245.1 GCA_029821265.1 Candidatus Zipacnadia bacterium
TGACCACCCGCTGCTGCGCAAGACGGTCGCGGATCTCCACAGTCTCGCACAGCGTCATTACCGCCAGGACAGCCGGGCGGCGGAGATTGCTGTGATCGTCAGCAATCGTTCGCTGTGGTACCAGAGGTTCAACGCGCTGCAGCAGGATCTCGTTGCGCGTCAGATGGTCGAGAGCATCGCGCGGATCGGCGCACCATACGACGCCTACCTCGCGACGGATCTCGAGCATCGCGATTTCCCATTCGACCGCTACCGCCTTTACATCCTTCTGAACACGTTCTATCTCTCGCCCGACCAGCGGGCGATCATCCGTGAACGCGTCCAGACCGGCGGCAGAACCGTCCTGAGCGTCTACGCGACCGGATTCGTCAGCGATGACGCGCTCTCGATCGACGGTATGCAGGAAGTCACGGGCATTGACTTCGCCATCGCCGACGGGACGCTGAGGAAAGGCGCGGACGTCGTCATCAGCAATACGCAAGACCCGCTGACACGCGAGATGACCGGCGGAACGCGCTTCGGGACGCGCGGCGAACTGGGGCCCATTATCTGGTGCGACGATCCGGAGGCCAGCGTGCTGGGAGACCTCGTCGCGACGGATGACGCGGGCGGTGTCTTCACGCTTGCGAAGCGCGGCGGACTTGTCGTCAAGCGAATGGGGGACTGGACCTCCGTCTGGTCGGCGGTGCCCGGGCTGCCGCCTGCACTGCTGCGCACAATCGCGCAGCGCGCGGGTGTCCACATCTACGAGCAGACCGACTCAGTCGTCTTCGCCAGCGACCGCCTGCTGGCCGTGCATGTGCTGGCAGCCGGGCGTCGGAGGATATCCCTGCCGGCGGAGCGCGAGGTCCGCGATGCGATCACCGGTGAGGTCATAGCCAGGGCTGCACGGCACTTCACCGCGGACTTCCCGCCACGCAGCACCGGGCTGTGGGAACTGCGGAATCCGGACTGAAGCTCGCCACGAGATTGCCTGCCGCAGCCGGATCGCCCTTCGTCTCCAGACGTCTCAGTCATCATCGCCGAGGTCGGTGGTCCCGTCGGTGCCCCAGTCGATGCCGTCGTCCCAGGCCAGCTCGACCGCCGGCCACAGGGCCGCGCTCACCATGAACTGGTCGTAGACCCTGTCGCTGTTGTCCGTGATCGTGGTCCGGTGCTCCTCGCGATCCGAGCGGTTGGCGGTGAGGTCGCCGCCCATCGCCTCCAGCAGCGGAAAGCGCCAGTACGCCCGCATGTTGGGCAGCTCAGTCCTTCGGACGAAGTGAAGATGCTTCTGCGCCGGCTCCGTCACCGGTGGCGAAGGTGCACGGTAGGATCGCGCGAAATCCCACTGCGATGGCGAGAACGCGGACGTCACGGAGGCGGAAGCGATGACCGGAGCACAGATTCGAGAGGCGCTGGCGGACGGCAGGCGCGTCTACGGCACCATGCTGGCCCTTGCGCGGAATCCGCGCTGGGCGGCCAGGTTCGCGGAAGCGGGGCTCGACTACATCATCATCGACACCGAGCACTCACCGTTCGGTCGCGGCCAGGTGGCGGATATGATCGCCGCCATCGGTGCCGTCGGGATCGCGCCGCTCGTGCGGGTGCCAGTCCCCGATTCACATTACGTCACGATGGCGATGGACGCGGGGGCACACGGGATTCTCGCGCCCTACTGCGAGACGCCGGAGGACGTGCGCGAGGTGGTCGGTGGGGTGCGCTGGCGGCCACTGAAGGGGGCGCTGCTGCAGGAGGCGCTCGACACCGGCCAGTTCCCGGGCGAACTCAGGGGCTACCTGACCGCCCGCAACGCCGACGGGGTGGTCATCATCGGCGTCGAGAGCGTCCCGGCGGTGGAGAACCTCGAGGCCCTGCTTGATGTCGGTGAGATCGATGCGATTTTCATTGGCCCGCACGACCTCTCATGCTCGCTCGGTGTCCCCGAACAGTACGAGCATCCGGCCTTCGAGGATGCGATCCGACGCGTTATCGCCACCTGCGACGAGCGCGAGATCCCGGTCACCGTGCACTTCTCCGACCTGCGGCTTGCGCGGAAGTGGATCGAGGAGGGCGTGCGGCTGGTGCTCTACGCCTCCGATTACTGGCTTCTGCCACGCACGCTCAGTGAGGATTTCGGTGAACTGCGACGTCACGGAGGTTGAGGGGCTTGATGGAGCAAGGGCTGAAGGCCGCGCTGGTGGTGGCCGTGATGCTGCTTCCGGCGCTTGTCGCGGCGCGTCAGCAGCCGCCAGAGATCACGGGGGAGTGGGAGAACCTCGGTCCGCAGGTGCGCAGGTCGCGGATCTACTCGCAGGAGGTCGGGCGCGATCCTGATGGTAACGAGGTCTTCTACCTCGGGATGGTGGACGCGAAGCAGACCTTCGTGCTGGCGCTCGATCCGTTGACCGGCGAGGGGAAGCAGCTCAACCTCGAGGGGTGGGGCGGGCAGGTCTGGGATGTGTGTGCCCACTCGAGTGGGTTGGCGTACGCGACGATCGGGCCGGGCGCCATCTTCGAGTTGAACGCGGCCACCGGCGAGGTGCGATTGATCGGTGAGCCACCCGAGGGCGAGGACGTCGTCTGGGAGCTGTACGAGGCCGAAGACGGGAACCTTTACGGGGGGACCTACCCGAATGCGAAGCTCGCGCGGGTGAACCTCAAGAGCGGCGAGATCGAGGACCTGGGGCGTATGGACCTCGAGCAGAAGTACGTCCGTACGATCGCCACGGAGGGCGAGTGGGTCTACTGCGGCTGCGGGGTGACGCGACCGGCGGTCTGGGCCTACAACATACGCACCGGCGAGAAGACCCAGCTTCTGCCCGATGCGGCGCGCGAGGGCGCGGGCTGGGGCCGCGCTCAGACCCGCATCGACGGGAACGTCTACATTTACGGCAATGGAGAGGGCCGATGGCGGGTCTCGGGCCTCAACCTCGAGCCGGTCGATGAGCTGCCGCGCATGCCCTTCCACGAGCTTCAGGATGGCACGCGGCTTTTCGCCTACGACAATGCCGGGCCGGAACGGCAGTACCTTGCGGTGACGCCCGATGGCGAGGAGCATCAGGTGAGCTTCGACTATGAGAGCTCCGGGATCAAGCTGTGGGATGTCTTCTCGGGGCCGGACGGGCGGATATACGGCAACACGCACACCCCGATCACGCTCTTCGCGTTCGATCCCGCGAGCGGTGAGACCGAAGTGCTGGGCGATCCGGTCGGCCATGCAGGGCAGGTCTACGCGTCAACGTGGATCGACGGAAAGCTGCATATGGCGGCATACTCGGATTGCACCTATACCGTCTGGGACCCCGCGCGGCCGTGGAACTTCGGGACCGAGCCTGAGAACAACCCCCGGCGGCTTGGGACGACCTCGCGGCAGCTTCAGCGCGCGGGCGATCTGATCCTCGCGCCCGATGGGCAGCACACCATCGTCTGCGGGCTGCCAGGCTACGGACAGATCGGTGGAGCGATCGTCATCGTCGATCCCGAGGCGCAGGAGTTTGAGGTCATCGACGACGTGGTGGGAACGCAAAGCCCGTGGTCGCTGGCGACCACGCCCGATGACGACGTGATCGCGATCGGCACGACGATGTACAGCGGCTCGGGGACCGAGAAGATCGTAACCCCCGGGCGCGTGGTAATGTGGAACTGGCGGACGCACGAGACCCTCAGCGAGTTGACGCCGTGGGAGGATGAGGTGCAGATCAACACCCTCCTGCGGCTTGGCAATGAGCTGTGGATCATTGGCGCCCCGGACGGGCATATCGCGGTGTATGACTTCGTGCAGGGCGAGATCGTCTACGAGGACTACTGGAACTACGGGGCCGGCGAGCTGGTCTACCGGCCGGAGGATGGCATGATCTACTCGGCGATGTACGGGTGGGTGGTGCGCATCGACCCCAAGACCCGCGAGCATGAGCTGCTCGCAACATACCCCGGCCTCGACTGGGATATCGCGCTCGCGGGCGACTATCTCTATGCGATCCATGAGACCGACCTGCTGCGCCTGCCACTTCAGTGACACGGCGGGGCGCGGGCGCCCTCGCGTGCCGCCCTCGTCGGGCCCTCTGGCGGCAGGGGGCCGGGAAGCGTATAATGACGGGGCAGTGCCCCGCGGTCGCTCCCGGGACGGACGCGATGGCTACAGGCGGATGTGGGCCTCGAACCGGGCGGACGGTCGGGATCTCCGCGGGACGAGCTGGGCCGCTTTCGTCTTCGCCCTTCACTCCTGACATGACGGTGAACATGTGAAGCAATCGGACACACAACCCGGCAGGTGGGACTGGCGCAAACCGGCGAAGCGCATTGCCGCCACGGTTGCTGTGGGGGGGCTCCTGGGGTGGGTCATCTGGGGGGCGTGGCAGGACGCGCGCGAGATCGACTGGACGACCTTCGAGGTTGCGTGGGGGCTGGTGGCGATGTCGATGGTCCTCTACGCGGCGGGATTCGTCTGGCAGGGGCTCGTGTGGGTTGTGATGATCCGGACCATGGGCTACCCGCTCGGATGGCTCGCGGGGATTCGCGCGGCGGTAATCTCGCAGCTGGGCAACTACGTGCCGGGCAAGGTTCTGATCGTTGTTTTTCGCGCGCAGGCTGCCGCTCGTCACGGCGTCCCGACCATCCCCGTTGCCTCGAGCATCGTGCTGGAGACGCTCTTACGCAATCTCGTCGCCACACTCCTGGTGGCGGGTGGATTGCTCCTGATGGGCGCCGAGACCTCGTACCTGCCCGCGCTGGCGATTCTCGCGGTGGTGTCGATCGTCTTCGCGCATCCGGCGGTATTCCACGCCATCACGAACTTCGCGCTGCGGAAGCTCGGCCGTGAGGCCCTACCCTCGCGAATCGGCTTCGGAACG
The DNA here is from genome assembly GCA_029821265.1 of Candidatus Zipacnadia bacterium. Lineage (GTDB taxonomy): Bacteria > Armatimonadota > Zipacnadia > Zipacnadales > UBA5352 > JALGTR01. The sequence goes on from JALGTR010000245.1 coordinate 4,833, forward strand.
GTCCTGCTGTTGCTGGGGCTCTACACCGTTTACTGGGCGCTTCAGGGGATCGCATTCTGGCTGCTTCTGCGCGGGGTCTTCGGCGTCGGACTGGAAGGGCTGATCGGGGCGATGATCGCGCTGATGGCCGCGCAGATCGCGAGCACGCTGGCGGTCTTCGCCCCGACCGGCCTGGGGGCGATGGAGTTTGCGGTTGCCGGCGTGCTGCAGCTCGCGAACGTGGTCCCGACGCCGCAGCTTGCGGCGTTGATCCTGCGCCTGTGGCGGACGGTAACGGAGATGCTGGAGATCGGTGGCGCGTGGCTGCTGCCGGCGGGAGACAGGGGCCAGGCCCCCGACCTGTCGGAGGCCGGGGGCGAGTAGTCGGACGCTGAGTCCCGGGATGACTCAGCCGCTGAGCTTTGCTGCGATCCGTGCGATCCTCTCGCCGAGCCTGCGGCAGATGATGGCCTCGGTCTCGTCAACCGGCCGGTCTGCGTTCTGTCCGGCGAGATGTGACGGTCCGTCGGGCGTCCCGCTGCTTTCGGTCTGTAGCAGCTCCTCGACGCTGTCGGGCACTCCCACGATGATCATCCCCAGGTGGACCATCGGCGGCCATATCGTAAGGATCGTGACCTCCTGGGCGCCATGCAGCGATGCGGTGATAGACACGCAACGCCTACC
>JALGTR010000246.1 GCA_029821265.1 Candidatus Zipacnadia bacterium
CAGGTTCCCCTCGAGTTCGTGCCCGGCGTTGGCGCCGTGACGCTCAACAAACTCATCAACCGCTTCGGCTCTGAGATGGCCGTCTTGCACGAAGCCGGCCGCGACGAACTCGGCCAGACGGTGGGGCAGAAGATCGCCGATCTGATCGTGCAGGCCAGGGAGGGGACGCTGCCCCTGCGGGCGGGCGGGGGCGGGAGGTATGGGAAGGCCGCGCCCGAAGACACCGGCCAGCTGGGCCTGCCTGGCGTGTCATGACCCGCCGATCGCCGCTCGTGTCGGCGACCGACTGGAGGATACCTGATGACCAGACGAACGCTCCTCGTGCTGTCCCTTCTCGCCATGGCGCTCTCCAGCGCGCAGCTCGGGCTCGCCCGGGAAACCGACCGCACGATCAGTTTCGCCGAGGGCCAGTGGAATCCGGAGCAGTGGACCCCGCTCCGCCTCCCGCTGCACCCCGAGCTGCAGACGTTCATCCAACGCCCGAAGTCCCTCGGCACAACCAGCTTCACCGAGGAGCAGAAGCGTCAGCACCTCGACAACGTGCTGATGATGACCGACACAGGCACCGAGGAGGGCGAGTTCGAGGTCGTCTTCCGCATCGGGCCGGAGGATGGTACGGCGCCGGGGGTCTTCCTGTCCCCAACCTGGACAGGCGACGCGCTCGAGACCGGCATCGCCGTTTTCGTCGCCGACTACACCATGGCCGTCTGGCTGGTCGGCACCGATCCCCAGACCCGTGAGACGCAGTATAAGCATCTCGTCCGCCTCGCGAGATGGCAGGCCCCGGGGGTGAACCACGTGCTGCGCTGTCGTTACAGCAGCGCCCGGTCCACGGTTGCGCTGCAGGTTGACGACTCGGACGTCGTGGTTCTGCGCTTCCCCGACCATCAGATCAACTCATACGTGGGCATCTGGGGCTGTCACGGGACGTGCGACTTCTACACCATGACGATCAGGCGGGACGGCACGCTCCCCTGGTCGGGCGCACCGCCGCAGTAGCGTCGGATAACGACGAGCATCTGGAAGCGAGGTGCCGGACAATGACTGATGTGATCGTGCCTGTGATCATGCTGTTGCTGGTCCTCGTGGCCGGCGCATCTGCCGGGCAGGCCGCCGCCGGAGCGACGATCGTGGTCGCAACCGCCGATTCGTCGGACCGGTCGCGAGCCCTGGCGGACTTCGTCGGCGACGGACAGGGCGATCAGGAGGAGATCAACGCCGCCGTGCGCGCTCTACCGCCGGTCGGGGGGACCGTGCTGCTGACCGAGGGGACCTTCGACATCCGAAAGGTCGAGGGCACGCTCGGCGGCGTGCTCATCGAGCGCAGCAATGTGACGCTCGCCGGACAGGGACCGGCAACGAAACTGGTTCAGGCTCCGGGCCAGGACACGAACGTCATCCGGATCATCGGCTCGGGGGTCGGTCAGATCGTGATCCGCGACCTCTATGTCGACGCAAATCGGGACGAGAACTCCGCGGGCACCGGCGATCCGAACGTCTCCCATAGTCGCTTCGAGTTCTGCGGCATCAAGGCGTGGCGTCAGGCTCCGGGCGGAGAGCCCGCTGCCGAGGACTGCCATGACATCACGATCCGCAACTGCCACGTGCACGATGCGCACAGGCTCGGGATCATGCTCGAGGGCCGCAACATGCGCGTGCTCGACAACGTTCTCGGCAACGCCGGATCCGATGCTGTCGAGATACTCACCGGCCCGGGCGAGATCCGCGGCAACTACGTCGTGATCACCGGCCCCACCCACGTCGCCATCGGCTCCGACCGGGCCAACTCGATCGTCATGGCCGACAACGTGGTGCACGTCAGGCCCGGCGGCCGTCTCGACATCGGCCTCCGCTCATGGGCCGATTCGCGCCGCCACGTCATGTCCGGCAATGTCGTCACCGTCGATCCCGGCGGAAGCTGCACGCGAGCCATAGACGTGCGGGGAGATGGAGCCGTGGTCACCGCCAACTGCCTGCACGGTCCTGACGATGGAGAGCCCATCCTCCTTAGCATCCGGGGTGGCAACACCGTCGTCACCGGCAACCTACTCGAGAACGTGACCGTGGACGTTAGCGATGAGACGGGCAAAGGTCTGCCCATCCTCATCCACTCCAACATCATGCACGACTCGACCATCGCGTACACGGCCGGGGAGCTGATAACCGCACCCCAGTAGCTTCTCCGGGCCCTACGGTCTGCCCGGCCGCACGTGGCGATGCGCGGCACGATCGTTCTCTGCCGCGTCTGCCGGAAGGCGCGCTCCAGCCTGGCTCGCCGCGGACGATCCCTCCTGCCGGGCGGGAGGGCCGCTCTCTCCAGCGGCGAACTGGGCTCGCAGTCATCCGCCGTTGACGGCGTACCCGGGCCGCAGGCAGGCAGATCCTGTTCTGCGGCCAGACCATCGCAGAGGAGAGACCCGCATGAAACGCGTCGCTGTCGCAGGCTTCTCGCACGAAACCAACACATTTGCCGAGGGCGTGACCACCTTCGATGACTTCGTTCGTGGCCGCGGCTTCCCCGGCCTGATGTTCGGAGGCGAGCTTGTCCGGACGCTTCGCGGTAAGTCGATGCCCACCGGCGCCTTTCTCGATGCCGCCGAAGAGCTGGGCTTTGAGCTTCTCCCGCTCCTGTGGACATTCCCCCAGCCGTCCGGCCTTATCGAGCAGGATGCCTGCGATCGCATCCTTCAGATGCTGCTGGAGCGGCTTGAGGCCGTGCTTCCGGTCGATGGCGTCCTGCTGGAGCTTCACGGGGCGATGGTGACCGAAGACCTCCCCGATGCCGAGGGTCACGTCCTGGCCCGCATCCGCGAACTGGTGGGGCCGGAGATCCCGATCGTCAGCACACTCGACCTGCACGCCAACATCAGCCCGCTGATGGTCCGAGAGTCCGACGCGCTGGTGGGCTACGACACCTATCCGCACGTTGACGCCTATGAGCGGGGGTGGGACGCAGCACGCCTGCTCATCTCGGCCATCGAGGGCGAGACGCGGCCTGTCTCGGCGCTGGCGCAGGTCCCGATGCTGATCGGCCCGCCCCGCCAGTGCACGCTCACGTCGCCGATGAGCGATATCATGGAGCTCGCCCATGAGGCCGAGGAGCGTCCGGGCATCCTGAACGTCACGGTCTCCGGCGGGTTCCCATTCGCCGACATCCCCAACTGTGGTGCCTCCGTCACCGTCACTGCCGACGGTGATCGGGGTCTGGCGACCACGACCGCGCAGGATATCGCGCGGGCGATGTGGGATCGCCGCGACGAGTTCCGTCTCACGTTGACCCCCGTCGAGGATGCCATCGAGTACGCTCTTCAGACCGGCGATGGCCCAGTGATACTCGCCGATGGCTCAGACAACCCCGGCGGCGGCGCCCCCTGCGATGGCACCGTGATGTTGCAGGCGCTCGTCGAGGCCAACGTGCCGGGCTCCACTGTGGCCATCATCGCCGATCCGGAGGCGGTCGCCGGGGCGATCGAGGCCGGTGTCGGCAACGAGGTCACGCTGACCGTCGGCGGGAAGACCGATGACCGCCACGGGCCACCTCTGACGCTCACCGGCTATGTGCGGATGATCTTCGACGGGCGCTTCGCCAACAAGGGGCCGATGTACACCGGCGTCGAGGCGAATATGGGGCGCACCGTGGTCTTTGTCGTCGGAGAGGTCGAGATCGTGCTGACCGAGCAGCGCATCCAGCCCTACGACTGCCAGGCTCTCCGCTGCGTCGGGATCGAGCCACGCGATCGCCTGCTCATCGGCCTGAAATCCGCGGTGCACTTCCGCGCCGACTACGGACCGATCGCCCGGGCCATCTTCGAGGTGGACACGCCCGGCGTTCACAATCCAGACGTCACGAAGCTGCAGTTTCAGAGGCTCCGGCGGCCGATCTGGCCGCTTGATGAGATCGACGAGCTTCCGTGACCTGCGGCGCAGCGGACGGCAGTATCAGCAGGGAGGTGGGTGCTTTGACGCAGCAACCGTTGTTCATCACCCCCAATGATTTCGACGGCTCCGACGTGGAGCGTATCAACCGGGCGTTGCAGGCCGCCGCGGGTACCGGCCAGCGCGTGGTCATTCCCCGTCAGAACCGTGCTGCCGACGGTACCCGCGATCTCTGGCGGCTCGATTCCGCCATTCTCGTCCCCGGCGACACCATCCTCGAACTGCACAACTGCCACCTTAAGCTCACGGATCGCTCCCGCGACAACATCATCCGCAGCGCCAACTGCGGGCGCGACATCACTAAGATCGAGCCTATCCGCAACGTGCACATCCGCGGCGTGGGCGATGTGCTGCTGGAGGGAGCAGATCGGCCCCGGGCGACGGGAGACGCTGCGAAGACGCTCGGTGAGCGAACCTTCGGCACCGACACCGGCGCGTCGGGAGAGAGCCAGACGGGCGACTGGCGCAACATCGGAATCCTGCTGGCGTTCGTTGAGCGATTCAGTATCTCCGGCCTCCGGCTCGTAGACACCCACTGCTGGGGCATCTCGCTTGAGCGCTGTGCCCACGGCATCCTTCGGGACATCGACTTCACATCGAGCGGCTCCAAGACCATCGATGGCACCGAGCGCACGATCCTCAACCAGGATGGCATCGATCTCAGACTGGGCTGCCATGACATTCGTATCGAGAACATCACGGGATACACCGGAGACGACCTCATCGCCCTGACCGCGATCCCGAATCCCCGCGTACCCGCCGGCTCACTCGGGTCCATGATGGTCAGCGGCGGCGCAGACCGGGGGGATGGACGCGATGACATCCGTCACGTCACGATCCGCGACGTCCGGGGCTACTGCCGCGGCGGACACCACATCATCCGACTGCTCAACACCCCCGGCGTCCGCATGTACGACATCACAATCGACGGGCTCATCGACACCTCACCCGCCCCGTTTCGCTGCAGGGCCGCTGTGAAGATCGGAGACGACGCCTACGGCGATGGGGCTGCGCCGCTGGGCGATACCTCCCGCATCATCGTGAGTAATGTCATCAGCAGGGCCGAGCACACGATCCTCATCGGCGGCTCACTGTGCGACTCGATTATCAGCAACGTTATCCGCTACGACGGGTCGGGCGAGGCCGTCACGATTGCGTCCGGGCAGGACAGCGTCCGGGACCTGACACTGGCGAACATCCATCTCGGTGATGCTCCGTGAGCCCGGGCGGCACGGTGTACCGTCATCCCGCATCACAGGGAGGAACGTAGATGAGCGAGACACTCGCAGTCATCCACGGGCGTCTGATCGACGGCACCGGAGCTGAGCCGATCGATGACGCCACGGTCGTCATGGCCGACGGCCCGTGGGAGGTGCGCAGGGCAGTTCGCGAGATGGCGAAGGAGGGGGCGGACTTCATCAATACCGCCGCCTCCGGAGGTTTTTGGGCCGCCGATGAGGTCTGCTCCGTGCGCAACTACACGCTCGAGGAACTGGTGGCGCTGGAGCGGGCGTCCCGGCGCTGGCAGCGGGTGACC
>JALGTR010000031.1 GCA_029821265.1 Candidatus Zipacnadia bacterium
TCCTCAATCCACTGCGCAAACTGCGCCAGCACATCGGGCGGGAAGTCCACGTGACCGCCCTCGTACCAGATGATCGTCTTCGGCTCATTAGCGGCGGCGTGCAGGGCCCGGGCCACTGATGGCGGGATAATCCGATCCTGCTCGCCGTTGACCATCAGCACAGGTCTTGGGCTGATATGTCCCACGAAGTTCGCAGGCTCAATGGCCGCCAGCCTGCCGGAATCGGCGAACCCTGCCTCCCGCAGCGCTTCGGCGGCCGGATGCTCGGACGTCGCGAGGATCTGCGCCCAGCCGGCCCCACCGACGAGCAACGCTGCGGCGTCAATACGCCTGTCTACAGCCGCCGTAATGGAGCCGAGGATCGCGCCCATACTGGCACCAACAAGGGCGACCCGCTCTGCATCGAGGTCGTCCCGAGTATGAATGTAGTCGATCGCGCGCCTGTTGTCAACAACCGTTCGCTGCAGAGCGGTGGGCTCAGCGGCACGATGGCCATGACGGCGATGCCACGGGGCGCGAGCAGCATCGCCGCAAGCCGTGCCTGATCTTTGTCGCCGCCAAGGCCATGGAGGAAGAGCGCCACGGGCGGGCGTGGCACGTTCTTCGGCCGCAGGAGCAGTGCCGGAACGCGCTCGCCATCGGCTCCGAGGAAGCTGAACTGCTCCGCGGTGAACGCGCCGGCATCCGAGCTCTCGCCATGCTGGACCTCCAGCGGCGCGGACGGATCGTAGTCGTAGACGGCCCGGAGCGTCTCCCAGTCGGGTGGCGCGAGCGCCTGCTCCTGAGCCACCGCAGTGCAGACGATCAGGGCGGCGAGGATGATCCACAGCCCGGAACGATTCATCTCATCCCTCCGCGAAAGCGGGCGTGAGCCGATTACTCGTCGGCGGCGTAGAACCAGTCAATGGCGATGCGCGCGACGTGCAGGCCATCGCGCTGATGGTAGCTGAGGACGGCCATGTCGTCAACGAATGTCACGCTCTGGTAGCCGTAGTCACCATCGGGATCGCCGAAAAGCACCCGCTCGTGGCCCCACGTCCGACCGTCGTCGCTCGAGATCGCCGAGACCATCGGCGTCCGCGTCCGCTCACCCTCCCCGCGCCCGCGGCAGCGGATCAGGAGCAGATCGCCGGTGCCGGGGATGCGATCGACGGTAATGGCGGACGCGCGCGGGGTCATCGGCAGGTCCCGCACAGCCTCGGGCGCCGACCATGTTGCGCCGCGATCATCGGAGAAGGCGCGGCCGCAGATAGCGCACCATCCCGCCCGGCGGGTCGAGCAGCAGCGGGAACTCGTCGCTCCAGGTTGCGCCGCGATCGTCGGAATGGCGTCCCCACAGGCCTGTCCCGGCATCGCTGGCCCAGTAGCCCTGGCGGTCGTAGGCGAGCAGGAGACGGCCGTCGCTGAGTTCGACGATGTCGCCTGGCATACCGCGCGGGCCACGAAAGGTGAGTTCGACAGGCACGACACACTGATCCTCGAACAGCGGCTGCGCAACGGCGATGATGGGAAGCAGCAGAAGCAGCACGGTCGCTGCGGCGGTCATGGCCGGTCCCTCCCTGTGCTGCCGTGGCACGGACGGCTCGATGCTGGAATATGGCTGCTTGTCCGCGAGCCAGCGCGTGTGCTATTGTGCCGAAGTAGCGCACGAGTCCCTGTACCCGCGAGGAAACGCGTGCCGATATACCGCCGCGACATCCTGTCAGATGAGACCCACGTTCACGGTCAGCCGGCCGGGAGCGGGCGCCTGCGCGTGGCGCTTCTGTTCCCGAGCGAGTATGCCGTCGGGATGGCGAACCTCGCGGTCCAGAGCCTCTACTGGCTGCTGAACCGGCATGGCGACGTGCTGTGCGAGCGCGTCTTCTGGCCGGGCCTGGCGGATCGCGACCGACCGCGGGACGGGATCCTGCGCTCACTTGAGGAGTCCACGGCCCTGGGCGCGTTCGACGTGCTCGCGATCACCTCCTCCTACGAACTCGACTGGTTGAGCATTCCGCTTGCACTGCAGGCCGGTGGCGTGCCGCCGCTGCGCGCCGATCGCGCCCCGCAGGCGCCGCTGGTCATCGCCGGAGGGCCGGCCGTGACCGCGAACCCGATGCCCCTGTCGGCCTTCGCCGACGCGCTGTACATCGGCGAGGCGGAGCCGGTGCTCGACGACCTCCTGGACGCGCTGCTTCAAACGAACATGCGCTCCCGAACCGGCCGGGACGAGCTGCTCAGGCGCATCGCGGCGCTCCCGGGCTTCTACGTCCCGGACGTCGAGCAGCCGCTGCCGGTGACACGCGTTGCGGTGGATGACCTCGACGCGACGCCGACCACGACCGAGATCCTGACGCCGCATTCTGAGTTCCCCAACACATTCCTCGTGGAGACCGGGCGTGGCTGTCCGCGCGGCTGCCGATTCTGCCTGGCGCGACAGATCTACAAGCCGGTGCGGCCCCGCAGCGCCGAGAGCATCCTCGCCAGCGCCCGCGAGGGCATGCACCTTACGGACCGGATCGGTCTGGTCGGCGCCGCCGTCGCAGATCACCCGGCGATCGAGGAGATCGCGACCACAATCGTGGCCGAGGGCGGGAATGTCTCGACGTCCTCGCTGCGAGCCGAGGGCGTAACGCAGGAGCTGATGGCGGCACTGGTGGCAGGCGGACAACGGCAGATTACGCTGGCGCCGGAGACGGCCGATCCTGAACTGGCGAGGACCGTGGGCAAGCGGGTGACATACGAGACCGTGCGGAATGCCATCGGTATCGCGCGGGAGGCCGGAATGGCTGAGGTCAAGCTCTACTTCATGGTCGGGATCCCCGGCGAGACCGACGAGACGGCGCTGAAGATCGTGGAGTTTGTGCAGCGCCTGAAACGGGAGTTCGAGAGCCTGCGCTTCACGATTGCCGCAGGAGCGCTCGTGCCGAAGCCGCACACCGAGCTGGAGCGGGCCGCGATACCTCCCCCCCGGGAGACCGACCGGCGACTCAAGCGGCTGCGCAAGGAGCTCAAGGCGCGAACGGACGCGGATGTGCGCATCGCCTCGGCGCGCTGGGCCGCCGTCCAGACGGCCCTCGGCCGCGGAGGCGAGGAGCTGGCGCCGGTGATACTGCGCGCCGCCGGCGGAGGCCCCGGCGACTTCGAGCGCGCACTTGAAGCCGAGGGGCTCGCGCTGGCGAAGTACCTCGGCGAGCAGGAGGGCGCGATGCCGTGGGAGGTCGTGGGCGAGTGCCAGTTGCTGAGCGTGAAGCGATGATCCCCGCGCGGCCGTATTTCTACCGCCTGTCGCCCCCGACGGGGCACCACGAGCTGGCGTGGCTGGAGTTCCGGGCGTTGACGGGAGATCGCGCGGACGAGACAGCCCCGAGCGGGGAGCCGACCGGGGTCGAGCGACTTGCGTGGGCGCGGGTGGGCGTGGACGTGCAGCGGGCGGCGTACATAACGGAGTGCTGCCGGCTGCTGGCGGAGGCGGAGGACCTCGAAGGATTGCTCCGGGCCGCGGAGAAGCTGCACCTGCGGCGTGAGCGCTTCCGGATCCGCGTGCGCAAGAGCGGTCGGCTGGACGCGCCTGCAACGCAGGAGATCGAACGGCGTGTCGCCGACACGATCACGGGGAGGCCGGACCTCTCGCGGCCGGCGGTGGAGCTTGTTGCCCTGGGGCGGCCGGAGGGCTGGCTGCTGGGTGAACTGGTGTCGCGGAGCGAACGCGGGTGGCTGGGACACGAGCAGCGGCCGCGACAGTACTCCAGCGCGCTACCGCCACGGATCGCGCGAGCCATGGTGAACCTCGTGGCGGTGCCTGGAGACACGATCATCGACCTGTGCTGTGGCGTGGGGACGGTCCTTGGCGAGGCGGCCTCACTCGGGATTCAGGCGGTCGGAATCGATCATAATCCGACGGTCGTGGAACATGCGCGGACGAATCTCTGTCATCATGGTTGGAGCGCGCCCGTCGCGGCGGCAGACGGCCGCGATGTACGGGGGCGCTTCGATGGGGCGGTGCTCGATCTCCCCTATGGCGTCTCGTCTCCGCGGGTGGATCGGGTCTGCCATGCGCTTGTCGAGCGAGCGCTGCAGGTGGCAAGGCTCGTGGCGGTGGTGACGACAGAGGATATGCGCGAGCTCATGGAGGGCTTCGGCGCGGAGATGATCGGGGTAGCCGCGCTGACAAAGGGAAACCTTACCCGCCGCGTCCACTGGGCGCACGGGATGCTCTCAGAAACCTGACGGGGACAGCCTGCAGATGGCGCGTTCTGCGGAACGTGATTCCGATAGCCGGGGCTGGACGCACACCGGGCACCAGGAGAGGACGGACAACTGGAGGAGCGAGCGATGGAGAAGCACATTCTGGCGAGCAACAACATACCGCCTGCGGTTGGACCGTACTCACAGGCCGTTCGCGCAGGCGATTACATCTTCTGCTCGGGCATCATCGGCCTGTCGCCGGAAACGAAGCAGCTTGAGCAGGACACATTTGAAGCCGAGGTGCGTCAGGTAATGTCGAATCTGAGGACGCTGCTCGAGGACGTGGGCAGTGGACTGGAGCACGTGGTGAAGACGACCGTGTTCCTCGCCGACATCGAGCAGTTCCCCGTGTTCAACGAGATCTACGCCGAGTATTTCGAGAGCGACCCGCCGGCGCGCTCGACCGTCCAGGTCGCAGCGTTGCCGTTGGGGGCGCAGATCGAAGTGGAGGCGATTGCACTTGCGTAGGCGCAGATGGACGATGATCCCCGCCGTGATGATCTGTGTATGGCTGATGGCCGCACTCGCGGTTCCGGCGGCGGCGCAGAACCTGCTGCGAAACGGGAGCTTTGAGGGGCCCGTTGCGGTCGATGTACCCGAGAGCTGGTCCTACCACGACTTCCAGGGCGACGCGATCGCCAGCGGAACGGTGGACCGCGGCGGCCGCGTGGGCCAGGCGAGCCTGAAGCTCACCTCACCGGTCTTTCCCGTGGATTTCGCCGCATACTGCCGGCCGATCGACCTGACCGGGGTTGAATCGAACGAAATCATCTTCTCCTGTTTCTTCCGCACGAAGGAACACCCGCAGGCGGAGGTCACACTGGCAACCTACGGTGAGGATTTCACCGTGCGGGAGTTCCGCACACGCGAGCTGCAGAGCCAGTCGCACACGCTCGGCGAGACGCCTGAGTGGACGCTCTTCACCACGCACCTGCGATTGCGCCCGGGCTCGAAGCAACTCGTGGTGTTGCTGCGCGTGCTCGGAGGCGGCACCGTGTGGTACGACGGAGTGTCCGTGCGCGAGGTCGGCAGCGAACTGCAGGTCGATCTGCAGGACGCCGGGACGATCGTCGAACTGCCTGGGCGACGAAGAGTGCGCGCCCATATCCGCAACGTCAGCGATCGCGAGATTCCGGTGCATCTGAATCTCGAAGCGCGTCAGGACAGAAAGCGGCGCCGGGAGTCCAGCCAGTGCGTGCTCGCTCCAGGACAGGAACGCGAGGTGGAGACGCTCTACCGCTTCGACTTCCGGGAGCCGCATACGCTCTTCATCACTGTGGTTGGCGAGACGCCGGATGAGGTGCACCAGGGCTGGCGGCTGGATGCGCCCGGCCTCGTGGACGCCCGGATCGTTGAGCCGGCGTTCCGCTCTATGGTGCTCTCGACAGTGCCGACGGACCATGTGGTGGTGGAGGGCCGGCTGAACGCCACTGCGGAGATCGCGCGCCAGGCCGAGATCTCTGGACACCTCGTGGGAACGGGGGAGCGCGACCCGAAGCCGGAGTTCCTTACCGATGACGGGGTCCTCGGCCCATGGAGGCTGGATATCTCCTCGGAGGGGATGCTCACAGAGCAGTATCTCGTGAACGTGACCGCCCGGGTGGGCGAGCGCGAGCATACCCTCAGCCTGCCCATCAGGCGGGCGTCCCACGCAGAGTATGAAGTCGCCTACGACGCCAACCACCATCTATACATCCACGGTGAGCGCGTGTTTCCGCTGGGCATACACAGCGTGGTGCACGAGGAGGACCTCAGCGGCGCTGTGGAGGCCGGGTTCAACTTCACGATCACGTCGTCCCGCTCGATGAGCTGGCGCTTCGCGAACGCGGCCCGCGACGTGGGAATGTACGTCGCGCTGGCCTCACCGGCGCTGCAGGGGCTCTTCTGGCAGAACATGGCCGAGACCTACATCCAGCACCCGGCGCTGCTGGGCTGGTATGGGATCGAGCTTCCCGACCTCCAGGCGGTGACTCCGCAGACGCTGCAGCAGGCGTACGTCGAGTCCACCACCGGACCCTACCCGGCGATTGCGCAGTTGGACCGGCATCATCCCGTCATCCTCGCGCTGCGGCCGAATAAGAGCCTCGAGGATTACGCGCGGGCCGCCGACGTGGTCCTGGTGTGGACCGAGCCCATCCCTCGGTGGCCGATAACGGCGGTGTCGAATGCGGTGAGGATCGCGCGCGAGGGCGTGGATGATCATAAGCCGGTCTGGGCGATCATCCAGTCCACGGGACATCTGTGGTCGGCGAAACTCAACCCCGAGCGCGACATCGTGGTCGATCCTCCGACGCCGAACCAGCATCGGGCGATGGTCTACCTCGCGCTGATGGCCGGAGCGGACGGCCTCGTGTATTACGCGCACAGCCTGCCGGCGCGCGGAGACCAGCCCTCGTACCGGATCATGCGCGACGCCCCCGAGCTCTGGGAGAGCATCGCGGAGACGAACGCGCAGGTGCGAACGCTCGCCCCGGTGCTGATGGCGGGGAAGGCGAGGCCCATTGAGCTTGAGGAGGACGCGCTGGAGGCGGCCGAATGGGTGCACGACGGCGCTCGCTACGTGGCCGTGGTCAACACCGGCGACGCAGAGATCGCGACGGCGCTCGATCTCAACACCCATCAGACCGTCGAGGTGATGTTCGAGAACCGTGAGGCCGTGCCGACCGACGCCGGGCAGATCGGTGACATCTTCGAGCCCTACGCGACGCACGTCTACAGGCTCAGCGATTAGAGCCCCGAGGGGGTGCGCTCTCCAGTGCCGGGTCCTGAGATGACGAACGTCGTACAGTACTGGCGCAACAGCGTCTCGCGCTATCCGGGCAAGACGGCGGCGCTGTCGGAAGGGCGACGGCTCAGCTATGCGGAGGCGGATCGGCTGTCAGCGAACCTCGCGGCGGCCCTGCGCGACCTCTACCACGTCGAGGCGGGCAGTCCGGTCGCAATCGCGATGCCGAACTGCCTGGAGTATTTCCTCGCGTATTGGGCGGTGATACGCGCCGGGGCGGTGGTCGCGGCGGTGAACTGCCGACTCGGCGAGGATGAGATGCGCCATGTACTGAGCGATACCGGGGCGAGGGTGTTGATCACACACGGCCGCGTGCAGGATGGCGTCGAGGCGGGGTTGAGCGACGAGGACGAGATCGAGCACGTGCTCGTGGCAGATCCGCGGCAGCAGCGCGACGGCGATCTGGCGGAGCTGTGCGAGGGGACTGCGGAGTTCGAAGATGCCGCGCCGGCGACCGATGCGCTGGCGGTGATCGCGTATACGTCGGGGACGACCGGGAAGCCCAAGGGCGCGATGATGCGCCACTGTGATTTGCTCTTCAACGTCAAGAACTGCCTCATCGCGCACAGCTTCCGGCATGAGGACGTGCACATGGTGGCGCTCCCGATGTTCCACTGCACGGCGCTCTACAGCCTCCTGCCATCGTCGGCGTTCCTCGGCAGCACACTGGCGATCGCGCCGCGGCCTGATCGGGAGGAACTGATAGAGCTGCTGGAGGCCGAGCGGGTGACGACGTTCCTCGGGCCGCCGACGCTGTTCGCGATGCTGGCGATGGGCGATGACCTGGCGGAGCGGGACATCTCGGCACTCAGGGTAATCGCCTACGCGGGATCGCCGATGCATCCGGACACGATCCGGCGGCTGCGAGAGCTGCTCCCGCACGTGGCGCTGCGGAACTTCTTCGGCCTGACGGAGACGACGTCGGTCACACACGTGCTGCCGGGGGAGGATGCGCTCGGCCACGCCGATTCAGTTGGGAAGCCGCTGCCAGAGGTGCGGGCAGTGGTGATGGACGAGGGCGGCGCAATCGTCGCCCCGGGCGAGACGGGAGAGTTGTGCATCCACCGCGACAACGTGATCCCGGGGTACTGGAATCAGCCGGATCGACTGGCGAGGGAGTTTCGCGGGGAGTGGTTCCGCACCGGAGACCTTGCGCACATCGACGAGGATGGCTACCTCTACGTGCACGGCCGGGAGAAGGACGTGATCATCGTGGGCGGCGAGAACGTGGTGGCGGGAGAGGTGGAACGGGTGATCGCGGAGATCGAGGGCGTGCGAGAGGTCGCGGTGGTGGGAGTGGAGGCGACGGGAATTCGGGCGTACCTGGGCGAGCTGGTGAAGGCCGTCGTGGTGACGGAGGACGGCGCCGAGCTGTCGGAGCGCGATGTCAAGCGCGTCTGCATCCAGCGCCTGGCAAGTTACCAGGTGCCGCAGGTTATCGAGTTCCGGGATTCGCTGCCGCGCAACCCCGCCGGGAAGGTGCTCAAGCGCGAGCTGAAGTGAGAGGTACGGCGCACGGATCCCAGGCCGGCGTTAGGACTGTGCCAGTCGCAGTGAGCGAGCCGGCCCGCTCACTCTCCCACGACCTCCCCGGCCGCGTACGAGACCGAATCGCCCGCGCCGGAGGCGCTCTGGCCGGCAATCTCGCTCAGCGTCTGCCAGACCACGATGCAGGACACCGTGATCACGGCAAGCGCGAGGGCGTACTCCACGGTCGTTGTCGCGTCCTCATTGCTGCGCAGGCGTCTGAATGACGTCAACACGGTCTTTCGGGCCCAGGCAACCCGATGCCGCATTCCCCTCACCCCGGTGGTGGCTGATCTATTCGCGCATCATGCTCGCAGTGCCAGTGACCGGTATCGACGTGTTGCCGCCTGCAAGCACGTTGGCGAACATCCTGCCCATCAGCAGTTTGTGCGTATAGCTCACCTGCACGCGGATCTGTTCGCCGCGGGCTGCGTCATTGACGCCATCGGCCTCGCCCAGCGTCTGCCAGGTCCCCCATGCGTTGGCGTCTTCGTCCCACGAGCGCTTCTGCACGACAACGCGGAGGTCACCGGGCTTCAGGGCGGGCGCAGCGTTGCGTGCCGCGGCGACGATCTCCGACGGCGTGGCGCCGGTCACCGCGCGTCGCACAGCCTCGCGCGCCGTGTAGCGCACGGCTGCCGCGTTCTTCACGAAGAAGCCGATCTCGACTATGCCGAACAGAAGCGTGAAGAGCAACGGCAGCAGCAGCGCGACCTCGACCGTCGTCGTGCCGCTGCGTCCGCCGTGTGTTGACGCCCACAATCCCTGTCGCTTCAATGCGCCACCCCTCTTGCGTCCGGCTGAAGCTGTACGACGTGCTGCACACCCCTGTCGGAGGGACGGCCGTCTCCGGCGGGTGGCACCGGGACACAACTGCGTCCTCCCAGAACACAAAAGCCCGCCCACGACACGGCACAGTGACCAGACTGGTTCCTCTGTGTCCATGTTGCCGGCGGTGTATAGATCATACCCAATTCTGCGCAAATAACCCTCTGACTACCATCAATAAGACCTCACATTTTCCTCAACGCTGAAATATGCTCACAATTTGGTCCTCGTCGAATCCGGACGTCACGGTCTTCGTAAAAATGTCGTGATATTTCACATATATGAGGACAGACGAACTGCCGTCCAGCATTGACCTGTGTGCCGGGCTGTGGCATGATGATAGCCGTTGCAGCAGGCGAGCCTGGCGCCATTCAACACGAGGAGGTCATGTCATGCGCACAGCAGTATTATCATTATCACTCGCGCTCGTCGCGCTGATGGCCTTTGCCGCTGGCGCGGCGTGGGGCCAGGACTACATTACCGAGACCGTCGATCCCCTTGCCCCGTACATGCTGGAGCTTGAGCGCGTATACGAACTGGGCATCATCGAGGGGTACATGGATAACACCTTCCGCCCGCACGAGATCGTCGAGCGGGCCGAGCTCTACGTTGCGTTCAACCGGCTCATCGATGTGGTTCGGATGAACGGGACGGAGCTTCCGGGCGACTACGAGCCCCATCTCGCGACGTACGGCCGCGGTGTACGCGATCACTGGGGCATGGAGGCCTGGGAGCGCCTGCTCAAGACCTTCTGCGTCGAAAAGCGGCCGGTGCCGCTGGTCAGGAACCTCGACGCGAAGATCAAGCGAATCGAGTTCGCAGAGCTCGCCGTCGCGGTCCTGCGTGGCTATGGAGTTATCCCCTACTCTCTTGCGCCCGCCGAAGTCGCGCTTGATGACGAGATTATGGTGAAGCAGGCGGACGGAAAGGTGCACTATCAGGAGGCCATGCCGCGCTGGGAGATGGCCGTGGCTCTATCACGGTTACTCGACCGTATCGACCCGACGCTTTAGCGCGACAGAGGACAGTCCCGCCGCCCCGAGCCCGGTGCCAATGGGCGCCGGCTCGGGGCATGTACGAGGTCCGCTGACTGGCGGCGAGGAAGATCGTCGGCAAGGCGTTGACCGACGAGGTGTCCCTGGAGGCGGAAGATGAACCGCATGGTCGCCATCATTCTCGTCGCACTGTCTGCGGCGGCAGTCGTGCGTGCGCAGCCGGCACCCGCCAGCGAGTGGGAGATCCGCTACGCTCAGCTTCCAGATCAGACCGAGGAGTGGACGCGGATGGGCCGGATCCCCGCATGGGAGATCAGCTTCGGGGAGGATCGGCAGGAGGTGCACATCGGTGGTGACGAGGAGGGACGCTTCCGGGGCATCGTCCTGCTCGGCCGACGGTGGCGGGTGCCCGACCCGCTTCCGGAGGCTCTGACCGCGAGCCTCGAGTATCAGACGTTCTGCGAGATCGATCGCCCGGACATGCTGCGCTCGGGCACGGTGTCACTGGAGTTGCTGACGCTCGAGCAGTGGGACGCGCTGGCGCGGCGGCCGGAGGAGGCGCGGATCCGCGAGAGCGATGGCTCGGCGTGGATCGCGGTGGCTCCGGTGCATGCGCAGGGCGAGGATGTCACGCAATGGCGCGCATGGGAGAGCAACGATCTTGCGGCGCCTCTGCGCCCGTATGTTGGGCGGGAAGTCGTGATCGCCATCACGTGGGCGGCATATCACTTCGACGAGGAGTGGGCGCGTTTCCGCGGGCTCGCGCTTACGGCGAAGTCGGAGGCTGAGATGATGCGCGAGTTCCTGGAGAGCTTCGATCCGCACTACCCCGGGCTTGAGGCGTACGCTGCGGCGATGGAGCGGGGGGACCTGGAGGCGGCGAAGCGGGCGATCGTCGAGCACATGCGCACGCGCACCGAGCCGCCCGGACCTCCGCTTGTGGAGGCCACCGGAGCGGAGATCGAGCGTGCTGAGGAGATCCTCGACCATGTGTTTCGCCTGGTCGGAACACCTCCGACGGATATCGGCGAGACGATCCAGTGGAACGAGGACCCGCACAACTACGATCAGTGGCCGATCGCGCTGAACAGGCACGTGCACTGGCGGACTCTGGGTCGAGCGTACCTGGCGACCGGCGACGAGAGGTACGCGCGGGAGTTCGTGGCGCAGCTCAACTCGTGGATCGATGCGATGCCGGTGAACATCGGCCGCCACTACGTGGAGGGGCCCTACTTCGTGGCCGGTCGCGCGCCTCTGACGCTCGACGCGGGCATCCGCATGGCGCAGAGCTGGTGGCCGGCCTACTACTACTTCCGCAACTCGCCCAGTTTCGACGTGGAATCGCAGTTCCGAATGCTTCGATCCTTCGCGCGCCATGCCGAGTATCTGATGAACGAAGCGCACTTCCATCTCACATCGAACTGGGGCGCGATGGAGGCGAACGGGCTCTACCACATCGGCGTGATGCTTCCGGAGATGCTGCCGGCGAAGCAGTGGCGGGAGACGGCGACGGAGCGTCTCGTGGCGGCGATGGAGGCGCAGGTCTACCCCGACGGGGCCCAGATCGAACTGACGCCGGGCTACCATGGGGTGACGCTGGGCAACTTCCTCGGCTCGCTCGACCTCGCGCGGCGCACGGGAGCGGAGCTGCCGGAGAGCTTCGTGGCCGGGCTCGAGCGGATGTTCATCTACTACGTGGCGATCGCGATGCCGGACGGCCGGACACCTGCGCTCAACGATTCGAGCTGGGGCGGCGTGGCGGGCTGGATGGAGCGCGGACTCGAGCTGTTCCCGCAGCGGGGCGAGTTCGAATACGTGCTGACCAGCGGCGCCTCGGGTCAGCGGCCGGAGCGCACCTCGTGGCGGCTGCCGTACGCGGGCTTCAATGTGATGCGCACCGGTTGGGCGCCCGATGACAGCTATCTGCTGATGGAGACGGGCCCCTTCGGGCGCGCGCATCAGCATGAGGACAAGCTGGGACTGATCTGCTACGCCGCGGGCCATCGACTGCTGACGGAGGCCGGAACGTACTCGTATGACGCCTCTGAGTGGCGACGCTACGTGCTGTCAACCCGCGCACACAATACAGTCATGGTCGATGGCATGGAGCAGAACCGGCGGGCGCTGCCGGAGACGCGCGTGTCCGATGCACCCGCCCCCGGACGCTGGCATTCGGACGCGGAGTTCGACTTCGCAGAGGGCTTCTACGACAGCGGCTACGGAGAGGACAATGCCACGCGCGTGAGACACACGCGACGGGTGCTTTTCGTGAAGCCGGGCACCCGACGTCAGGGGTACTGGGTGATCGCGGACCTGATGGTGCCTGAGGACGGGGCGGAGCACACCTACGAGGCGCTCTTTCACCTCGATGCGCAGGTCGCGGTCGATCCTGTGACGCGAACGGTGAGCGCGTCATTCCCCGGAGGGCAGGCCAACCTGCTGTCGGCAGGCGGGCGGGAGCACGAGGTCGAGATCGTCGAGGGGCAGACGGAGCCGGTGGTGCAGGGCTGGCTGCCCACCGGCAGGCACAACGAGCTGCGACCGGTGCCAACGGCTGTCGTGCGCTGGCAGGGGGCCGGGCCGAGTGCTATCCTGCACGTGATCTCCCCCGCTGCATCGGGCACGAAACCTGAGATCGTCGGAATTGAGGCCCTGAGGTGCGGTGAGGGGACGGTCGCGGTGGCGCTGACGCGGTCGGATGGCGGAACGGACGTCTTTGCGACAAGCCATGCGGGCGAGACCATCGAACTGCGGGGCGAGCGAGCCGATGGGGATGTGCTGCTGCGACGCTACGACGCGGACGGCGCGCTGAAGAGCATCTTCGCGCTCGGGGCAAGGGAGCTCAGCGGCTGAGCGATCACTTCAGGCCCACGCCGCAGTTGGGGCAGAACTCCTCGCCTGTAGCGTCACGACCTCGGTCTGGCGACGGGCATCGGCGGCGAGGTCTCAAGGCCCGTCTCCGGCCTTTCGCAGGAGGTCATCCATCGCGGTCCCCCGCGGCGGGCTGCGTTCTCATGATCTGCTTCCGGGCGCGCCGGCCGGTTTCCTGCAGGCCTGCGATGCGTCTGCACAGCGCTCTGAACGGGGGCTCAGGGCGCGTCGATGCGTCGTAGAAGGACCGCATGGGGGCCGAAGCGTCTCACGATCGCGAAGCCCGGAACCTGCTGCTCGCCGGCGATCACGGGCAGCCACGCGGTGGTGCGTTCGCGGGTGATACCGTGGCGGGGCTCCACGTAGATCCACTCCACGTCGACCAGCTCCTGCAGCCGCGGCATCTGGTCGGGAGTGAGCGGAAGTGAGACCGCGTAGACGCCCGACGCCCACGCCACGGTGCCGGGGTAGGAGGAGGCCACGACGTCGTCGGAGTCGCCCAGCTTCTGCAGGACGGCGGCGATCTCACGCGCCTCGCGGATGTCCTCGTCATGGTACCGACCGACCACGAAGTCAACGATGGTTGGCGTGGCCGTAAGCAGGACGATGGCAACCAGCGGCCAGACGGCACGGCGCATGTCTACGCCGTAGCGGCGCAGAAGCTCTACCGCGAATGCGGCCCCGAGCGTCGTCGCCACCACGCCGAGTGGGTCGAGGTAGCGGCTGATCGTCGGCCCGCCCGTGCCCTCGACGACGATCGGGGCGATCAGAAGCTGCACCCCCAGGAGCGCGTAGACCAGCCAGTGCACCCCCGCGCGCTTCCCGCCTGCGAAGACGATCACCGCCTCGACCACGAAGAACCCCATCAGCAGCGTCATCGCCCCGACCTCGGGGAAGATCGGCCACAGGCGCTCGGCGTGGCGCGCGTACTTGGATGCCATCGCATAGGGATGCTCGCGGATGAACTCAAGGGCGCTCCAGTGCTCGAAGACCAGCGGCCCCGAGCGCCCGGGGTACAGCCCCGAGTCCATGCGGATCACAAGCTCCTCCTGGCCGCTGGCCGCGAAGTCGCCGGTCATCGCATGGATCGTGAGGCCCCACCAGACGATGGCAAGAGCCAGCGGGGCCGCGAAGGCAAGCGCGCGGCCGCCCGCACGCAGCCATCCGCTTCTCCACGAGCGCCAGACGATGAACGCAATGATCACCGGCGCCCAGATCTCGAAGGTGCTGCGCCCCAGGTAGCCGATGCCGGCGATGATGCCCGCCGCGAGGCAGCCCCCCCATGTCAGCTCGCCCATCAGAAGCCATGTGATTGCCGCGAGCGCGAAGATCGTGCTGCTCTCGTTGAGGCCAGACGCACCGTACCAGAGACCGGACTGGGAGAGCGCAAAGGTCGTGGCGGCGAGCAGGCCGGCCATCTCTCCCGCCAGGCGATGCGCGACGAGGAATACCGCGCCGGCGGCGAGGATGAAGAATGTGCCCGAGTACAGCGCGATCGCCATGCTCTCGGAGGTGACGCGCATCAGGCCGGCCATGACGATCTGCGGCAGCGGCGAGCGCAGCAGGTTCGGCCACGGCGGCTCTGTGCTGCGGCCCTGCTGCTCGAGGAATGCCAGGACTGAGGGGAATGTCACCCTCGCCGTGAAGCCCTCGCCGTCGGCGAGCTGGTGGGCGGTGAGCACGGTCTCCATCACATCGTGGCGCGGGAAGAGGTGGAAGTCTGTGCGGAGCAGGTAGAGCGCGAACAGGATCGTGACGCCAAGCAGGACCCCGACAAGCCCGCGCACAGGGAACGTTGGCGCGGGGTCCACCTGGCCGGCCTTTCGTCCGCTCCGCCCTTCGCTCACTGGTTGCGTCTCCCACCATCTGGGGCCTTGCCGGCCCGGCGGGTAGTCTGATCGGGATCGAGCTGCATGTCCCGAACCCGAGTCAGCGTCTCCTGCACCAGCTTGCGGTTGGCTGCGATCAGATCGGCAAGCAGGCCCACGACGAAGCTCTGAGCCCCGACGATGATCAGCAGCGCCCCGACGATCACCGACTGGACGTGGCCGGTGCCCTCACCGATGGCCATGAAGTAGAGGTAGCGTATGCCGAGCGCCACGCCGCCGAGGCAGAAGATGGCGCCGATGATGTTGAAGAACGCCATCGGCTGGTAGAGCGCGTAGATGCGGATGATGGTGCTGATCGACCGTCGGATATACTCCGGGACGCTGCGGAAGAGGCGTGAGTCGCGGGTCCTGCGATTCGTCTGGATGGGGACCTCAGCGACCGCCAGCCCGCTGCGTCCGGCCTGGATGAGGGTCTCGTGCGTGTACGTGAAGTCGGAGACGACCGTCAGCCGCATCGCCGCGGTGCGGTTGTACGCGCGGAAGCCGCTGGTGGCGTCGGAGATGGTAGTGGCGGAGACCTTACGCACGAGCCAGCTTCCGAGCCGCTGAAGGCGCTTCTTGAGCCACGAGAAGTCCTCGATCTGCTCGATTGGCCGGGCGCCGACGACCATATCGGCGTCTCCGCGCTGGATGGGCCGGACGAGGTCGGGGATGCAGCTGCCGCGGTACTGGTTGTCGGCGTCGGTGTTGACGATTATGTCTGCGCCGAGGCGCAGGGCCTCGTTGATACCGGCGCTCCAGGCGGCGGCGAGGCCGCGGTTCTGCGAGAAGCTGATAACGTGATCGGCGCCGGCCTCACGTGCGGCCTCGACCGTGTTGTCGGTCGAACCGTCGTTGATGACAAGCACCTCGACCTCGTCGATCCCGTCGATCTGCCGTGGGATGTCTGCGATGGTCTCTCCGATCGTCTGCTCTTCGTTGAGGCACGGGATCTGGACGATCAGCTTCATCTCGACCTCCGCATCAGAAGCCTCGACAGGCGCCGCTGCTGAACGGACCGGAGTCGGTCACGGCGCAGTATACACGAAGCGGCCGGCGGCGGGCAACGACTCACGCGGCACGGGCTGGTGTGCTCGGGGCGGCGCTGCGCCTCAGACCTCGCCGAGGAACTGCTCGACCTCTGCCATGGTCGGAATCCCGGCCCGGCCCCCGAGCTGACGGCACTTCATCGCCGCCACTGCGGACGCGAAGCGTAGGTTGCGGCGAAGCTTCCAGCCGAGGGCGATGCCGTAGGCAAACGCGCCGTGGAAGACATCCCCCGCACCGGTGGTGTCCACGATCGGTTCGACCGCGATCGGCGGCTGCTCGATCGTCGCGTCAGCGGTGACCGCCAGGGCGCCCTCCGCTCCGAGCGTGATGACCACGACCTGCGGGCCAGGCCCGCACTCGAGCATGGCGCGAGCTGCGCACTCGAGGTCCTCAATACCCGTGAACTGCCGGGCGAAGCGTGCGGGGACCACCGAATGCGATGCGTGGGCCACAAGCGTCTCGTCCTGGTCCTGCGGCCGCTCGAGGTCGAGGACAACGGGCACACCGGCTTCGTGCGCCCACTGCACCGCCTCAGCGGCGGCAACATTGTGATGCCCATCGATCAGCAGGCAGCGGCAGTCGAGCAGGGCCGTGCGATCGAGTTCGCCGGGCGCAAACTTGCCTTTGGTCCCGTGGATGTAGAAGATACTGCGCTTGCCCGACGACTCGTCTACGGCACAGAATGCGAACTGGGATGTCGCGCCCGCGACCGTTACGAGCCAGCGCGTGTCCACGCCCTCGCTCTGAAACGACGCCCGGATCCTCTCGCCGAAGTCGTCATCACCGACACGCCCGAATATCGCGCAGCGGCCACCAAGCCGCGCAACGGCGAAGATCCCGGTTCCCGCCTGGCCGCCGCCCTGCTGGGAGAGCCGGGACATGGCGACCTTCTCGTCGAGGGCGGGGTAATGGGGGACGATGCCGAGGATGTCCCAGCAGCAGCCGCCAAGGGCAATGACGTCGTAGGTAGCCTGTCGCGATCCGATGGTCAGTCACTCCTCTCCTGCCGCAGGACAGTTCGCTGAGCTCCCCGCGCGGACCTCGCGACCAGCGGGAGGAAAGACGGTGGTTCGGCGGGAATCACAGGACACTCTAAGAGCAGGAGGCGAAGGATGCGCGAAGCAATACTGGAGGCGCTGAACGGGGTCCACCCGCTGGTGAAGGTGGCGATCGTCTCAGCGATGCCGATCTTCGAGGTGCGCCTCGGGATTCCGCTCGGCATACACTGGGGGGTTCCGCTGCAGCAGCTTCTGCCGGTGGCGATCGCAGCAAACGTGCTGATCGTGGTGCCTGTCCTGCTGTGGTTCAACCCGGTCGCGGACTGGCTGATGAGCCGCGGGATCATGATCGGTCTGATCCAGAGGCTACTGGCGCGCGCTCGCTCGAAGAAGCCGATGGTGGAGAAGTATGGCGTGTTCGCGGTGACGCTCTTCGTGGCAGTACCGCTGCCGGTGACAGGTGCGTGGACAGGGGCGCTGGTGGCGTCGGTGTTCAATATGGACTTCTGGCGGGCGCTGGCGTGCATGCTGCTGGGGGTGATGATCGCCAGCGCCATCGTGCTTATCCTGGTCAAGTTCAGCGTCTGGGGCTATGGCGCGCTGGCCGGGGTGGGCTGACGGCGCGCTGAGCGGGTTGTCGGGGCCTCCACCCGTATGATATACTCAGCTCCAGGACGACTACTGAGGGAGTGATCGGGTTGGCCGGGGAGCACTCTGCGGATCGTTCGGCCCGGGCCCTTGACATCGCGGGTGGAATCGTCGGTATCCTCGTCTTCATCGCCGGGATCGCCATGATCATCATGGTCTTTACATGGGTCCGCGGAGTGTTTGACGATGTTGACGAACAGGTCCAGCAGGTGCGCATCGCTCGCGAAGCCCATGCGCGGGCTCAGACCCGGGCAGAGACCGCGGCGACCGCGACAGATCCGGTTGACGCCGCGGCGCCGGCCGACGGCAGTGTGGTGGCGCGCCCCTACGAGGGACCGACGATCGCCTACGTGGGCGTGACGATCGCGCTGAAGATGCTGGGCCTGCTGGTCCTCGGCTGGCTGGGCGCTCTGGTGGCCTCCAGAGGAGCTCAGCTTGCCGGAGCGCACCGCGGCAAACGGGAGTGAGGAGAAGGTGGGAGAGGCCGATCGCCGGCGGCTGCGCGCGAGGATTCGCGGGCGGGTGCAGGGCGTGGGCTTCCGGTACTTCACTCGCTCGAAGGCACAGCAGCTGCGGCTGGATGGCTGGGTGCGGAATCTGCGCGGAGGAGACGTGGAGCTGGCCGCTGAGGGCCCCCGGGAGGATCTCGAGAAGCTGCTGGCCGCCGTCCGTGAGGGGCCGCCGATGGCCTGGGTGGAGCGAGTGGATGTGGACTGGAGCGAGCCTCGTGGTGATGAGCGCGGTTTCCACGTCAGGCACACAAGCTGAGAAAGCACAGTCTCTCGCAGGGGGGCGACGAAGTGGCCGCCGCCGAGGACACCGCAAGCGTTATCGTGGTTGACGATGATCCGCGGATCAGGGCTGCATGTGAGGACGCGCTGACACGCGCCGGCTTCGAGGTGACGGTCGTTAGCAATGGCACGGAGGCGATCGCTGCTCGCGAGCAGCGTCGTTTCGATGCCGCGGTCTTTGATATCGTGCTGCCCGACATCGACGGCGTGGAGCTTCTGCGCAGGAGCCGTGAGATCAGCGGCGAGATCGTGGTGGTGCTGATGACCGGCTTCGCCTCGCTGGACACCGCGATGGAGGCGGTTCGGCTGGGGGCCTACGAGTATCTGCGCAAGCCCTTCGGGGCGTGGGATCTCGTGCGGGTCATACGGCGTGGCATCGAAAGCACTCGGCTGAAGGACCAGAACACTGCGCTTCTCGCCGAGCTGCAGCGGGCAAACGCTGAGCGGGTCGAGAACCATGAGAGGCTCGCCGAAAAGGCTCGAAGCGCCAGCGAGGACATCACGGCGTTCGTCGAGCTTGGGCAGCGCATGGGCGAGGGCGGAGACCTCGAGGAGACGCTGTCAACGATACTCAGTGCCGGGGCTCAGATCGCGCGAGCGCGCTCCGGCGCGATCTACGCCAGCGAAAGCGATCCGCCGTGCCTGCGGGGGCTGATCGCCCAGAACCTGCCGGAGAGATATATCTGCGGGGTGGAGCTGCCGCTTTCTGAGGGCCTGCTGGGGCGGGCGGCGAGCACAGGCGATCCGCAGATGGAGAACGATCTGCTCGCGGAGGCGATTGCCGGTGACAGGCACCTCGGCTACCTGGGGGTGCAGTCTGTGCTGGCGTGTCCGCTGCGGTGGGACGGCGCGGTGCATGGCGTGATGGCGCTGTTTGACAGCACGGAGGGCGGCTTCTCCGAGGAGCGCCTGCACCTGCTGCAGCTGCTCTCAGGGCAGGCGGCGCGCATCGTGGCAACGATGGAGCGTCGGCGTCGTGAGCAGCCGTCACAGACGGTCGGCCCAGAGGAGTTCGTGGACCTCGCCGACTTTCTCTGAGCGATCGACTCGCCGTTGACCGGAGGCGCCGATGACGCAAACGCACGAGCGCGGTGGGACGTGGTGGCGCGATTTCTTCGAGAGCGCGGACTGCATCCCCCTGTCGTTCTTCCCCGGCGAAGAGGAGACTGCGAGACAGGTCAGCGGCCTGCGCGGGCTGCTTGGTCTGCGTGGCGGGGAGCGGATTGCGGACGTCTGCTGTGGGATGGCGCGGCACGCGATCCCGCTGGCCCGGGACGGAGCGACGGTGGTGGGGGTGGACTGCTCGGCGATGATGCTACGGATAGCTCGCGCGACGGGCGCCGATCAGGTCAGGGGCCTGCATCTCGTCCAGGGCGATGCCGCGCGATTGCCGCTGAGGTCAGAGGCATTCGACGTCGTGCTGAATCTGTTCAACAGCTTCGGGTACTTCGAAGATGAGGGACAGAATCTGCAGGTGCTGCGGGAGGCCGCGCGGTGCCTGCCTGAGGGCGGTCGCTTCCTGCTCGAGACGCGGAACAAGAAGTACCAGATTCTCTACGCGCCGTATCACCAGCAGGTGATGCTTGCCGACGGAAGCCCGGCGGTGATACGCTGCCGCTACGACCCGGAGACGCACCGGCTCCGGAGCACCTGGAGCGATCCGGATGACCGCGAGAAGATCCTCTACCGCGCGAACATACGCCTGTACTCGCTCGATGAGCTGCGGGAGCTGTTCGACCGGGCGGGGCTTGAGATCGACGGAGTGTTTGGCGAGTACGATGGGCGGGAGTTTGAGGGCTGGGAGCGGATGCTGATTCTCCGCGCCCACAAGCGAGCGGGGTGAGCGGGATCGCGAGTGAGACCATGGCCGAGCATTTCGCCGACAGACTGATGGCCGCAATTGCCGAGCGAAACAGCCGCGTCTGCGTGGGCATCGACCCGGTGCCCGAGCGGCTGCCCTCGGTGCTGCATCCGCCGGAGGGAAGGTGGACGGAACGGTCGATCAGCGAGGCGTTCGAGGAATTCTGCTCCCGTATCCTGCGGGCGGTTGCTGAGCACGCGGTTGTGGCGAAGTTCAACTCCGCGTTCTTCGAGGCGCTCAGTCCCCTCGGCGTGGGGCTGCTGGATTCGCTGATCTCGACGGCCGCGGACCTCGGCCTGCTGACGATACTCGACGCCAAGCGCAGCGACATCGGCTCGACGGCCGCCGCCTACGCACGGGCGGTCTTCGGTCGGTACCCGGCGGACCAGGGCGCGGTGCCGGATGCGGTGACAGTCAACCCATACCTCGGCAGCGACGGAGTGATGCCATTTCTCACCGAGGCGGATGATCTCGGGGCCGGAACGTTCGTCCTCGTAAAGACCTCGAATCCGTCCTCAGCGGAGCTGCAGGACCTCGATGCCGGGGGCTGGCCGGTCTACCGCCATGTGGCCGAGCTGGTGAAGTCGTGGGCGGAGGATCGCGTCGGGGAGAGCGGATACTCTTCGGTGGGCGCGGTCATCGGGGCGACGCATCCACGGCAGCTGGCGGAGCTGCGCGAGGCGATGCCGCAGTGCCCACTGCTGGTGCCGGGCTACGGAGCGCAGGGCGGTGCAGCCGCGGACGTGGCCGCGGCATTCGACGCGGACGGCCTCGGCGCCATCGTCAACTCATCGCGCGGGATCATCTATGCACACGCGCAGGAGCGGTACGAGAAACGCTTCGGTCCCGACGACTTCGATCGGGCGGCGGCCGCAGCGGCGGAAGAGATGCGCCGTGCGATCAACGACGCAATCGATGTCTGACCGGGAGGACGAATCTGTGGCACTGGCCGGACGAAGTTTGATCACGATCTCCGACCTCACGGGGGACGAGATCCACGCCCTGCTCAGCACCGCCGACCGGATGGCGGAGGCTATCGGCTTCGGCGACCCCTCAACGCGACAGCCCGCGGAGCGGCTCGACCGAATCATGGCGACCTGTTTCTTCGAGCCGAGTACGCGCACGCGGCTGTCCTTTGAGAGCGCGATGCTGCGGCTTGGCGGGAGCGTGCTGGGCTTCGCCGATCCGCGCGCCTCGTCGGTCGCCAAGGGCGAGAGCCTCGCCGACACTGCGCGGACGATCAGCGGTTACGCGGACATCATGGTCATTCGGCACCCGAGGGCAGGCGCCGCGAAGGTCGCCGCCGACGCGGCCTCGGTCCCGGTCATCAACGCCGGCGACGGCGCACACGCGCATCCGACCCAGACACTCACCGACCTGTATTGCATCAGGCGCGAGAAGGGCCGACTGGACGGCCTGACGATCGGGCTGTTCGGCGACCTGCGCTTCGGTCGGACCGTCCACTCCCTGGGCCCGACGATGGCGCGGCTGGGGTCCGAGGTGGTGTGCATCGCGCCCCGGGAGCTGTCGATGCCGCAGAGCTACCTGCGGGAGATGGAGCTTGAGATGGGCCACGCGCCACGTCAGGTCGAGGACGTGCGCGAGGTCATCGGCGATCTGGACGTGCTGTACGTCACGAGGATTCAGGCCGAGCGGTTCGACAGCGAGGAGGCGGCTGCGGCGGTCGCCGGCAGCTACGTGGTGGACGCTGAGCTTCTCGCGCAGGCGCCGGAGGACATGATCGTGATGCACCCGCTCCCGCGCGTGGATGAAGTCCATCCCGAGATCGATGACGATCCTCGCGCGGTCTACTTCGACCAGGCGCACGGCGGAGTTCCCGTACGCATGGCGCTCATATGGCATCTGCTCGACCTGGGCGGCACGGAGCGGACTGAATTCCGCGGCTTCGAGCGGCGAAGGAGCCCGGAGGCCAAGGCGCAGCCCGGACGCGCCAGGCCCGAGGCCGGGGCCCGCCCGGCGGCCCAGGCCACCGAGCGCGTTCCGGCAGAGGAAGTCGGGAAGTGCCCCAACGAGAAGTGCATCACGTGGGAGGAGCGGTTCATCGCGGGCTTCTTCGACCGCCTGCCCTCGGGGGTCCACAGATGCGCCTACTGTGGCGCGATCTTCGAGGACGGGGAGTGCCAGTAGCCCGACCACCCCGCGCGATGTGGCAACTGACGTGCCTTTTGCGCATAGCAAGACGAGATCAACAGAGCTGACGCTTGAAGCCTGTCAAATGGAGGTTCCCCACAATGCCGAACCAGCATCCCGACTACCAGCCGAAGGTTGAGATCCCGCAGGTGAGCAAGGTTGCGCTGGCGTTCTCCGGCGGCCTCGATTCCACGCTCGCGATCAAGCTGCTGACGGAGTACTACGGGGCCGACGAGGTCCTGGCGGTGACGGTCAACGTCGGTCTTACCGATGCCGAGATCGAGGACTGCCGCAAGAAGGCGGAGTTGCTCGGAGTACCCTGGGAGATGATG
Source organism: Candidatus Zipacnadia bacterium (assembly GCA_029821265.1). Taxonomy (GTDB): domain Bacteria; phylum Armatimonadota; class Zipacnadia; order Zipacnadales; family UBA5352; genus JALGTR01. The sequence continues at coordinate 22,933 of JALGTR010000031.1, forward strand.
GAGGCGACCGACGAGTTCGCCGACAAGTGGGTCGCCCGTGCGATTCGCGCCAACTCAGACTACGAGGGCTATCCGGTGGCCACGTCGATGACGCGCCAGCTCATCGCCCGCAAGGTGGCCGAGTACGCGGTGGAGCAGGGCTGCGATGCGATCTGCGAGGGCTCGACGGGCAAGGGGAACGACCAGTATCGCATGGCGAACGTCTTCGCGATCTTCGCGCCCGACCTCGAGGTGATCGTCCCCGTCCGCGAGTTTGACTTCACACGCCAGGACGAGAAGAATCTGTGCGAGTACTACGGGATCCCCTACAAGGCGGGAATCGGCGACGACCTGACGATGTGGTGCCGCTCGATCGGCTCGGGTGAGGTCGATAACCTGCAGATGCGCATTCCCGAGGAGGAGTTCGTCTGGTATCAGTACCCCGAGAGCGCGCCGGACGAGCCCCAGGAGGTTACGATCGAGTTTAAGGAGGGCCTGCCGGTCAGAGTCGACGATGTCACGGGTCTGGCGAACATCATCCACTACCTCAACGATGTCGCCGGCAAGCACGCGATCGGCAAGATCGACATGTTCGAGGACGGCCTGATCGCGCTGAAGTCCCGCGAGGTCTACGAGGCCCCGGCGGCCACGGTGATTCTCAAGCTGCACCGCGACCTCGAGCAGCTGTGTCTGACGAAGGAGCAGGTGCAGAACAAGCCCAATATCGAGCGCCTCTGGGCCTATCAGGTCTACCATGGCGCGTGGTTCCACCCCTTCACCGACGACTGCGCGGCGTTCATCGAGAACTCACAGTCGGTCGTCAACGGCACGTACGTGGTGTCGCTTTACAAGGGCAACATCGACATCATCAGTCGCGAGACGGACAGCGGCCTGTTCGCGCCCGACCTCGAGGTGATCGTCCCCGTCCGCGAGTTTGACTTCACACGCCAGGACGAGAAGAATCTGTG
>JALGTR010000247.1 GCA_029821265.1 Candidatus Zipacnadia bacterium
TGGTGCGATGGTACGGCGAAGAGCGCGGACGGGCGGTTCGCACGGCCGAGACGGTCATGATCTCTGAGTACGGGACAGTGCCCGATCAGAAGCGCCTGCGCGAGCTGTTCCCGTTCATACCCTGAGCGCGGCGACTATGCCTCGTCGTCGATGCTCGCGAGGTCACTGAGTTGCCGGATGCCGGCGGCCTCACGGTAGGCATTCCACCACGTGGGTCGCTGGAAATGCGGTGTGATTGCGTGGCGCAGCGGCCCTGTACCCCAGCAGTTGCGCTGCATCCACTCCAGCTCATCGACGAAGCGCGCGGCGAGCTCCACGCCCTCAGCGTGCCACTCGTCCATCGCGCGCAGCCTCGCGTCAAGCTCAAAGAGGCGCAGTTTGCACTCCCACGCGGCGAGCCGCGCGTTCAACTGCGGACTCAGCCGCTCGCCCCCGGAACGCAGAAATGGCTCGCTGAGACGCGAGATGAGCCGCTCGAACTCCTCCCGCGCCGAGGGGTAATCGACCTCCCAGGGCTCTCCCCATTGCGCCAGCCACTCGGCCCACGCCGGAGCGTCGTCGCCGGCGTCGAAATACCGACGCGCGTACTCCTCCATCACATTCGTGGCGGACTGGGCCCGACCGGACGTCAGTGCCGCCCAGATGGCGCGATTCACGTCATCGAAGAGCCCCTCGTCGTACGTCACATAGCCCGTGCAGCCGAAGTCGCGCAGATCGCGCGCGGTTGCCTGAAGGCGCCTGGCGGCCGCCACCGGACCCCAGATTCCGTACACGTCCTTCGGCTCGCTGGGGGTATCGTTGTAGCCGATGTGCACGAATGCATGCGGCTCGCAGCCGTCGGGCAGTGGCACGTGGCTGTCGGGCGCGCTCTGTCCGTACTTGATGTGCAGCGCGCAGGACTTGAAGAAGCCGGGCGCGTTCTCATTCGCCCAGTCAGCCAGCAGGCGATGCTCCTCCGCGGTCACCCACCAGCCGATCAGGCGCGGCGTGACGTCATCGAAGTACTCCTGCGCGATCTCCCACGCCTCGAGCATCAGCTCGGCGACGGTCACTATCCACGGCTCGCACTCGGGGCAGGAGCAGCCGCCGTAGTCGAATGCGAAGCCGTGGAGATTCCCCAGTTCAACGCCCCACTCTTTGAGCATGCGGAACAGGTCGCGGGCGTTGCCGAGTATGATCTCGCGCGCCTCCGGCTTGCTCGGACAGATGAGCTGCCCGAACATCCGCCGGTCCCGCGAGGTGTCTGCGAGCAGGTCCGGACGGAGCTGATTGAGGTACACGTGGTTCGAGGTGAGCATCAGGTTGGTGTCCAGCCCCACCTCCTGGGCGATGCGGAAGTTCCGCAGCTTGCGCTCCCAGAGCTCCTGTGGTAGCAGGTGCTCGCTACCGGCGCCCTCGAGGGGATTCTTGATATCCGCGGTGTCGAACCAGTCTCCGTAGACGTTGTATCCCCAGCGCGCGGCCTCCTCGAGTGTTTCGCGCATCTCCGCGGCGCTCATCACCTCGTGCGTGTTACCAAAATGCGCCGGACAGTACAGCTCGCGATAGGCGAAGGTGGTCATGGCGCGACGTCCTCCCCGGATCGTGGTGTGAGGCGTACTGTTGTCCGGTGGGACAGCGATCTCCTCCCGACATGACCGATATCTGCCGCCGCAGGTCTCAGATCGCTTTCGGCGAACCGGCTTCAGTGGAAGACGCTGCCGGTCGTCCCGTGTTTCAGGCCGCGGCGGGCGAACCGCCCGCCCTCCAGAAAAGGCTGGGAGGATGCAGATGCTGCGAGCGATCATGATCAGCGGAATGCTGGCGACTATCGTCGGAGGGGCGTGGGGGCAGGCCATCGTCCCGGCGCAGAAGCCGTATCAGGACTGGCTGCAGAGCGCGTGCGTAATGCAGCCGTGGAGCCTTGAACGCACCCGCGCACTCGTTGAGGATCGCGAGGAGTGGATTCCGCGGCTCAAGGACTGGGGCTTCGACACGGTCATCTTCATCCCCGGCCCGAGCGACATCCGTCCGAACTACCCGATGCAGCAGCTTCGCGCGGCCGTCGATGACTACCACGCCGCCGGTTTCCATGTGCTCATGTACTCCTCGATCATGCACGCCGGCCATCACGATTCGTGGCATGACGTCGCAGGGAATCGGCCCGGCTGGTGGCAGCGCGGTCCGCTGGGCGAGACGGTGCAGATCTACGGCGATCACTGGCTCTGCCCCAGCACCGGCGCGCTTGAGTTCACTATCGACCTGGCGATTCGCCTCGCGCGGGAGATGGACGCCGACGGGATCATGCTCGACAACAACGAATTCTACTACACCCCCAATGGCGCGACCTGCCACTGCCCCGACTGCCAGCGCGATTTCCGCGCTCACATCCGCGCAAAGCTCGGCGATGAGGCGCTGCGGGAGATGGGCCTGCAACCGGAGCACGTCAGTCCGCCGCGTCAGGGCGATGCGCTCTGGGGCCACTGGGTGGACTGGCGCTACGAGGTCTGGCGCGATGCGACGGAGCAGTTCCGGACGCGGGTCCGACAGGCGCTTCCCGGCACAATGCTGTGCGCCAACACGCAGTACAAGTACAACTGGGTGCTGGCGGTCCATGAGCAGATGCAGATGGAGGACGTGGTCTTCTCCGAGAGCCGCAGGCAACTCGCGCGCGAGATGTCGTGCAAGCTCGCCTACGGTCACGCGCTGGCCGACGGCAAACCGCTGTGGAACTATCTCGGCACATGGCAGGACGACAATCTCAACCGCCTGTTGCCGCCGGATACGATCTACGACGCTCTCTGCACGACGCTGGCGTACAACTGCCCGCCGTGGATTGTCGGCTACGGGATCGTCGATCGCGCGCCAGCGGCAAACTGGGCGTTCGGCTACTACTCCGGCGAAGGCGACTACGGCTTCCGGCGACTGGACGGTGGCGGCATCGACGGCTCCGCGGCGGTCGAGCTGTACGCCGAGACGAAGGCACAGATCAGCGTCTTCCAGTCCCCGTTCCTCAAGGTCGAGCCGGGAGAGGAGTTCACCTACCGCTGCCGCTACCGCACCGAAAGGCTGGGGGAGGGCATACCACGCGTGCGGATCACGTTCGTGGATGCCAGGCACAAGGCGCCGGGCGGCGAGCCCTATGTCTTCTACGCCGAGGGTGAGCCGGGCACACATGGCTGGCAAACGCTCGAGCTTGAGGGCATCGTCGCGCCCGAGGGCGCGGAAGTCGTCAACGTCGAGACGTTCCTTTACGGCGCGACCGGAAGGCTGATCCTCGATGACATGCAGTTCATCCGCGATGGAGAGAACCTGCTGCGCAACCCGGGATTCGAGCGCACGGTGGTCGAGGAGAATGTCGATGGCCGCGAGGCACTGCTGAGTGGCCTGCGGATGTGGCGTGAGCGGCAGGATCTGTATCGCGAAGCGACCCCCTATGCGGACGTCGGCCTGGTGCTCTCGCGCCACAGCGTGGACTTCGCGGAATCGTACAACCGCTTCCCGCGGCCGACGATGAACGCGCTGTATGACGCGCAGATCCCGTTCGCCGTCCTCGAGGAGCACCAGCTCGATGACGACCATCTCTCGCGCTACCGGGTGCTGGTTGTGCCGGCGGCATCCTGCATGCCGAACGAAGGTTTGCGCGCGCTGGCCCACTGGGTGCGCAAAGGCGGGCACCTCATCGTCACCGGGGAGACCGGCGCGCTGACGCGGTACGCCGAGCGGCGAGAGAGGAACCGGCTGGCGGTGCTGCTGCGCCGCTCGCCCGAGTCGCTGCGGGAGGCACAGCAGATCGGCAGGGGCATGGTTCGCTGGCTGCCGCAGGGTGATCCGGATCTCGAAGCCGCCCCGGGTCTGGTTGAGACCATCCGCGCGTTCGGCGGCGGCGAGATCGTCCGGGTGGACAGCGCCCCGGCAGGGATCGACATCATCGCCTGGGCGCAGGCGGATGAGCGCCGGGTGCTGCTGCACATGGACCGCCACGAGGCCGGCGAGGGCGGGAGCGTGGCGATGCGCGTGGCGATTCCCGATGGCTGGTCGACGCCGGAGAGCGTACGGGTCTATGACATCGACGGCTCCGAACTCGAGGTCGAGGCGACGTCAGCGGACGGCTACGTGCGGTTCACCGCGCCGGCGCCCGAGTGGTACGCGATCGTGGCCGTGCAGTTCGCGCGCTGAGGGTCCCGCTGGCGGATCCGCCGTTGCCTGTGACGCCACAGAAATCAGACGCTGATCGAGGCGCTGTCGTCGATGCCGACGGTTGGCGCCAGCGGGCAGATTCACCGAAGCGCCAGCCCGGGCGAATCGATCCCGAAGAGCGCCTTCGCGTTCTCGGTTGTCGCGCGGGCCAGCTCGTCGAAGCTGATGCCACGGATACGGGCGATCTCCTCCGCGACGTACATGACGTATGCCGGTTCGTTCCGGTCGCCACGATGCCTTTGCGGCGTCAGATACGGGCAGTCGGTCTCGATCAGCAGCCGGCCGAGCGGGATCTGCGTCGCCACCTGCCGCAGCCTGTCGGCGTTGGGGTAGGTCACGGGCCCCGCGATCCCGATGTACATCCCGAGCTCCAGCACGCGGTTCGCAACGGCCATGTCGCCCGAGAAGCAGTGCATGACCCCGCGCAACTGTCCGCCACCCTCGCGCTCGAGCACGTCGAGTGTCCGACCGTGGGCGTCGCGACTGTGCACGACCAGCGGCAGATCCAGCTCACGGGCGAGCTCAATCTGTTGAGCGAACGCGATCTCCTGTCGGTCACGCGGCGAGAGGTCGCGGTAGAAGTCCAGTCCCGTCTCTCCGATTGCGACGATGCCCTCGCGCCCGGCCAGCCGCTCCATCTCCGCCAGGACGTCCTCGTTGACGACCTTCGCGTCATGGGGGTGCACGCCGACCGTGCCGAAGACGCCTGGCGTGCGCGCCACCAGCTCGGCGACCTCGCGGTTTGAGGCCGGGTCGGTGCCAACCGTCACGATCGCGCACAGCTCTGCCTCAGCCGCGCGCTCGAGCACGTTCGGCAGGTCAGAGCGCAGGCGTCGGTCGGTCAGGTGCGCGTGGCTGTCAATCAGCATGGTTGCTCCCTCGACTGTCGCTCGCTGAGTTTCCGCAGGCCAGGCGAACGGCCCGCTCGGCAAGCTCCACGTCGCGGACGGCATCGGCGGCGGGCGAGAGCGGCTCCTCGTCCCCGAAGACCGATGCGACGAAGTGCCGAGCCTGCTCGGCGAACGCCCACCCGGGCGGGGCCTCGGGCTCAACAACGCGTGGCCTGTCGCCCATCTCCTCGACGATCACCCGTGCGGCCGACTGCCGACGCAGCGGCGGTGGCGGCAGGACCCGGACGACCGCATGCTCGAAATACAGCTCCACACCCTCATACCAGCGAGGGGCGCTAAGCTGCCCGATCTCGAAAGCCACGTTGGCTCCCGCGTCAGTCCAGCCCTGCAGC
>JALGTR010000032.1 GCA_029821265.1 Candidatus Zipacnadia bacterium
CCACCTGCGCGCGCGGGAACCGAGTAATATTCCGGCCGCGTTAACATCAATGCAGCGCGCAGCAGCTGAAGCCGACACCGGAGTGTACGCATGAGCACGAAGATCAAGACCGTGATCGTAGTCGTGATCGCGCTCGTGGCGATCGCGGGGTACAACTACGTGATCAACATGGATCCGTCGCAGCTTGCCGCCCGGGGAGTGGGAAAAGATCCGCACGCCCACGACCAGGAGCAGGACAATGAGGGCGAGGAGCACGAGGCCCAGCAGGCGCGGGATACCGACCCGACCGAGCCGATAGGCCCGGAGGATGCCCCTGTGCAGATCACCGTAGTGTGGACCATGCGCAGCCTCATGGCCACCGAGTATCGACCGCTGCTTCAGGACATGGCGACGAAAGATTACCCCGGCCTCGTCCACGTCGAGTTCGTTGAGGCCTCGAACAGAGAGCGGCTTCAGGAGCTGGGGATCACAGATATCACGCAGGGCATAGCGATCAACGGCAAATCGGTGATCGAGCTGCCCGGCACGGCCTTCGGGTTTACCACATTCCAGGGATCCCCCGGGCTCGGCGACTGGGATCCTCGCGAGCTGGCCATGGCCATCGAGCAGGAGCTGCGTAACCAGGGGATCGAGTTCGAATCGAAGGTTCCGCCGGCACCCGAGCCCACACCACCGCCGCCTCTGCCCGACCACGAGGGACATCAGCACTAAGCCGCAAAGGGAAGCCGACGATATACGGGGAATGCTGGGGCCGATCGGAGACACCGGTCGGCCCCTGACGCGTTCTGGCCGGCCCCCCCTGCGTCACGATGCGCGAGAGAGGGGAGATTGCGCGTGCAGCTGCGATTTGCGACGGCCGCAGTGGTTTTGCTTGTCGCATGCGCCACATCGGGAGCCGATGACCTTACCCGCCACGACCTCGGACGCAGGGTCAAGTTCAGGGTTCTCGTCGATAAGGTGATGCAGCCGGAGGCCGGCTGGCACACCGAGCAGTGGATGGTCGAGGAGGCCGCCGAGGCCGGCTTTAACGTCTGGTGTCCCCGCCGCGCCAACGACCTCGCGGAGGTTCGGCAGGTTACGCAGTGGTGTGAGGAGGCCGGCATCCTCCACATCCCCTGGATGCGTGGCACCCGCGGGGTCAGTCTTGATGACGAGAGCGCCGACGGGAAGCGCATGGTCTGGGCCTCCGGCCTCGAGGACAAGTTGTGGAGCCCCAACTCGGCTGAATTCTGGGAGTGGACCAACAACCTGATCCTTGAATACGCCCGGATCAGCGCGGAGATGCCCGCGCTCTTCGGCGTCTTCCTCGATTACGAGAACTACGCCCTCGGTCCGAACGGATACGCCCTGTCCTACGATGACCTGATTCTTGGCAGCTTCGCCCGGGAAAAGGGCATAGACCTGCCCGAGCTTGCCCTCGATGAGCGCTACAAGTGGCTCACCGAACAGGGCCTGCACGACGAGTTCGAGGCCTTCCAGGTAGCTCACTGGCGCGAGCGCTGCCGGGCTCTGCGCGAGGCCGTGGATGAGATCGATCCCACGTTCATGTTCATGATCTACCCCGCGCCCGGCACAAAGTTCATGGTGGAGGCCTGCTACCCGGAGTGGGCGACGGAGCAGGCGCCGCTGATCCTCGCCGACGCGGTCACCTACGGTCGCGCCGCAGTGCTCCCACACCTGGAGGCGCTGAAGGCCAATCGCGAAGCGCTGCGCGAGCGCCAGGCGTTCGCCGAGAGTCAGGGCATCAATATGCTCTACACCGGCGGCATCGACCCGGTCGTGAAGGGCGCCGACCCCGAGTTCTGCGGTCGAAATGCCGCGATGATCTGCCATGTCACAGACGGCTACTGGATCTTCTACGAGGGGCCGACATACGAGGGCACCCACCGCGATTACTTCAACTGGTTCGCGCGCGCGAATGAGGCGGTCGAGAACGAGAACTGGCAGTGGGCCTGGCAGGAGCGGGAGACGCCCGACACCTATGGGCTCGAGAGTCTCGAGATTGAGCACCCCGATCGAAAGCAACTCATCGTCTACGGGGCGAAGGCGCCCTTCATGCAGATGCTGACGGCCAACGATGAGTACGAGGTCCACGAGATGGCCGGGGCATCGCTCAGCTATTTCTCCGCCGCCGACGTGGTCATCCTGCAGAACTTCAACCAATCGCTAAAGCGCGGCTCGCCGTTCGTCCGGATGCTGCGGGACTACGTCGAGCAGGGCGGCGGGCTGATGCTCGCACACGATACCGCGTGGTTCATGGCCAGCCCGTTTCCGGAGGTGGCCGTGCGCGACTATCCGACTCGCCGCGTTGAGGCCGAGCGGCACGTGGTTGAGACCGAGCTGGTGGTGGAGGACGTGCCACATCCGGCCATCCGGGGCATCGAGACCGGCGCACAGTTCCCGACGGAGTTCCGCGACCACATGATCTTCAAGCCCGGCGAGATCGGCACGGTGATCGTACGCAACGAGTTCGGCGATCCGGTCTACGTGGCCGGCGAGGTGGGGGAGGGGCGCGTTATCTTCGCGGGCTCCTACTTCGGCTACAACGCGCCGCTCAGCGGCGCCGAGGCGGAGGTCTTCTGGTCAGCGGTGGACTGGCTGGCCGGCGAGGGGCCGGGCTATATGCGGCGTTATCGCACGATGATGGAAGACAGGCCCGTCGGAATGCGCTGGCCCGACCGGCCGATGTTTGACTGATCGGCCGTCGATCCCGGGCATCGCACGCGTGTCGCGACAACGTCTTTCGGAGGCTACCGTCGGCGTTCGGGACGCGAGTATTCGGAGACGCGGCACAACGAAGCGGGCGTCCAGGTACACGAAAACCCCCTCTTCTCGCTCCGTGATGGACGCGAGTCGGGGGCCCGGTAGCCTCTTTTGGGGCGAGCGTCAGCCAGTGATGGCGCCGGTGCGCTTCATCGTTGCACGCACCACGCCCTCATCGGCAATGGCGATACATGAGAACGGGATGCGGATCTCGCCCTTCCCCTCGTCGGATTGGTAGAAGAGGAGAATCGATCCCTCCTCCGGCCGGGGCTCGCCGGCGCCATTGATGAGCCCGTTGCCTGCGGAGATCCCCTTCAGCTGATCGAGTTCCGCAAGCGCTTTTTCCGGCACGTCGCTGGTCACCCAGATGCGCATGTTCTCCATCGCGATCCCTCCAGCGATGCAGCATCCTCCAGCGTCGCGCGTCTCTGATTGAGAAGAACCATTCCTGCGTTGAGAACGTTCCACGCCCGTGACTGATAGACCTGTATTGGCCCCGGCTGATTCTGCGCTCTGGTGCTCGGCCGCGGCGCGACAGTCTTCGGCGGTCTCCTGCGCGTAGCCGACCGCCTGCGTCACTCCCACCCCCACCAGCACCACGACCAGCGCGACCGCCCCGATCACCATGCTTCGCCTGCTCATTCGTCTCTCCCTCTCCGACGGGATGATGTCCCTCGTGAGGGGTAGTGCCATCCATACCGGCGGCGGTTACACCACAGTTCGCGGGGGGGGGGCACGGTACGCGAAAAGGGCGCCCCGTCTCCCCGGGGCGCCCGATACACCGCAAGTCTCGCCACATTCCGCGCTCAGACGCGTACCGTCATCTCACCATCTATCGTCTCGCCCTCGACGCGCCGGCCGCAGTAGAGAACGCTGTCGCGTATCGTGCAATTCACGACCTCGCCGGGGCCGAATACCAGCGAGTTGCTGATCTCGCAGCCGGTCGCCGGCAGGTTCACGCTGGAGCCCGCGCTGGCTTCAATACCCGGAACCCGCTCGGCCATCTGACGCATCACCCGTAGGACACCCTCGCGGCCCTCGTGGTCGCCGAACTGCAGCCACGGGTTCGGGGTCAGCACGGTCCCCACCGTCGCGTCTTCCTCCAGCAGCGCCTGCACCCCCTGCAACACCCGCAGCTCGCCGTTCCGTGGCGGCATCCCACGCAGGTAATCGAAGATGCCTGTCGGGAGGCGGAAGCAGCCCGCATCAACAGTCGCGCAGTCAGCCCACATCTCCACCACACAGCCGCTCTCGTCGCAGAGCACGCCCAGGTGGTTCTCGGGGTCATCGACCTCGATCGTGGTCAGCACCGCGTCGGCGTCGCTCTCGATCAGCCTCTGCAGCGTTTCGCGTGGCACCCATGTGTCTCCGAGGTTCAGGATGAACGCGCCCTCGAGCATCTCCTCCGCGCGCAGGATTGCGTCCCCTGTGCCGGCCGGGTACGGCTGACGGGCGTAGCGCACCGGCAACGAGCCGAAACGATCGCCCACGTGCTCCCTCACGTCGTCGGTGGCCCCGATGACGATAATGACCTCATCCACCAGGCCCTCGAATGTCTCCAGGAGGTAGTCGATGAACGGGCGCCCCCAGAAGGGAATCAACGGCTTGGGGATGTGCTCGGTGATGGGGCGCAGCCGTGTGCCTGCACCCGCTGTGAGGATGACGGCCTGCATACCTTCACTCCTCGGCCTTCAGGGCTGGAGGGGGACACTGGGAAGGCAAGCTGTCCAGCGCTGTGGGTATCCGCTGGACAGGGTGGGCCCTGTGTTGACATGGCCCTTTGGCCGGGTATAGACTATCGCATGTGCTCGACGATAGCACAGCCGTAGAGGCCTGTCAACCGGCTCCAGCGCCCCGAGAAGTGCCTGGACGCCCCGCCGCGCCATCGAGATTCCACGCTCGAAAGGACTGTCACCTATGGAGTTGCTGTACTGCTTCCGCGGTATTGCCGGTCGCGATCTGCAGCCGGAGATGATGGCCCGACTGGGCAGGATCGTCGCCCGCCACTTCATCGATGAGGGCTATGAAGAGATCTCGATCGGCGGCGACTACCGCGTCTCCACTGCCGCGCTCAAGAGCGCCCTGATCGGTGGCCTTCTGGGCGGTGGGCTTGACGTATACGATTGCGGAGCGCTGCCCTCTGGGGCCATCGCGGCGTGGACGAAGCATACCGCCCGGCCCGGCTGCATGGTAACGGCCTCACACAATCCCCCGGACTGGAACGGCGTGCAGTTCATGGAGCCGGACTCGCACATCTGGTGGCCGGAGCTGGAGAATGCCGCCAAGGAAGCGCTGCAGGCTCCCGTGCAGTGGCCGGCATGGAACGAGATGGGAGCGCTTGAGCGCCAGGAGGATGTGTTGGACCACTATCTCGGCTGGCTGGAGGAGATGGCTCGACCGGCGGGGACGCTGCGCATCGTGGTGGATCCCGGCGGCGGGGTGGGCACCCCGGCCACCCAGTGGATACTCGAGCGGCTGGGCCACGAGGTGATCGTGCTCAACGGTCAGCCCGACGGGCACTTCACCGCCCGGCCCAGCGAGCCGCGGCCGGAGTACCTGACTGAACTGCGAGACGCAGTGGTGGAGCACGGGGCGGACATCGGGCTGGCGTTCGATGGCGACGCCGACCGTCTGGTGACCTTCGACGAGCGGGGGCAGTTCGTGCTGCCCGACTACACTATCCAGCTGCTGTGCCGGAGCCAACGGGAGCCGGGGCCGGTGGTCATGAACGTGGGCGTGAGCCTGCACACCATGGCGGCGGTGGAGCAGATGGGCTTTACGATCGTGCCCAGCCGCTGGGGGCAGACTTTCATCGCCCAGCTTGTGAAGGACCACGACGCGGTCTTCTCGGCCGAGCCCGATGGACACTTCGCCTACCCGGAGCTGTCGCTGCGAGGCGACGGCGTGGCCTCGGCGGTGCTGCTGACCAGTGCGTTGACCCACGAGGATCGGCCCTACAGCGAGGTCATCGGGGAGTTGCCCGAGATCAACATCATCAACGACCGCGTCGAGTGGGACGACGACTTTATCCGCTATGCCGACGATGTGCAGCGGTGGTGTGAGGAGCGTTTCACGGAGGTGCAGCGCATCCACGATCGCCTGATTATGGCCCGCAACGAGGACGCCAAGGTAATCGCCCGGCAGAGCCCATTCGACTCCACGTTGCGGCTGTCGGCGGAGAGCTATGGCGACCTGTCGCCACAGGCGCTGCTCGATGAGATCAAACGAATCACACTGGGGAACTGACGGGGCAGGGCCCATCATCGCCCCCAGTCAGCGCATCCGCCCCCGGCGGGGGGCGGGGCCCCTCGTCCGCAGCTGTCCGTGAGTCGTGCGGGGTTTTCGCCAGGCCGCTTCGCTGCGCGATCCGCCTCAAAACTCAGACAGAGCGCGTTGGCGTGGCACGCATGAAGTGGTATCCACGCTCGGCGAAGGCCTCTTCGATCTCCTCGAAGGGACTGTCGGGCCAGAGGATCCCTGTGATCGCGCCACCCGAGCCGGTGAACTTCGCGGGCAGGCCAAACTCGCGCGCCATGGAGACCATCTCGAGGTTCTGCTCCCCGATGACCTCGTCTCCGTATATCTCTCGCCGCAGGTCGAAGTTCGCGTCCATGATCCGCGCCAGGCGCTCGTGGTCGCCCTCCTCAAGGGCCTCACGCGCCTCATCGGCGTACGAGGCGAAGCGCCGCATGGCCTCCACGACCTCCGGGTGCCCGTTCTGAAATCGATAGTGCACGAGGTTGTGAGCCTTGCCCGAGGTGGTCGTCGAGTGCGGGATATGCGCGAGGTACAGCTCGGGCAGCAGCTCAAGGGGCATGTTCTCGTAGATCCCGTGGCCGTGCTTTTCCATGTAGTCGGGGCTGAAGTCCATATACACCAGACCGCCGTAGATCTGTGCTACGCGGTCCTGCAGGCCGGCGCGTATCTCCAGCTCGTCCTGCTCCACCGACAGCGCCAGTGCGGGCTGCAGCTCGCGCGGGATATCCTCGTCGGTCACCTCGTAGAACTCCATCAGACAGCGCAGTGCGCTTACCACGATCGCACTTGAGCCGCCAAGCCCCACCTGGCGCGGGATATCGGTGTCGTATCGGATGGTGAAGTTCGCGTCCCGCAGCGGAATATCGTGCTCGACGCAGTACTGGTAGAAACGCTTGCAGGAGGCGTAGATCAGCCGCGTGCCCCCGTAGTAGCCGTCGACCTGCGCGGTCTGATACATCTCCTCGAGCGTCTCGAAGCTGAACGGATCATGCACGGGGTGCGGGATCATCTCCACGCTGGGACTCTCCCAGATCTGCACGGAGGCGGAGAACTCAGCGATCTGCGTTGTGATGGTCTTGCCCCCGAAGCCGTCGGAGGGGTTGCCGGCGAGGCCGATGCGCGCATGTGTTCTGTGGGTGATGATCACGAAGCATTGCCCCTCAGATTGTTGAAGCGTGGCGGGCGAGCCGACGTCCGTCTGTCGAGTGGATTGCTGCGAACGCTGCCTACGCGGGCAGATCGGCCGATGCCTGCGCATCTTCCCGGCGAGCATTGATCGTGCCCTGCCGCCAGAACGCAAGTAGTATCGACACCACCAGGCCCATAACCCCGGCGGCGCCCACGGACATGCGCAGTGATGGCGAGCTGGCCCGCGGCGCCGGCACAGCCTCATCGAGCACCACCACATAGTCCATCTCCGAGGCCTCGGCGATCCGCGCCGCCTCATACTCCGCCGTCAGCCGCGCGACAGCCTCGGCCTTCAGTTCCACCTGCCGCTGCAGGCTTTCGTAGCGGCTCGATAGCGAGGGAAGCTGGCTCAACTCGGACATGGCGGCGGCGATCTCCGAACGCGTCTCGGACAGCTGCGCGTGCAGCTCCTCGCGCTCAAGCGCCTTCGCCAGCGCGGTGCTCACGAGATTGCTGTAGCGCGGGTCCACGGACATCTGCCGGCTGCGCGTCTCAAGCTCGTCACTCACCTCGCTGGCAAGCTGCGCCTGGACCTCATCGAGCTGGGCCTGCAGGCGCTGCACGTCCGGGTGCCTGGCGGACTTGCCCTCGACCTCCGTCTGCTCAGCGATCTGCTGGCGAAGATCGAGCATCCGCTGGCGCAGGTCGTCCAGCAGCGGATCGCGCTGCTCGGAGATTGAACTCACCGCGAGGCGCTCCTGCGTGCTCAGTCGCTGCATCGCCGCCTCTTCGGCCTCCCTCGCCCCCTCAAGCTCCGCCGACAGCGTTGCCTCCTGCTGACGGAGCTGCTTGAGGCGATCGACCGCGGCGGAGGCCTGTGAGGATGGCGCAACCATATCATGCTCGGTGGCCCACTCGACCAGTTCATCCTGGTAGGCCAGCAGTTCGTTCTCGGCCTTGTGCAGCTGCTGCTCGAGGAACTCGCGTCGGCGTGACGCCCGCGTATATTTCGCCTCGGCGAGGAAATCGCGCAGGTGCGCGACGAGGCTGTTCGTGATCTCGGCGGCCATCCGGGCGGCCTGCTGCTTCTCCTCGGCGCTCGACAGCCCTCGAGGCCTGCCGGTCCAGGTGAAGATAAGCTGGAAGGCATTCGGGCTCTTCTGCGACATCTGCACGCGTGAGCGCAGATCCTCGATGAGGTCGGCGCGTGTTTCGGTCTCGATCCACTGCTCGAGGTTGAACTCCTCAATGATCTCCTCGAGCACCGTTCGGCTCTGCAGGATGGTCTGGAAGTGCTCCTGCATGCCGTCGGAGCGCCCGCCGAGGATCTCCTGCATCTCGGCGACAGCCGTCGGGACCGTGGCTTTGTCGCCGACATCGAAGAGCACGGTCGTGCGACCCTTCCAGGTCTGGGGGACAGCGAGATAGGTGTAGAGGCCAGCGAGGAGGGCGAAGGTCAGCGTGACCCCCGCGATCAGCCACCACTGCCTGCGCAGGGTGCGAGTTATCTCCTCGAATGAAAGCGCTTCCATCAACTCACCGTATCCGCCGTGTGGGCTTGACCAGGGGTGTCCTCGCCCGCGCGGGTCTCTGTCGATCAGAGGGCCAGATGCCTGTTGCCGCCCGCCGACTGGTCTGGGAGCCCAAGCGTCAGCGCCGGCCATGACGCTTGCGCGCAGCGCGGCACCTCCGAGTGCCCGCGGGCCTCAGATGGTCAGGCAAGTCCAATTGACAGGGGCTTCACCGCTGTGCTATCGTTCGTCGGCGAGCGTCTGACACCTCGACGAGAGCATCGGACACGTATTATACAGCATGTCGGGGTCATGTCAACGCGCCGCCTTCGGCCCCAGGCGCCGCTGGAACCGGCTCCGCGCTGCCACCCGAGGACCGTTCTGATCGCCCACGCGTTCTGTCGCAGGCCCGTTTTCGGTGGCCGGCGACGGGCCCTGCACTGGTCGGTCCGGGATGCCTGTTCGAGCCGTGATGGTGGCGGAAAGGACCGTCGGGCGGATGTCGCAGAGGTCAGTTCCCGATCCCGAGCGCAGGCGTGAGATCCGGTCCGTCGCCAAGGGCGGAGCGCTGGGGGTTGCTGCCTCCCTCACCGAACGCGCCCTCGGCCTCATCACACAGACGCTGCTCGCGCGACTTCTGGGCGCCTCCAGCCTCGGCATCTACGTCGTTGCGCGCGAGGCAGTCTTCTTCGGCCAGCTCTTCTCCATGCTCGGTCTCAGCGTCGGGACCCTGCGTTTCGCCTCCGTCTTCGAAGGCAGGGGGGAGCCCGAACGCACACGCGGCGTGATCATGGGAGGAGCCGGCATCGGCCTGATCTCCAGCGCGCTCGTGACGGCATTTCTCGTCATCGCCGCCCCATGGCTCGCCGTGGAGGTATTCCACAAGCCGGAGGTGGTGGACGCCCTGCGCTGGGCCGCGCTGGGACTGCCATTCATCTCGCTCGCCGTGATCCTCGCCACCGCCACGATGGCGCGCCGCAGCATCATCTACCTCGCCGCCCGCGGGCTGGCCACCCGTGGCGGCTTCCTGCTGGTGATCATCCCGCTGGGGCTGCTCTTTGGGTGGAATGTACCCACAGCCGTCGCGGCGTTCGTGATCAGCGCGACGCTGGGTTTCGGGGTCGCGGTCCTGGGCGTCAAGCGCTTCTTCCCCGGGATCGGCCTCGCGCACCTGCGCCAATGCAACTACCGCGAGCTGCTGACATACTCGGCGCCACTCGCGGTGGTAGCGCTGACCGAGTACGGGCTGTGGAAGTTCAACATCCTGATCGGCGGCGCGATGATCGATAGCGCGCGGGTGGGTATGTACACCATCGCGGCGACGATCGCGGATCTGGGAGCCCTCGGGCCGACCGCCGTGGCGAGGATCCTGCAGCCGAGCATCGCGGACCTTTACGCGCGCGGCCGGTCGGAGACCCTCCAGCACGTGTTCTCAACCGCCACGCGCTGGATGTCCTACCTGACGGCGCCGATGATGGCCTTTCTCATCGTCAAGGCCCGCTCGGCACTGCAGATCTTCGGAGAGGAGTTCGTCGATGCCGAACGGGCGTTGCAGATCCTGTGCGTGGCGCAGATCATCAACGCCTCGACCGGCGGCGTCGCCGTCGCGCTGGGCATGGCCGGGCAGCAGTGGGTATACCTGGGGCTGAACGTCTTTACGGTCGCACTGAACGTCACGACCTGTGTGCTGCTGGTGCCGCGCTACGGCATGGTGGGGCTTGCGATGGCCGCGGCGATCTCATACGGCAGCGCGCACATCCTGCGCGCGATCGCCGTCTGGGCCACCTGCGGTCTGCGCGCTTTCGACCTGACGCTGCTGAAGCCCTTCGCGGCCACGGCGGTCGCGCTGGTTGTTCCGCTGGTGATCTCGCATCCGAGCTTTATCCTGGACATCGTGCTGGCCGGTGTCCCGTTCGTGCTGGTGTACGCGGTGGTCGTCTGGGCGCTGGGTATCGATCCGTCCGAGCGGCAAATGCTGCGCGACCTGCGGGACCGCATCTTCGGGGCTGAGGAGGCAGGGCGGTGAGCAACGTCATCGAACGCGTGGTCGCGCACGGCCTCTGCTGCGGCTGCGGAATTTGCGCCGGCGTGGCGCCCTGCGAGATGCGGATGGAGCTCACGGACGAGGGCGTGTACGAGCCGACTGTCCCTGCGAGCTGCACTGACTGCGGCGTCTGCCTGGTGGTCTGCCCGTTCGCGTCGCGACCGTCTCCACCCACGCAATCGCCGCTGGGGGAGACGCTCGGCTGCTACGTCGGCCACGTTGCCGACGAGGCCCACCGCCGTCAAGCGGCCTCGGGTGGGCTGACCACCGCGCTGCTGGCAGAGCTGTTGCGCTCGGACGAGATCGACGCCGTTGCAGCGGTTCGAGCCACCGGCCAGCACTCCCCGCTGTTCGAGGTTGCTCTGCTCGACACAGAAGAGCAGGTCCTCGGCAGCGCCTCGTCTCGCTATTATCCGGTGGAGTTCTCCGGCGTGTTGCGGCAGATGCGCCAGCGCGGGGGCAGGTTCGCCGTCGTGGCCCTACCCTGCGCCGCGCGCGGTCTGCGGCTGGCCCGCAAGCGCTTCGGCTGGCTCGCAGAGTGCCTGCGCTTCGTCATCGCTCTGACCTGCGGACAGAACAAGAGCACGCGGTATACCGACCACCTCGCATGGATGAGCGGCCTGCGCCCGGCCGAGGTCGTGGAGGTTGACTACCGGGCGGAGCCAGCCGGCCGCGCGGATGACTTCGTCTTCGTCGCGCGCGACCGCAGTGGGGGAGAGGGGCGGCCTCTGCCCTTCGTCTCCAGCCCGGTGGCCCGCGTCTGGAGCGGGCGCTTTTACTCACTGAGCAGTTGCATGTATTGTGAGGACATGTTCGGTGAGTACGCCGACGCCTCGGTGATGGACGCATGGCTGCCGGAGTTCCGCGCCGACGTCCGCGGCACGTCGATTATCTGCGTCCGCCAGCCGGCGCTCGATGAAGCGATGCAACGCCTGCGCGAGGCCGGGCGCGTGCAGATCGAGCCGATCAGCCGTGAGCGCGCCATCGAGTC
This sequence comes from Candidatus Zipacnadia bacterium, assembly GCA_029821265.1. Taxonomy (GTDB): domain Bacteria; phylum Armatimonadota; class Zipacnadia; order Zipacnadales; family UBA5352; genus JALGTR01. Next base: position 11,696 of record JALGTR010000032.1, read on the forward strand.
CCAGCGCTTTAACCTGCGCTTCAAGTCCGTGGAGCTTGCCCCGCGGCTGGAGGCCCTTCGCCGGCAAGGTGTCGAGGTCCCGACTGTCCGCATCAGACCTCGGGCACGGCCCGTCTCGTTGATGAACCGTCTGCAGCAGTTCAACCAGCGACTGAGCGCACGTGCGACCCCGGGCTCCCCGGTGGTCAGTCTCGCGCTGGCGGTCACCCGCGCCGTCACACGCCTGCACCGCCTCGCGATGGCTGTCAGGCGTCGCCTGCCGGGCTCGAAGGGGGATAGGCAATGACGCGCTTCGTTCTCGACGGACACGCCGGGTACTACAATCGTGGATGCGAGGCGCTTGTGCAGGCCACCGTGTGGATCATCCGCGAGACCATCGGTGAGTCGCGGTTTCTGGTTATCGGCTCCGATGCCGAGCGCGACGCCTCCCTCGAGCAGGACGAGGGCATTGTCTTCGAGCCCCGTGGCGCGCCCGTGCTCTCTCCGGGGTGGTTCCATGGGAAGTTCAGGGGCGCCCTCAAACGCCTCGGTCTCAGCGATTCCGCCCCCCGTTATGTCGAGGTCCAGCACCTCGCCGATGAGATCGACGCCAGCGACTGCTATTTGCATATCGGCGGGGATAATTACTCGCTCGAGTACGGCTTCCCGCGCATCTGGATCGAGATCGGCAACTGGGTGATGGATCGGGGCAGGCCGGCCGTCCTGTGGGGCGCCTCGATCACTCCCAGCGACCGCTACGCCGACCGCATGGAGATGCTCGTCGATCACCTGCGGCGTCTCGACCTTGTGACCGTGCGCGAGCCGCTGACGCTACAGTACCTCGCCGAGCTGGGCGTGACCGAGAACGTCCGCCGCGTGGCCGACCCGGCATTCCTCTTCCAGCCCGAGCCGATCGACCTGCAGCGCCTGGTGCCCGGCATCGATGAGAGCGCGCCGATCTTCGGCCTCAACCTCAGCCCATTCGCGCTGCGCTTCGCCGAGGGACGCAGCGACCAGGAGCTGCTGGCCGAGACCATCCGCTACGCCCGGGCGCTGCTCGACGATCACGACATGCAGGTGCTGCTGGTCCCGCACGTCACAGATCCCGGCATTGGAGAGCGCGACTCCGACGTTCCGGTCCTCGAGGCGGTGCGCGAGGGCCTCGAGGATGACCGCGTCTTCCTGCTGCCGGGTAATCTGCCGGCCGCGCAGGTCAAGGGCGCAATCGCGCAATGCTCCTTCTTCGCTGGCGCCCGCACACACTCCACCATCGCTGCGCTCTCGAGCCTCGTGCCCACGCTCTCTCTCGCGTATAGCGTCAAGGCGCGCGGCATCAACGAGGACATCTTCGGCCACCAGGATTTCGTACTGCCTGTCGGCGCGATCGACCACCGTGTTCTGCTGGACCGCACCGAGCGACTCCTGGCCGAGGCGTCGCGGATCAGATCCCACCTCGAGGAGCGCATCCCGAAGCTGCGCGCGCTCGCATTAAGCGCCGGCGAGCATCTCGCGCGTGAGGTCCTCCATCGCGAGCCACTGACGGCGGAGGATATCCGATCATGACCGCCCGTCCGCTGGTCAGTGCGATCATCCCCGCGTACAACGCTGAGGACTGCATCGCCGAGGCCCTCGCCTCCGTCCGCGAGCAGACCTACGAGAATATCGAGGTCGTCGTCTGCGACGATGGCTCCACCGACGCCACCGCGGAGATCGTCCAGCGCGAATTCCCCGAGGTGCTCTACGTACATCAGGAGAACGCGGGCCCGGCCGTGGCCCGCAACACCGCGGTCGCGCATGCCTCCGGCGAGCTGCTCGCAACGCTTGATTCCGACGACCGCTGGACGCCCGAGAAGATAGAGCGCCAGGTCGCCATCTTCCTCGCCGAACCAAACGTCGGGATCGTGGCGACCAACGGGATCGTCGAGTCAGGCGATCGCCGTTACCCGTGGGCACGGACCGACGGCCCCAGGCTGCGCGAGGTCACCGTCGCCGATCAGCTCTGCCGCGACCTCCGCCCGCTCAGCCCGTCGGCGGTTATCCGCCGCGAAGCATTCGAGGAGGCCGGCGGCTACGACACCTCAGTCACATGGGGGGAAGACCTCGACCTGTTCTGCCGCATCATCGCGATGGGCCACCGTTTTCTCTACCTGAACGCGCCGCTCTATATCTACCGACGCTGGACCGGCGCGATCACACGCGGGCATATGACCGAATACGGCGATGATATCCTGCGGGGCATCGAGAAGATGGATCCGCGTCGCCAGCACGAGGGCTACACATCGCCACTGACGGAGCGCGAATACTCTCTGGCGCTGGGAGAGCGTCTTCTGCGACTGGCCTGGGCATCATTCGCCGAGGACAGCCCGGTGCAGATGAGGGAATACCTCGACAGGCTTGCCGACCTGCCTGCGCCCGATCTGCGCATGCGCGGGCTCCGACGGCTGGGTCTGCGCAACGGCCCGCTCTTCCACACGCTCTTCACCATCGAGCGCCGCTTCGCCCAGCTCCGGCTGTATGTGCGCCGCTGGGGCTTCGTCCGCGGCATCATGGAACATCTCATCCGCCGGCGTGTCGGGGCGTAGCCCGTTCCCGACGCGTGACAGGCTGCAGCACACGCGAGGCACGAATGAAGGCACTGATCGTCGCAAGTTCCGTCCGCGCCGACAAGCTGGTCGCCCCCCTTAATGCCGTCGGCGTCGAGATGGTCAGGGTGTACGACAACGGACAGGATTTCCGCGCACGTCTCGACTGGGCGGGCCGAGTGGTCCGAATGGCACTCGGGGAGCGCTTCGATGTGATCTTCTCGCATGAGCCCGGCCCGATCTGCCTGCTCGCGACCCTCCTCGGTCGCATGTTTGGGACGCCGACGGTAGTGCGTTTTCGCGGCAATCCGTGGCAGGAGTACGAGGACCTGCGCTCACAGGGCGCCGTAAGCGAGCGCGCAGCCCGGCTGGGCGAGCTGTGCGCGGAGTGGTCGGTGCGGCTGGCTGATGCGGTGGTGCCGGTCTCCAGTGTGCTCGGCGACGCCATCCATCGCGAGGCGAACTGCCCTCGTGAGAAGATCTCGAGTGTCCCGGTACCGCTGGACGTCGAGCGCTTCAGCCCCGTCGCGGACAGGCAGGCACTGCGGCGAGAGATGGGCTGGGACTACGAGCATGTCGTCTCGCTGGCGCTGCTGTTCAAGTATGTGCAGAAGGTGGCCGGGGTGGAGCGTTTCCTGCCGGTGTTACATGCGCTTGTGGAACAACGTGAGGACACCGCGGTCGTGCTCGCGGGCGATGGACAGATCCGCGCGGATTTCGAGGCGAGGCACCGGGAGCTGCTCGACCACCCCCGCATCATCATGCCCGGCTGGGTGGATCGCATCGAGCGACTCTACCAGGCGAGCGACGTGTTCTGCCACTTCTCTTACTTCGATGCCAATCCCAACGTGATTTTCGAGGCATGGGGGTGCGAGGTCCCGGTGATCGTGAACGACTACCCGCCGCTTCTCGAGCACATGCGCGATGGCGAAACCGGCTTCGTGCTTGGCAACGACGCGGATCCGGCGGAATGCCTGCCGATCTTCGAGCGCCTGCTGTCGGATGCGGATTATCGCGATGCAATGGGCCGTCGTGCCCGCGAGCATGCGATCCGCGAGTACAGCTTCGAGAGCATCGGCCACAAGCTCCTGGCCTTGATTCCGGGCTGCTGACCCCGAGGAGCCCCTCCTTCGGGCAACGACGCGCCAGACCCGCCGCGCACACCTTCTTGCCTTGAAGGGCGCCCCCGCCCACCGGCGTCTGCCGTGAGCGGCCTGCCGGTGTCTCCACCTCTCCCGTTCCTCGTCGTTCACAGCCAGCGTCCGCCCTCGGCGCGGAACCGGCGCGCCTCCTCGGCTGTCGGGAAGGAGTGGTAGGTCGCCTCATCGCGGGGGTTGGGCCGCGTCTGGACCTGTCCGCGCTCAAACAGATCAAGGGTCTGGGCGAGGAGTCTGCCTCCGATCGCCTTGCAGCGGCGCATGAGGTTCGCCTGCGTCTCGCCCTCGGGGATCGGCACCTCCTCCTGTAGTATGATCGGCCCGTCATCGAGGTTCTCGTTCATCACGTGCACCGTGACCGCGGTCGTGTTCTCATGTTCGTAGAGCACCCAGAAGGTGGGGAGCCGGCCGCGGTAGCGCGGCAGCGGGCCAGAGTGCACGTTGATGCAGCCCATCGGCGGCAGGTTCAGCAGCTCCTCGCGGAAGATCTGCGGGCAGGCTGCGGAGATGACAAGATCCGTGCCGAGCGAACGAAGGCGTTCGAGGAACTCGGGCGCGTTGACGTCCGGCGCCTGCTCGACCGGCACACCGTGGTTGCGTGCGACCCGGGCGGGGGTGGGGCCGAGGACCCTCGCGCCCAAATAGCGCAGGCCATAGCGGACGAAGGTCAGGGGATCGAAGACCGAGCGCCAGCGGGCGATAAGCTGGCCGAATGTCTCGCGGCCCACTGTCGGTGGCGCGATAAAGATAGCGGCGATGCGGTCGGCCTTTCGCGCCAGAAGCTCTTCGAGCAGCACGGGAATGGCGAATGGCTCATTCTGGGTGATGACGACCGCGGTGATCTCCTCGCGCTCGGGCATGATCGACCTCCGGGAAGGTGTTGCTCGGGCGACATCGAGTTCGTGATTTCTGCAGTCGTCTCCTCTGCGGCCACCGCACACAGCGGCTGTTTGGGCGGGAACAGAACGGCCATGCCCGAGTCATCGACCCCTCCATCTGCGTGCCACCCGCCGACGATCGCGCCCCGGTGCCGCAAAGACAACGGCCCCCTGCAACGGGGGCCGTTGAATGCCACATTCGGACGAATCGTCCCTTACAGCTTGAAGGCGTTGACGATCTCCTTGTTGAGGCCCTCGAACTTCTCGAGGTGGTTGATCCGTTCCTGTCGGAGTTCGCTGACGAACTGCTCGATCTGCTCGTTGGAGTAGAACTTGCGAGGGTCGAAACGGTCGAGGTTGACGCCCTCAACCTTCGTGGGAACCTCGGTGCTCCAGGTGTCCTCGTACTCCCACTCGACCTCCTCGCGCACGATGCCGCGAATGATCGCCGCCATCTCGGCGATCTCGACGCGATCGACCTTCTGTAGAACGTTGCGCTCGCCGGTGCGCTCATCGATCTCGATGATCTCGCCCACGCCACCCGTGTTGAGCTGGTAGCACTGTACTTTATCGGGATGTTGCGAGACCATCTCGTAGAAGCGATTGCCCTCGTAGGCCTCGTCGCCGATGATGAACGGGTTGGTGCCGACGACGCGGATCGACTGGCCGGCCAGCGTCGGGTTCGAGCCGGAGGTGTGGACTGACTCACCGAGCATGAACGCCGCCGCGCCCTGCTCCGGAGTTAGCCGCGCCAGCGGCGGGAGAATTGTGTTGCGGCGGGTGATGAAGCAGATCAGGAGCTTGTCCAGCTCATCGACCGGCGGCAGGTTGATGCTCTCGGAGGCCAGTTCGCCGAGATCATCGCGCTGCACGACCGCGCGTCCGTTACCGGTGAGCGTCTCGTCGGACATGTACACACGGCCGAGGTAGTCCACCATCACGTTCTCGAAGATCGTGCGGGGAGACTTGGCGGCCTCATACAGCACCGGCTGGGAGCCGTCCTCCAGCGAGTCGGTCTTAATGAACAGCCCAGCCTCGGAACCGAGGGCGGCGCCATCCTCCTTGAAGAAGACCACGTCGTCCTGGACCAGCTTCGCCTCCTCGCCGGGGCGGTCGAGGTAGTGCGTGTGCGCCGAGTGGGTCGTCTTCCCGGTGGCCGTCAGGCCCAGAAGCAGCATGCCGTAGCGCTTGAGCTTGCCGTTTGCATCGCGCGCGATGATGAGCTTGCTGCCGGCATGCAGGCCGAGCATGCCGCGGGTCTTGGCGTGCCACATCGCCATGCGCAGGAAGCCCTTCTTGGCCTCGCCGAAGTAGTCGGTGCCCAGCACGTAGGTGACCCCAATCTCGGGGAAGACCAGCGCCTGGCGGTCCTTCTCGTGCCACTCCGGGACGTAAACGAGATTCAGCTCCGGCCCGCTGGCGTGCCTCGCGTCGAAGAGCGTCTGATACCACATGTACGGGATGCGGATGCAGTCCTTGCGATGCGCGGACACATACAGCGTGCAGTGAGGCGTGAACTCATCATTACAGCCCATCGTCCGGGCGACCGACACCAGGGGTGCGTTCTGGATGTACCGGTGCACCTGCTTGAGCGTCTCGGGCAGCTCCCGGACGATCCGCTTCTGGTTGGCGTTAAGGTCGGTCTGCATGACCTTCTCGCTGCCGAGGATGACAGTGAGGTCCTTGCTGCGAGCCCTCACGGAGCTGGAGTAGTTGACGCTGCCGAACTGCGTGCGCACACCGTATGGCTCGGCCATACGACGGAGCTGCTCACCATCAGGACGAGCGACGTTGTCCTGGTCGCGGAGCTGCTCAATCGCTCGGTTGATCTCTTCGTAGTAGAGGCGCATAGGTCACGTTCCCTTAGACGTAATGGTAATCCACCGGGCGGCTGCCGGAGGCGCAGAGTCCTGTTTGTCGGGCGACGTCCCCCGCCTGTTGGTTCCGTGGCGAGGCGAATTTCGCGCGCCCCGCAGATGACGCTGCCCGGAAGAAGATAAAAAGTTCCACACACACCGCCTGCAGACCTCCATCAGTGTGAGATTATTTTCTGCGCGGGGGCCTGCCCCTGCCGACAACGGCGTCATCGGGGCACGCATCTGCGCGGCGAACTCCGACGACCGAGGGGCCCCTCGTGTCTCCAGCAGGCACCACCCCTTCGACGTGTGAAAGGCAGGTGCAGTTGCAGGGTGCCGCGAAATTCGGCACAATACCAACGGACACCGATGCAGCGACGTCCGGCGAAGCACTGCATCCAGGGCCGAGGGCAGGAGCGCACGCGACTACAACAGCACATCCGCAACGATCATCGCAGCCTGCAACGCAATTGGGAAAGCAGATCAAATGTCGCCAAATGCGTCGCCTCAAAACACGTCCCCACCGAGCTGCTCGCCGCTGGTAAGCATCATCATCCCGGCCTACAATGCGGCCGAGACCATCTCCCGCGCTCTCGACTCTGTGCGCGCGCAGACCTACCGCAACCTCGAAGTGGTCGTCATCAACGACGGCTCCACCGATGAGACCGCCGCGATCATCAGGCGTGAATACCCCGAAGTGCGACACGTCCTGCAGGAGAACGCCGGCCCATGTGTGGCGCGCAATCATGGCGCACAGGTCGCCACAGGCGAGTACATCGCCTTCCTCGACGCCGATGACGAATACCATCCCCGAAAGATCGAGCGTCAGCTCGAGATCTTCGAGAAGACGCCTGACGTGAGCGTGTGTGGAACCAATGGTGTGATAATCCACGGACAGCGGGTATACCCATTTAACAATCCGGCCCGCCCCCACCTCATCGATCAGGGTCTACGGGAGCTTATTTGGGGCGTGCATCCAGTGCTCGCGTCGTTGATGCTGCGGCGTGACACATTTCTCGAAATTGGCGGATATGACGCCTCGATGAAGCGATGGGAAGACCAGGATATCTTCTACCGACTGGCGGGCTGCGGACATAAAGTGGTAGAATTGAACGAGCCTCTTTACATTATCCACCGCGTCGAGGGGTCACGCGTGACCCACGCCGCGGTCAGACGTGCGGAGTGGGCAGTTCGCACGATGCTCCCGTGGAATCCCGATCGCGAGGATACTCCGTGCTCCTCGCCACTCGATCGACGGACGTGGGCCTACGTCCTCGGAGACCGCGCGATCGTGGCCGCCGCGGAGTGCTACCGCGAGGGCGGGCATGAGAAGGCGCGCGAGATCCTCAGCATGATGGATGATGCACTGGACCGCCCCGCGCCGATCCATGCCGCACTGCGCCGGCTGGCGAAGCTGTCATGGCCGCTGTTCGGCGCCGCGGCTGGTCTGTGGAGGCACTGGCGGAGCATTGAGCGCGGGTACGTGCGCTGGGGTGGGCTGACCGGTGCGGTGAGGCAGGTCTACCGCCGCTATATTCGCAACGCCGAGGGAGATCCATCACGCTGGCGCTGAGGACCACTGAGGCGCCAGTGCGCGCAACCGGACGCCGCAATGAATTGTCATAGTGCAAGGGGGGCGGGGAACGCCGCCGGACGACTGCGGGCGGTTTTTCGGAATTCGCCCTAAAGAATCCGGCGACGGCGCCGATAAGTCCTGCCGAGCACCGCATAGGTGTTGAGGAGCCATCTGTATGGTCTCGTTGATCACGCTATTTTGGGTATTCGTCGTTCTGGCGATCTACCCATACGTGATATATCCGATCCTCATCCTGTTCGCCTCGATCCTCTTCCCGAAGCGTACGTTCACGCGGAAGATCGAGCCCTCCGTGAGCATCGTGATCGCGGCGTGGAATGAGGAGGCGAGCATCCGGGATCGGATTGAGAACGCCCTCGCGCTTGACTATCCTCCCGACCGGCTGGAGGTCATCATCGCCTCCGACGGCTCCACCGACCGCACCAACGAGATCGTGCGGGAGATGGCGAAGGACGACCCGCGCATCCGTCTGCTCGAGCTTCCTCACGGCGGGCAGAGCGCCGCGATCAACGCCGGTGTGGCCGCCGCCAACGGCGAGATCGTCGTGCGCACCGACGCCAACACCCGCTTCTCCCCCGATGTGCTGCGGAAGATGGTCAAGTACTTCGCCGATCCGAACGTGCAGTGCGTGGTCGGGAAGGTCACGATGGTCCCGCTGGAGGATGCGCCCTACAACATGACCGAGGGGCTCTACTGGCGGTTCGAGGCCCGACTGCGAGCCCTGGAGGCGCTGGCCGGCATCGCGTTCGTCGGCTCCGGCCCGTGCATGGCCGTACGGCGCAGAAACTACCCGCGGCTGGAGGAGGACGTGGCGGAGGATCTCTCAGCCACCATGCAGATAATCAGCAGTGGCGGGCGGATCGTGCAGGTCTCAAACCTCGGCGTGTACGACTACATGGACGGCTGCACCGCCGGCCAGATGCGCTCCCGAAGCCGCCGTGTCACGGTCGCTCTGAGCGCCATCTGGAACAACCGCGGGATCCTGAACCCCTTCCGCTACCCGCAGTACTGCTTCTCGGTGCTCTCGCACAAGGTGCTCCGCTGGCTCACGGGCGTATGGCTTCTCGGAGCGCTGGTCACGAACGCGCTGCTGATGGCCCAGTACGACATCCTGCTCTACGACGCGCTCTTCGGAATGCAGGCGGCGTTTTACGTCTTCGCCGTGCTGGGTCTGTTGGTCTCCCGAACGCGCGTGGCAAAAATCCCGATCTTCGCGGTGCCGATGTCGATCTGCGTGGTGAGCGCAGCCTTCATCAAGGGCATCGCCGTGTTTCTTTACGGCGACCGCCGGGCGAGTTGGGAGCCGGCAAGCTCCGCAGGGGCGAAGTAACTCAGGGTACATCACTCCGCGGGGAGCTCATCATCCGCCGAACCCTCAGAGTCCTCCACACCGCCTCGGCTGCTGCGTGGCAGCAGCGTCCATGAGACCGAGCACAGCGCGGTGAAGAGGTAGATGTACGAATCGTAGCGGATCGGCTGGAACTGGCCGTAGAGGAGCATGGCCAGCAAGGCCGCCATGATCGCCGCGACCTGCGACGCCTCGGACAGTCGTCCTGCCTCGCGATGAGTCCTGAACGTGCGCCATGCGCGCGTGAGACCGGTCCCCACGAACGCCCCGAAGATCGCGAGTCCGATGATCCCCAGCTCGCCGCCGAACTCAAGGATGATATTGTGCGGTAGGAACTTCTGCCCCATGGTGTAGAACTCGGAGAAATACACCATGAGGTTGCCCATACCGACGCCAAGCAGCCAGTGGTCGAGGAAGATGCGGATGCCGATGGCGAGCTGGAATGCGCGCTGGTAATCGTGCGTGGCCACGCCGGGCTCGCCTCCGCCGATGATGGGGATGGAGGCAAGGCGCTGGGAGTATGACGGGTCGAGCAGGATCGCCGCCACGCCGATGACCATGACTGCGACGAACAGGCGGACGAACTGCCTGCTCCTGCGGCCGATGACCACGAAGTAGAACACCGCGACGAAGGCCAGCGCCAGGACCGCCGCCCGGCGGAATGTGAAATAGACCGCCACCATCCCCGCGATGGAACCAATGAGGCCGAGGATGCGGCGTCGACGCGTCTCACCCATCGTGAACAGATGCAGCGAGAACGCGAAGCCGATCACGCCCCAGCGGGCGTAGATGCCAATGAAGCGCGCGATCTCGAGGCTGCGGCCAAACAGGGCGAGACCGTAGGGCAGCTCCGCGACTGCCAGCACAAGGTCGCCGATGGCCATGATCGCGAAGAGCGTGGTCCAGGCGCGCAGATCGTGTCTGGTGCGGGTGTAGTTGATGATCGCGATGTACCAGGCGATCGGGATGACGAGGCGCGCGAGCCAGGCGATGCCGTAGTGTGGATCGAGCGCCCACGACAGCGACAGAAGCGCCCAGCCGAAGAACGCGAGGAGGATGAGCAGCGGCGGATCGACGCGAAGCACGCGCCTGTGGGGATGCAGAAGTCCGGCGATAAGCAGGCCGGCGAGTGGAACCAGCAGCAGAAGCTTGTAGAGCTCGAAGTCGAAGACCAGCGCCGCGGTCTCGCCGAAATCGATGATCGGGCGGCGCAGGACACGCGGCATACGCGAGAAGATCGCGAGCAGCACGAAGATCAGGCCCGGTGTGAGATGCTCGCGCACCGTCGCGGCGACAGTGGAGGATGCGCGCGGCCGATTGTCCTGCGGCTCGATAGCGGATGCCATGCTTCACGCGCTGACGAGGCGAGATGACGCGTTGCGGGGGAGAGCGCCCGCAATCAGATGATACCGGGCCGGGCCGACACTGGCAAGCGCCCGCTTCGCGCTGCACGCTGTTCGCTTTTACGGTACAATCGTTTCGTTCATGTCATGCGAACAGAAAGCTCGTTGGCGAAGCTTCTCTGGCCGAAGGCCCGCAGGCGCATCCTCGGATTGCTGCTCGCACGGCCGGATGAGGAGCGGCATCTGCGCGACATCGCGCGGCTGGCGGATCTCGCGTCCTCCACAGTCCAGAGCGAGGTGCCATTGCGGCGCGAGGCAGAAGATGCCCTGCGCCGCGAGGTGAACGCCGTGGTCATGCGCGGCGGGGAGTTCGGCGAGCGCTACTCCTCGCCACCGTACGCGCGGGCGATGGCGGAGCGATGGTCGAACATCTCCTCGATCGGACCGAGCTGCTCCTCAAGCTCACACGGAGGCTCGTAATCTTCCAGGCTCTCACCGTTGCAGAAGCCCTTCGCCAGCTCCACGTAGTAAAGGAAGTTACGCAGCGGGATGTCCGGTGGGACACCGTGGTCGGTGTGCGGCACATACGTCCCGTGTTTCCACGCACTGCGATACCGCTCCGCGACCTCCGTGCGCAATCGCTGGCGGCTCTTCGCCAGCTCGCGCTTGTCCACTCCACCGTGGATGAAGATGCCCGGGTACTTCTGCAACATCTCCTCCGGATCGTTGCCGGCGGCGATCTCAACCGGGTTGATTCCGTCGAGCACCTCCGGGTAGAGCACATCGAGGATCTGATAGTTGAAGCCGTCGCTG